>CAZCSY010000016.1:0-17692 GCA_964501505.1 uncultured Planctomycetia bacterium
ATCATTAGACGCACATATCGGCGATAATATCATTAACTAGAAACCATTAACTAAGGGCACATTCGGATACATTTCGGCGCAAAGGGAGCCGTTTCCGACGAGAATTCGCGGGATTCTGAAGCGCGTAATCCGGGAAAAATGCAAACGGCCCGACGAGAAAAAACAGACGACACAACCTTTTGACGTGTCGCCAGATAAAAAATCCCCGACGGCTTGTTACCGTCGGGGATTTTGCTGTCTCTCGTCGGAGTCCTTGAGAGACGGTGATGGTTGCGGGGGTCAGATTTGAACTGACGACCTCAAGGTTATGCTTTACTACTACAGCTTTCGCTGCTCCCGGCGCGATGCCGGGATTTGTAGTCTGGACTATCCCTTAATCCCCTTTCAGGGATCCCTGCCAACTAGTCTCTACACCTTCCTGTCACTCTTCGTGACAGGCTTGGCTCGGTATTACCTTGGCTTAAGCCGAGGGCTTCACCGAATTTGACAGGTTTTCCACCAGCCGTTGCCGGCTGGGGGACCCATTAGACAACAAACTCCAGGACTCCCTGAATGATGCGGAAGTCGGTTTACGCTGCCGCTTGGCTGATTCCACGAAAGTCACCGTGCTACGGTAACCGTTGAAATCCTCCTGAGGCATCACGTAAAACACATGGATGTCCGGCAGATAGATGATAGCGAAATCGAAATCTCGGCCGTCATACCTCTGCCGCAGCATCCTTCGGCGATTCGTCTTGGTACGACGCGCATCAACAACGTAACAGGCGTCTTTTTTATTGTACCAAGCGCTCTTCACCTGGATGCGCAGCAGTCTGCCTTGAAGATCCACTGCCACATCATAGGGCAATCGATCTCCAACGGGCCGTAAAACCCGGAATCCTCTCTTCAGGAGTTCCGTAACGACCACCGATTCCGCCACATCTGCTTTGAGTTTGGTGTCCATCGAGCCTTGCGAGCTACCAGGCTGCTCCACCCCG
Organism: uncultured Planctomycetia bacterium; assembly: GCA_964501505.1. Classification (GTDB taxonomy): domain Bacteria; phylum Omnitrophota; class Gorgyraeia; order Velamenicoccales; family Velamenicoccaceae; genus CAZCSY01. Next base: position 978 of record CAZCSY010000016.1, read on the forward strand.
CGATATGCTTTCCGGACAGATTGTTAGGGAAGGATATCGGGAGAACAATCTGTCAAAGAACAAAAACTACTCCGGCGACTCGGTCGTCTCGTTCGCACCCGCGCGGATGATCTTAATGACGGTCTCGCCCCTCTTGACCACGCCCAGGCGTTCGCGTGCCACCATTTCCATGGAATCGTCGTCGTTCCTCAGCTGGGCGATGCGCTCTTCGAGCGCGGCGTTGTGCCGCTGCGTCTCCTTGAGCTTCGTCTGCGCCTCCCGGAGACGGCCCTTGAGCTCCTGGATCTTGGAAAAGCCGGGCAGGAAGATCAAGAGAAGTATCCCTATGATAATATAAAACCGCAGGCTTTTCAACATGTTTCACGCGAGGCGGGCGCCGGGGCCGACCGCCGTTCTTATGTCCTGCCGAAGACCGCCGGCCAGAGCGTGCCGGCATAGACCGCCGCCGGACCCAGCTCCTCTTCGATACGCAGGAGCTCGTTGTACTTGGCGACGCGGTCCGTGCGGGAGAGCGAACCCGTCTTGATCTGGCCCACGCCCGTGGCCACGGCCAGGTGCGCGATGGTCGTATCCTCGGTCTCGCCGCTGCGGTGGGAGATGACCGCCGAATAGCCGTTGTCGCCGGCCAGTTCGATGGCATCCAGGGTCTCGCTCATGGAGCCGATCTGGTTTACCTTGATAAGGATGGAGTTGGCGACCTTCTCATCGATCCCGCGCTGGAGACGCTTGACGTTGGTGACGAAGATGTCGTCGCCAACGATCTGGACCCGTCCCCCCAGCGCCCCGGTGAGCTTCTTCCAGCCCTCCCAGTCGTCCTCGGCCAGACCGTCCTCAATGGAGACAATGGGACACTTCTCCAACATCTTGGCATAGACGGCGATCATGTCCTCGGCGCTCGTGGGCTTACCCTCCAAGAGGTACGCGCCGTCTTTATAGAACGAAGTGGCGGCCGCGTCCAGGGCCAGGGCGATGTCTTTGCCGGGCTCGTAGCCTGCGGCGGCGATGGCATCCAGGATTAACCTCAGCACCTCGGCGTTCGACTGGAGGTTCGGCGCAAAGCCGCCTTCATCCCCGACGGACGTGGAGAGCTTCTTCGCCTTAAGGATGGACTTAAGGTGATGGAAGGTCTCGGCCGCCGCCCGGAGCGCCTCCTTAAAGGTCGGCAGCCCTATCGGCATGATCATAAACTCCTGAAAATCCAGGTTGTTATCGGCATGGAGCCCGCCGTTGAGGATATTCATCATGGGGATAGGCAGGATTGTTGCGGCCTTGCCGCCCAGGTACTTATACAAGGGCTTATGCTCGACCTGCGCCTGGGCCTTGGCCGCGGCCATGGAGACCGCCAGGATCGCGTTGGCGCCCAGCGTCGCCTTGTTCGGGGTGCCGTCGATCGCGAGCATCAGCTTGTCGAGCTCCATGAAGAGCGGCTCTTTGCCCACGACCTTCTGGGCGATGGGGCCGGTGATGTTGGCGACCGCTTTGGTCACCCCCTTACCCAGGTAGCGCGCCTTGTCGCCATCGCGCAGCTCCAGCGCCTCATGCTCTCCGGTGGATGCGCCCGACGGGACAATCGCCCTACCGACGATACCGTTGTCCAACACGACATCCGCCTCCACCGTCGGATTCCCCCTTGAATCCAACACCTCGCGCGCCAGCAACTTCTTGATAACCACCATGATACCCCCTTTACCAGCTCCACCTATCCCGTAAAGATAACATCCTTATCCTTCCACACCATCCGCCTGAACATCGGCGGGACCCTGCTCCCCGCGTTCGCTCCGCGAGGGACTCGAGAGACCGGGTTCTCCGCTCCCGTGAGCCCGGCCGAAACGCGGTTTCTTCGGCCTCAACGCGGTTTCTTCGGCCTCAACGCCGTTTCTTTAGCCTCAACACGCTTTCTTCGGCCCGCACGCAGGCCAAAAGATTATCACAAACCCCCAGGGGCGTCAAGGGGCAAAGGGCTGGAACGCGGGAATGAGGCGGGCTCCTGCGGCCCGGGCGCGCACCCCGGGCGCAGCGGCATCCACCCCCGGCGCGGCGACGTGCACCCGGGCGCGGCGGCGTTGACACTCTCCCCTATTTATGCTATCTTCTATCTACTGTGTTTAAGCCAATGTTCAATCCCAACAGGTTCAAGAGGCTCGACAAAAAGATCCTCGCCTTCCTCAAGGACCACTGGATCGCCGTGACGGTCGTCGCCTCTGTGGTGATCCTCGTGTTCCTGTCCGTCATCGGCTTCATGGGCCTGGAGTCCTTCTACCGCAAGATGCAGCTGGCCCAGCTGCCGATCCAGATCATGATGTGGATCCTGGCCTCGGCGATCTCGGCCATCATCTACGTCTCCCTGCTCTTCGGCCGCTTCGGTCACATCGACAAGAAGTCCGTCAAGAGCTCCAACGTCAACGTCAAGTTTTCCGAGGTCCTGGGCATCGAAGAGGCCAAAGAAGAAGCCCTGGAGGTCGTCCATCTCCTTAAAGACCACACCGCGGTGGACCGCGTCGGCGGCAAAATCATCAAGGGGCTTCTCATGATCGGGCCGCCGGGGTGCGGCAAGACGTACCTGGCCAAGGCCATCGCCACCGAGGCGGGACTGCCGTTCTTGTCCCTGTCGGCCAGCGAATTCACGGAGATCTTCGTGGGCGTCGGCGCCCGTCGGGTCCGGCGCCTCTTCAAGCAGGCGCGGCGTCTGGCGTACGGCCACGGCGGGGCCATCGTCTTCATCGACGAAGTGGACGCCATCGGCCGCACACGCACCTTCAGCTTCATGAGCGGCCAGGAAACCAACACGACCCTGAACCAGCTCCTCGTCGAAATGGACGGCCTCCAGAACGAAAAAGAGAACGTCGTCGTTATCAGCGCCACCAACTCCCCCGAAGAGATCCTCGACCCCGCCCTCCTGCGGCCGGGGCGCTTTGACAGGAAGATCTACGTCGAACGGCCCAACCTGCAGGGTCGCGAGGAGATCTTCAAGTTTTACCTCGACAAGGTCAAGTACGACCCCAAGATCGACATCGGCAAGCTGGCCCGACAGGCCGTCTACAAGACCCCGGCGGAGATCGAGAACATCGTCAAGGAGGCCTCCATCATCTGCCTGCGCAACAAGCGCGAGATCATCGAACACAAGGACCTCTCCGAGGCGATGGAGCGCATCGAGCTCGGCATCAAACACCGCAAGCACATGACGAAGGAAGAAAGGCGTCTCGTCGCCTACCACGAGGCCGGCCACCTCATCGTCCTGTACCTCCTGCACCCGACGGACGACGTCTTCAAGGCCTCCATCATCGCCCGGCGCGGCTCGCTGGGGATGGTGGCCCACCAGCCGCGCGAGGAAATCTTCACGTCCAACCGCGAGCGGTACCTCGCGAACATCAAGGTCTTCCTGTCGGGCTATGTCGCCGAAAAGATCAAGTTTAACACCACCTCGGACGGCGTGGCCGTGGACTTCCAGAACGCCACGAAGATGGCCCACACGATGGTCTGGCGCCTGGGGATGGACGACAAGCACTACGGCGACTTCAGCGTCATCCCCCCGGAGCAACTCTCCGAACAGATCAAACGGGAACTGAACGCCGAAACGCAAAAGATCTTCCAGACGTGCCTCGCCGAGGTGGAGAGCCTCCTGCGCCGGGAGATGGCGCTCCTGGACCGCTTCGCCAATGAGCTTCTCAAGCGCGAAGAACTCGAATACGACGAAATCGATGAGATCTTTAAAGAATTCAACAAATCCAAAGCCAACCTCACCCCGCCCCCTGCGACGCCGTAACGGTTTTCATCGCGCCTTCCTCTTCTTCTGCTGCGCCTCGATGGCCGCGACGGGGCTGTGTGCCTGTCAGGCCACGTACCCCGCCGCCACCCTCACCCGGCAGATCCCGGAAATGGTCCGCGAAGAGGATGGGGTCGATGTCACCGCCACGATCGTCGGCAAGACGCTCTGGGTCTACATGCCGACGCAGGACCTGATCGACGAAGAAAAGATGACGTGGCAGGTACCGGCCCTCGAGCGCTTCAGCAAGGTCATCACGGTCGTGCACCGGATGGCGCTGAGCACCGACGCGCACCTGGACTTCCTCGTCTTTGTCGCCGCCGACATCAAATACATGGGCCTCGAATTCATCGCGATGGAGTATGTGCCGGACCTAAAGGAGGCGATGCTCGAGCGGTTCTCACGGGGAGAATACTTCATGCGCAGTATCCGCGACGTGGGCATCAATCCGGAGGGACACAACGACACGACGGGCGCCACGCGGCGTTTTTATGACGTCCCGTTCGACGAGTTCATCTGCCTGCAGATCATCCACCGCGTCAAGAGCCGCTTCGCCCAGGACGCAGACCTGACGGGCCTCTACGAGATCCGCTCGACGTCCTGGTCGCAAAAATTCGGCGTCCTTAAGATAAACGTCGAATTCGTGAAAAAGCGCTATGACCAGGTGCCGAACGCCAGAGAGCGGCCGCCGATCGAATGGATGAAGATGATCGCGGCGCAGGTCATCAAGACGTACGACTACTACGACAAGTTCCAGGCCCTTGAACTCAACGACAGCTTCGCCGCAGACAAGGTCCGGCTCTCCCCTGACGACCTCAAAAAGATCAAGATCGACCTTCCGGAATTTCGCGATTGATAACCGGCCTAACGGGACAGGACCCGGCGACCCTTGACCTTTAGGGTCCCGGATAAGAGGCGCGCGATCGCCTGCGGGTAGAGACGGTGCTCGACCCGGTGGATCCGGGCCTCGAGCTCGGCGACGGATTGCGTGTCCGAGACGGGCACGGGCTCCTGAAGGATGATGGGGCCGTGGTCCGTCGCCTCGTCGACAAGGTGCACGGTCACGCCGGTCACCTTGACGCCGTAACGATAGGCCCGCGGAATGGCATCCACCCCCTTGAAGGCGGGCAGGAGCGCGGGGTGGATGTTGAGGATCTTGTTCTTATAGGCGCGGATGAAAGAGGGGCTGAGGATCCGCATGAAACCCGCGAGGATCACGTAGTCCACCCGCGCTTTTTTTAACGTCCCGACGAGGTATCTGTCGTAGGCCTCACGGCTCGAGAACCTCTTGGGGTCGGCGTAGAGAGCCTCAATGCCGGCCCGCCGGGCCCTTTTCAGGGCAAAGGCCTTTTTCCGGTCGCTGATCACGAGAACGAGGTCCGCCTTGATGAAACCCTTTTTGACGCTATGGATGATCGCCTGCAGGTTGGTCCCGCGGCCTGATGCCAAAACGGCTAAGTTTTTCATGCCCCCTCCCCCCTGACCTTGATGACCTTAGTCGGGCAGACCTTGACACACTCCAGGCAGCCGGTGCACTTCGAATAATCGATGCGCGCCAAATTGTCCACGACCTTGATCGCGCCGTGCGGGCAGGCCTTCTCGCACTTACGGCAGGCAATGCAGCCCACCCCGCAGACGTGCATGACGGTCTTGCCCGCGTCCAGGGACGAGCAGGCGACGTAGATGCGCGCCGCCGTCTTCTCGCCCGGGATGAGCGTGTAGAGGTGTTTGGGACAGACGTTGACACACACGCCGCAGGCCGTGCACTTCTCCTCGATGATGCGCGGATAACCCTCGCCGGTCATCTCGATCGCGCCGAACGGGCACGCCCGCACGCACGTGCCGTACGTCAGGCACCCGAAGGCGCACTCTTTCTGTCCGCCCAAGAGCAGACTCGCCGCCAGGCAGTCCTTCATCCCGTCGTAGAGATACTTGTCCTTGGCCTTGTTGCCGCCGTTGCAATGGAGGCACGCGACCTTCTTCGCTTGATGCTCCAGGCTCAAGCCAAGATATTCAGCCAGGCTCTGCTTGTTCTCCTGGGCCATCACGGAACACGAGGCCAGGTTCAATTCCCCGCTCAAGAGTGACTGCGCAAACCCGGCGCATCCCGCCCTGCCGCACGCCCCGCAATTCGCCCCCGGGAGGCTCTTGATGATGTGCTCGAGCCTGGGGTCCATGGGCACGTGAAACTTCCTGGCCGCATACGCGAGGCTGAGCCCAAACAGCACCCCCAACCCCCCCAAAGCCAACATTGGAATAAAGATGTTTTGCATGGTTTCCATGGAATCACCGTCAGGGACGGCCGGCCGCTAGCGACGACTATATCTTCAGACCTAAAAAGCCCATGAAGGCCAGGCCCATCAGCGACGCCGTGATGAATGCGACAGGCAGGCCCTCCAGCGACTCGGGCACCTCGGCGAGCTCCAGGCGCTCGCGGATGCCTGACATCAAGAGGAGCACGAACAAGAAGCCCACACCGGCGCAGAAGGCCTGCAAGAGGGACAACGGCAGGCTCCCGACGGCCGGCCCCTTGCCGGGGACGAAGAAATCCTGCACGTTCAACACCGTCACGCCCAGGATCGCGCAGTTGGTCGTGATCAAGGGCAGATAAATCCCCAGGGCGCGGTAGAGCGGCGGCGAGAGCTTCAGGATGACCATCTCGATGAACTGCACGGACGTGGCGATGACAAGGATAAACGTCACCGTGCGCATGTACTCGATGTGGAACGGCAACAGGAGGAACCGGTACGCGAGCCACGTGATGAGACCCGAAGAGACCATGACGAAGGTAACGGCCAGGCCCATGCTGAAGGCGGGCCTGGTCTGCTTCGACACCCCCAGGAAGGGGCACAGCCCCAGAAATTTAAAGAGGATGAAGTTGTTGATGAGGATGTTGCCTAGGATGATCGCAACGACCTGACCCACCGTAATCCTCCTATCAAAAGACCCACCACGAGAAGCGCGCCGGGCGCCAGCGCCATGACCAAAGCCGGCTCAAAGCGATGCGAAAGGCTCAAGCCCATCAGCTTGCCGCTGCCCAGCGTCTCCCTGAAAAACGCGATCGTGACCAGCGCCACCAGAAAACCAAGACCCATGCCCAGGCCGTCGGCGATCGACGGCAGGACCGGGTTCTTCGAGGCAAAGGCCTCGGCGCGACCCAGGATGATGCAGTTGACGACGATAAGCGGGACAAAAATGCCAAGCGAACGGTCCAGCGCCGGCGCGAAGGCCTCAAGGATCATCTCGACGATCGTGACGAACGTCGCGATGATCACGATGAAGCACGGGATGCGGATCTTGTCCGGGATCCGGCGCCGCACGAGCGCGATGATCATGTTCGAGCACACCAGGACGAAGGTCGCGGCCAACCCCATGCCGACGGCGTTCGTCACGCTCGTCGACACGGCGAGGGCCGGGCACAGCCCCAGGACCATGAAGAAGATCGGGTTCTCCGCGATGATCCCTTTGGTGAACTCGCGTGCCAGCCGCTTCACTTTTTCTCCCTGAGATTCACTTTTTCACCCCGTACCTGCGCGGCTGCGCAAAACGGTCGATCAACGGCACCGCCGCGTTCATAAAAAGAATCGAATAACACACGCCTTCCGGATACCCGCCCCAGCGCCGGATGACGCCCGTCAACAGGCCGCAGCAGACCCCGAAGATGAGCTGCCCCTTCTTCGTGATCGGCGAGGTGACGTAATCCGTCGCCATGTAAATGGCGCCCAAGAGCAGGCCGCCGCTTAATATCTGAAAGAGAAAGTCCCCTTGAAAAAATCCCTGCGGTGCGCCGAAGACCCAGCCGAAGAGCCCGGCCGTCAGGATGAAGGTTACCGGCGTATGCCACGTGATGATGCCGCGCCACAAGAGATACACCCCGCCCAGGACCAGCGCCAGGGCGCACACCTCACCGAGCGAGCCGCCGCGAAAACCCAGGAGGAGATCAAAATGATTCAGCCCCATGTCGGCGAGCCCGAGGGCCTTGCCTTCCTTGAGGAGGACCAGCGGCGTCGCCTGCGTCACGGCATCGACCGCGAAGGGCCTCGTGAACGTCGTCATGTGCTGCGGCCAGGCCGCCATCAGAAAGGCCCGGCCGGCGAGCGCCGGGTTGAAGATGTTACGGCCCAGGCCGCCGAAGGCCTGCTTGCCGATGGCGATCGCAAAGACGCTGCCGACGACGGGTAGCCACAACGGGACGTGCGCCGGAAGATTGAAGGCCAGGAGCAGCCCGGTCATGAACGCGCTGCCGTCCCGGACCGTGACGCGCTGTCCCCGGCCGCGCTGAATCACGGCCTCGGTGATGACCGCCGAGAGGACCGCGGTCAGCATCACGCCCAGCGCGCACCACCTGAAGATAGCGACGCCCATCACCGCAACCGGAACCAACGCGACGTTCACCGTCCACATGATCCGGGCGACGGACTCGTCTTTCTTGTGAAAGTGCGGCGCGGCTGAGACAAAATATTTATCGGCCATCCCTCACCTGTTGCAGTACCTCGTGCGCCCTCTCCTGCACCGAATCGATCACGGCGCGCGAGGAGATCGTGGCGCCGGTTATCGCGTCAACGGTCTCATCGAGCGCGGCGGCGTCCCGGCCGTCAAAGCGCTCCTGGAACCAGGGTCGCGGCCTGGAGAAAACCTTCACCCTGCGCAACAACACGTCCCAGAGCGTCTCTTTCTGGATCACCTCGGCGATGCGCGTGCCCAGGCCCGGGGTCTCATTCTGGGAGAGAACCTTGATACGCACGATCGTGCCGTTGGGCCTTATCCCCGCCATCGTCACGATGTCGCTCGAATAACCGTGCCGCACGGCCTTAAAGGCATACCCCAACACCCTCTTGTTCCCGTCGAGGGCGTTGTAATACAGGATCTCCCCGCCCTCCCGGACAGGCTCAAACGCCGCAGCTCCGGGAAAGACGTCTTTCAGACTCTCCTGCTCCCCGGCCAGGCGCTGGGCGACGATCTTCGGCTGGGTCGCGCGGTGGACAACGCTCAACAATCCCGCCGCCCCCAAACAGATCACCGCCAACGTGAGCGCATAGCGCAGGTAATTACTTTTTGCCACTCTTGATCCTCGCCTTCGCGGTCTTAATCGCCTGCACGATGTTGCGCCGGCCCGGGCACGCCCACGCGCACAGGCCGCACTCGATACAATCCATGATGCCGTACTCCTGCGCCAGGTCCAATTTGTTCTTGGCGATGGCAAGCGCGATCATGCTCGGGTTCAATCCGACCGGACAATGCTCCACGCATTCCCCGCACCGGATGCAGGTCTCTTCTTCCTCTTCCCTCGCCCCCGCCTCGTCAAAAAAGAGCACGCCGCTCGTCGCCTTGATGACAGGACTCTCCATGGTGAACTGGGCCACGCCCATCATCGGGCCGCCCATCACGATCTTCCTGGGCTCTTTCACCAGCGGGCCGCACTGCTGGGCCAGGTCCCGCACGCGCGTGCCTACCCGCACAAGAAGATTCTTGGGATGGACCAGGCACGGCCCCGCGACCGTCACCACGCGCTCGTAAAGGGGCTTGCCGGCATAGACGGCCTCGTAGACCGCGTACACCGTGGCGACGTTATGCACCACCACGCCGATGTCAAAAGGCAGCTTTCCCGACGGGACCTCGCGCTTCAGGCACGACTTGATAACCTGCTTCTCTCCCCCCTGGGGATAGGCTGTCTTCAGAACCACGACTTTCCAGGCGAAGGCCGCGGCGCGCTCGCGAAAGAGCCTGATCGCCTCGGGCTTGTTGTCTTCGATAGCGATGATGCATTCTCGAGGGTTGAGAACCTTCAAGAGGAGTTTCATCCCCTTGGCGATCGCGTCGGTCTTCTCGACCATCAACCGGTAATCGGCCGTCAGGTACGGCTCGCACTCGGCGCCGTTCAGGATAAAGGTATCGATGGGACCGGGAGGATTGAGCTTGATGTGGGTCGGGAAGGCGGCGCCGCCCAACCCCACGATGCCCGCCTCAAAGACGATACGGCGAATCTCATCGATGCTCAAAGCGTCCACCGCCTCGGGGGAACGCGGCTCTATCCCGTCGCAGGGTGCATCCTCGCCGTCGCCCTCGATGACCACCGCACGGCAGGTACCGGTCAAGGGGTGTGGCTGCGTCGCGATGGCCAAGACCTTTCCGGAGATGGAGGCGTGCACGGGCGCAAAGACGCCCTTGTCGGACGTCGCCAGGCACTGGCCGCGCCTGACGGTATCGCCTGCCTTCACCTTGACGACGTCCAGGGGTTTACCCAGATGCTGCAGCAAAGGGATGATGACCGACGCCGGCACCGGCGCGGTCTCGATCGCCTTATCCTGTGTCTCGTGTTTATGTTCCTCGAGCTTTATCATTTCTTAAGAAGAACCCGATCGGCCCCATGGCCATCAAGAGAAAGCTGACCACCATAAGGATCGTCACCGGGCCGATGCGGTCGGCCAGCGGCGCGGCGATAAGCATGCTCAAAAGAAAAGCAAAATGGACGATGATCTCTAGAGAGCTGAAGAGCCGGCCCCGCATGGAGGTGTCGGTCAACTGATGGATGAGGGTCTGAGAAATCACCATAATCGGGGAGATGACCAACCCTAAGATGAACGCTAACCCGATGGCCAACATTAAGTTAGAATATTTCATCACCACAGACAGGAAGCCGAATAATACCACGCCGCCTCCGGAAACACAAACAAAAATTGTCTTGAAGCCGCTCTTCTGCTGGCCCAGACGGCCGTACGCCAGCGCCCCCAGGAACAGCCCCAGTCCCAGCCCCGCCACCAGGAGTCCGATTTCGCGGGTCGCCGAGCCAAAGGTCTGCTGGACAAAGACGATGGCCACCACGTAAACCGCGCCCAGGGCAGCCCAAAGGAAAAAGAGGACACCGAAGCAGGAGCGCAGCTGCGGCTGGTTCCGCAGAAAGAGCACCGCCTCCCTGATCTCCTGGAAGACAGACTTGCGCACGACGGCCATGATCTCCTTGCCGACCTCCAGGATCTCTTCTCTCTTGGGCGCCTGCCTGGCCTTGGCGCTGACAAAGAAAATCATCAGCCCCGCGATGAGAAACGTGGACGCGTCGATGATGAAGCCGCCCCTCGCTCCCACCAGGCTCACGAGGACGCCGCCGATGCCAAAGCCCATCATCGCGGCGACCATGCCCGTCGTGCTCACGAGAGAATTGGCCAGGAGCAGGTCATCGGTCTTGACGATATCCGGAATGATCGCCATCTTCGCCGGCACGTAAAAACGGCTGACGCAAAAGACCAGGAAGACGACGACGTACACCGGCCACACCACATCTGCCTTTAGGAAATAAAACGCAATGGACAAGACGAGCAGGCCCCGCAGGAAATCGGCAACCACCATGGTGCGCCGCCGGTCCCACCGGTCCACGTACACGCCGGCCATCGGCCCGATCACGAAGACCGGGATGATGGTGAAGGCCATGAGCTTGGCGATCTGGGTGGTGGAACCGGGAGCAAAGCGGTAGACGAGGGCGAGGAGCGCCATCTGATTCAGGCGGTCGCCGAACTGGGAGATGATCTGAGAAATCCAGAGGAGAGAGAAGTTGCGGTTCCGGACGATCTGGCGGAATCGAGCCATGGAGCACCAAAATGTACGATTCAGCGACATCCCACCGAAGCAAGGCGGCGGATCCGGGCCCCTTGCGAAGGCGGGATGGACACCAAAGGTTCCCCCAAAAGATAAAGCCGATGGGGGGACTCGAACCCTCGACCCGCGCTTTACGAAAGCGCTGCTCTACCAACTGAGCTACATCGGCATATCGTTCGGATTACGGGGTCTAATTGTAACAAAACCCCCTACTTCCTGCAAGAAGTTTTATCTCCCCCATGACCTTGCCTCGTCCGCCTTTTGGACAGCCACGAAACGCCAAGCGCCAGGAGGAGATAGAACACGATCAGCCCCCCACCCCCGGGCAAGGACAGGCGCACCTGGGCAAAAGGCCAGCCGGCTATCCACGAGCTCCAGGCGACCTGCGCCTTGAGGAAGAAGGCGCAGGCAGCCGCCGCCGGCGCGGCCAGCCGGTAAGAGAACAGACCCAGGCATACCGCCAGGGAGCCGCTGCCGATGGTCGCCATGGCCAGCGGCACGGCGACGATGTTGGCCACGACGCCGTACAGGGAGACGACCCCGAAGGAAGCGGCGATCAGGGGCGCTGTGCCGATCCAAGCGCTCAACGACACCGCCGCCCAGCTGAGCGGGTAGCGCAAAATAGAAAAAAGGGGGTGCGACGGCCGCCACCTCTTCCGGAGCCAGGGTGCCGGGTCCAGCCGCGGAAAGAGCCAGACAATAGAGATCACGCTCACGAAAGAAAGTTGGAAGCTGATAGAGAACAGCGCGCGCGGATCCCCTGCGAGGATCGCGAAGGCGGCCAGGGCCAGGACGTGCCAGAAGAGCGGGTGACGCTCCCTCATAAAAGTATAAAGGAAGGCGACGGTCATGATGGTCGCGCGCACGACGGAGACCGCCGCCCCCGTCATGACGCAGTAACAGATGACCGCCGCCATGCTCAAGGCCAGCCGCGTGCGGCCGGGGACCCTGAGGACCTTCAGGAACAAAAAGACCATGCCCGCCACGAAAGCGGTGTGAAAGCCACTGACCACCATGATGTGCCACGTCCCGGCGGCGATCATCGCCTTCTTGACCGGCGCAGGCACGAGTTGTTTCTCGCCGAGCATCATCGCCCGTAAGAGCGGTGCCGTCACGCCGTCAAAGTTGTCCGAGATGCCCTTGGCCAGCCTTTTGCGGATGAGGAGAAACGACCAGGGCCGGACGCCTTTGCCTTCCTTTCTGATCTCACCACGCCTGCCGACGCTCAGGATGGAATAGATGTTGCGTCGCGCTAAGGCCTCGGCAAAAGGCCGGCGCGGCCTGTAGAGCCTGCCCCGGACGACCAGCTTCTCGCCGAGCACGCCGTCTGTCTTGCGGTAGTCGCGCACCCACACGTCGCCGGTGAGCGGCACGGCGTTACCCTCCTTATCCCAGCCGCGCTCCACGCGCAGGACGTATGTCTTAAAGAGGCGGGTCTCTTTGGGAGAGGAGACCACCACGCCGCCGAGACGCACTCTTCTGCTTTTTGCCGGCGTCATGCGACCGATATGGCGCGGATGCAAGAGGGATGTCTCCTCTATCCTCAGGGCGCCGATGAAAAAAAAGGCGGCCAGCAAGAGGCAGATACTTGGCACCGGCTTCCTGATAAAGACCAGCGCCGGCGCGAGCGACAAGAACAACAAGACGGCCGGCAGTCCCGTCGGCCCGTCGAACCGACCCTGCGCCAGGATCCCCAAAGAATACGCAAGCACGACGGGCACGAGCGGCGGGATGAAAGGACCGCGGAAACGACGGATGGAAAACAGACGTTTTATCATCCAAAATGGGATGACGGCCGCCGCACGCCGGCGACAATCACTATCAGGTTCAAAAAAAGACGAAAGGGTTCGGAAAAGAGGCGAAAGGATGAGGGGGTGCGGGAGAGCGTTACGGGAGGGGCGCCCCGTTAAGGCAAAGGGCTACTTTTCCTGCTGGGCCGCGATGCGCAGGTGCTCCAGGCCCAGCCCGTTCAGGACGTCCAGGACCCCGACGAGGTTCTTGAAGGGCACCAGACGGTCCACGCGCACAAAGACGGCCAGGTCCGGCTGCGTCTGTCTGCGCTCTTTGAGTTGTGTCTCGAGGTCCACGAGGGTCACCACGTCCGCCCCCAGATACACGGGGCCTTCGCCGGACAGGGTGATCTCTACGACATCCGACCTTTTTTTATCCGGCGCCATGACGTTCTTGGCCGTGGGCAGGTTTACCTTGATCTGCTTGGCCCGCGTCGGATCGAAGGTATACAGAAGACTGAAGGAGATGAAAAAAAAGATAAAGAGATTCAGCACGACATCCGTCATGGCGATGGACTCGAGGCTCACCAGGTGCCGACGGGTCATGCCGATCCTCATAACAGCCTCCCGCGCGCCAACGCCTCCAGAAGCTGGCTGGAATAGTTACCCAGCTCGTGCGCATAATACTTGATGCGGCTGATAAAGAAGTTGTAGCACAGGTAGAAGGGGATCGCGATCATCAGACCCGCAGCGGTCGTGAGCATCGCCTGGTAGATCCCGCCGGCGAGAGCGCTCACCGTGATGTCGCTGCCGGCCTTCTCCCAGGCCATGAAGGCGCCGATCAGGCCCGTGATCGTCCCCAGGAACCCCATCAGCGGCGCGGTCCCGACGATCGCGGCCAGTCCCCCCAGCCGTTTCTCGAGGTTGTGCACCGCATGGTTACCCATACGCTCGAGCATCTTCTCGAGCTCATCGCGCGGCAGATCGCGGTTCTCGAGGGCCGCGACGAACATGGCCGGGAGCGGATGCCCGCCGTACTTCTTGCACAGCGCGATCGCCTCATCGGCCTTCTGCAAAAGAACCTTGTTGCAGGCGACCTTTGAGAACTGCTCCATGTCCAGGCGGCCGAAGCGCCGCAGGACGAAGAAACGCTCGAGGCATATCGCCAGCCCGAAGACCGAAGCCGCGAGTATCGGCAGGATCATCGGCCCGGCCTTGAACACATAGGTCAACATAAGGCTCCTCGTCTTTTACCCGTTCTTTCCTGCTTGAGGCAAGGCCCCAAACAGAGGCCCCAGACAAATAAGACAAAAAGAATCAAAGCCTTTTCGTCTCACTTTTGTTTCACGACAAGATACTTTTTAAAGGCTTCGACCTTGCTCTCGGAGATCCCCTTGAGGACGAGAAGTTCCCTGAGATCTCTGATGCGCCCCTGCTTGTCCCTGAGGTCCAGGATGGCGTCCGCCGTCTTCTCCCCGATCCCCGGCACCGCGATGAGCTCTTGGCGCGTCGCGGCGTTCACGTCTACCACGGGGGACGCGGCCTCGTCCGAGTAGAGCTCGACGAGACAAAGGTTGCACCCCTTCGTCTTCTGCCAATACCTCAACCCCGTCCCGAACGCGAAGACGAACGCGGCAAAGAGCAGTACCCGCCTCTCCTGAAGAGTCAGATGTATCATACGCCTTCCCGAACACGTTCGAAACTGTTTCCACGTCCATCGGGAAACTCTACCCCCGGCGGCTAAACCACAAGGCTGACCATCTTGCCGGGGATAACGATGGTTTTTTTGACGGGCTTGCCGCCGATCCATTCACGCGTCTTGGCGTCCTCGAGGGCCGCCGTACGGATGGCGGCCTCATCGGCATCTGCCGCCACCTCGATGCGCGAGCGCAGCTTGCCGTTGACCTGGACGGGGTAGGTGACCACGTCCTCGGCCAGGGCCGCCTCGTCGTACACCGGCCAGGCGGCCTTAAAGATGCTCCCCTTCTCGCCCAGCATCTGCCACGCCTCCTCGGCCAGGTGCGGCACGAAGGGGGCAAGGAGCAGAACGAGAGAACGTACGGCCTCAAGGCACGGCGCGGACGCGAGCTCCTCGACGGACAACTTATACATCTCATTGACCATCTCCATGGCGCTCGAGATGGCCGTATTGAATTTAAAACCGCCCTCCATATCCCGGGTGACCTTCTTGACGGTCTGGTGCCGTTTCTTGACGACGCTGCGGATACCCTCTGAGTCCGGGGGACTCCCCGCTGCGTCCGTCACCGCCTGTGCGAGGCGCAGGACGCGGTTCAAAAAGCGCCAGGCGCCGTCCATGCCGCGGTCGTTCCAGTCCAGTTCCGCCTCGGGCGGCGCGGCAAACAGGATAAAGAGACGCAGGGTATCGGCGCCGTATTCGGCGAGGATCTTGTCGGGATCGACGACGTTCCCCTTGGACTTGGACATGACCTCGCCGTCTTTCAAGACCATCCCCTGGGTCAGGAGGCGGTCGAAGGGCTCGACGAACGCCACGAGCCCCAGGTCCTTCAGGAACTTCGTGAAGAAGCGCGAATACAAAAGGTGCAGGATGGCGTGCTCGATGCCGCCGATGTACTGGTCGACCGGCATCCAGTACGCGACCTCATCGCGGTCAAAGATCTCCTTGTCGTTCTTAGGCGAGCAGTAGCGCAGGAAATACCACGAAGAGTCGAAGAAGGTCGCCATGGTGTCCGTCTCGCGGCGCGCCGGCTTGCCGCACTTCGGGCAGGCGGTCTCGACGAACTTCTTAACCTTACCCAGGGGGCTGCCGCCCTCACCGGAAATCTTGACGTCCCTGGGCAGGACCACGGGCAGGTCCTTCTCGGGCACCGGCACCACGCCGCACGCCTTGCAATAGATCATGGGGATCGGCGTACCCCAGTAGCGCTGGCGCGAGATGAGCCAGTCGCGCAGCCGCCAGTGGACACTGAGCTTACCCATCATCTTCTCTTCCATCCACCGACCGATCTTCTTCTTGGCCTCGTTGCTGGGGAGATTATCGAAGGGGCCGGAATTCACCATGACGCCTTCCTCTTCAAAGGCCTGCGCCATAGTCTCGACGGTCAGCGTCTCCCCCCTGGGCTGGATGACGACCCGCATCGCAAGTCCGTATTCCCTGGCAAAGAGGAAATCGCGCTGGTCGTGCGTGGGCACGGCCATGATGGCGCCCGTGCCGTATTCCATCAGGACGTAATCCGCGACCCAGATGGGCAGCCTCTCGCCGTTCACCGGGTTCCTCGCGTAGCTGCCCGTAAAGCGACCTTCTTTCGTCGCGTCCCCGGCCATGCGCTCCATCCTGGTTTCGCGGCTGACCTTGTCGAGAAACTTCAAGACCTCTTTTTCTTCTGGCTTGCCGGCGATGAGCTTGTTGACCAACGGGTGCTCCGGCGCCAGGACCACGTACGTCGCGCCGAAGATCGTGTCCGCCCGCGTCGTGAAGACGCGCAGGATCTGGCCATCCTCAAGTTTGAAAAAGATCTCCACGCCAAAGCTCTTGCCGATCCAGTTCTTCTGCATCGTCACGACGCGCTCAGGCCAGTTGCCGAGCTGTCTGAGGTCTTCGAGCAAGCGCTCGCTGTACTCGGTGATCTTCAGGTACCACTGGTCGAGGTCCT
>CAZCSY010000016.1:17702-23539 GCA_964501505.1 uncultured Planctomycetia bacterium
TGCGCCTGCATGTAGTCCTTGAATTTCTCGTTGTCCTTCTCGACGACGGCCGTCTGACAACGCCAGCAACCGCCGTGCACGACCTCCTCGTTGGCGAGCGTCGTCTCGCAGCTCGGGCACCAGTTCACCGGCGAGGCCTTCTTGTACGCCAGCCCCTTCTCGAACATCTTGAGGAAGATCCACTGGTTCCACCTGTAATAATCCGGCAGGCACGTGGTCGCCTCGCGCGCCCAGTCATAAGAAAAGCCCATGCGCACGAGTCCCTCTTTCATCCAGTCGATACACTGCAGGGTCCAGCTCTCCGGGTGGGTCCTGTTCTTGATGGCGGCGTTCTCGGCGGGCTGGCCGAAGGCGTCAAAGCCCATCGGGTGCAGGACGTTGAAACCGCTGAGCATCTTGTAGCGGGCGATCACGTCGCCGATGGTGTAATTGCGCACGTGGCCCATGTGGATGCGGCCCGACGGATAGGGGAACATCTCCAGGACATAATACTTCGGCCGCCCGGGGTCGGCCTGGACGCGGTAGAGCGCGTCTTCGCGCCACCTCTTGTGCCACTTCTCTTCGATCTTCTTGAAGTCGAATTCCATAGTCTCTACTTGATCAGTTTTCGGATGCGCCGCAGGTTCGTCGCGTCCTCCCGCGGCCTGGACTTGGGTGTCTCCAGGATGAAGGCGGCGTGGCGCAGCCCCGGATGATTCACGATATGCGAAAATGCCCTTTGACCTATCTTGCCTTCGCCGATGCTCGCGTGGCGGTCCACCAGAGACCCCAGGTCCCCGGACGAATCATTAACGTGGACGACCCGGACCGCCTTGCTGCCGCAGCGGCGCTCGATCTCGTCGAGGACCGCGTCAAAGACGCGCGGCTCGCGGATGTCATAGCCGGCGCCGAAGAGGTGTGCGGTATCGACGCAGACGCCCAGGCGCCGCCTGTCCCGCACGCTCTTCATGACGCGCTCGTGATCCTTAAAGACGCCCCCCAGCCAGTGGCCGGCGCCGGTCGTGTTCTCCAAGAGGAGCATCACGTCCGTGCCGCGGGTGCGCTGCAAGACCGTGTCGATCGCCCGGGCAAAACGGCTCAGCCCCGCCTCGGCCGAACTGTCCTTGTAGCTGCCCATGTGGGTCACCAGGTACTCGGCCCCCAGGGCGGCCGTCTCGCGCGTGTCCTGGACATAGGCGTCGATGGACTTATGGTAGAGATCGTTATGGGGCGTGGCCAGATTGATCAGGTACGGGATGTGCACGGCCACGATCTTTATCCCGCTGGCCTCCCGCCGCCTGCGGAACTCCCGCGCGTCCGCCTCTCCCAGGGAGAGCGAGCGCCACTGCCGGGGGTTGCGCGAAAAGATCTGCATCGCCGAACAGCCGAGTTTGCGGGCCCGGTCGACCGACTCGTAGATTTTGCCGCTGATGGAGACGTGAACGCCTAAATACACCTGCTGATATTAACACAAAATACAGGGGGGTTCAAGACGACCGGGGAGGGCGACCGGGGAGGGCCCTTCAGGAGGAGCCAGCGCCAAAGCAATCCTTGATCGTGGCCAGCAATTCTACCGAATCAAAGGGCTTGAGAAAGTACCCGTCTGCCTTGAGCGCGCCCTCTCTCACCTCGTCGAGCTCCTGGGCCAAGCCGGTGATGATGATGACCGGAATATGCCTGTATTTCGGGTCGGACTTCAGGTCGTCCAGGACCTGGAGGCCGCCTTTCCTGGGCAGAATCAGGTCAAGGAGGATAAGGTTGGGCTTCTGGGTGGTGGCCTTCTCATAACCGTCTTCGCCGTCAAAGGACTGGAGCACCTCATACCCCGCCGCCTCAAGACGCAGCTTCAGGATGAGGGAAATTTCCTTCTCGTCCTCGATGATAAGAATGCATTTTTTCATGATTCGCTCTCCGTCCGTAGAAGTTACTATACCAGAAAGCCCCTTTGAAGACAATCCCTTTCAGGCGGCTCAAAAGCCCTGAAGACCGTCCGGAAGGCCCTCCGGTTATTGACAAAAAGAGGCTTCTATACTATCATTAAGGGGCTTGTTTTTCGGATGTTGCGGCCTTTTATCCCTGCGCCTTGGGAAGGCTGGCGAGAGAGGCGCAGGGATAAATTCGCAGACGCCCCGCCTGCGGCGGGGATGCACGTTACGTCGCTTCGCTCTTTTTGATAAGTGATTGTTTTTCCCTGCGTCTCGGGAAGGCCTACGAGACAGACACAGGGAAGAAATTCGCCCATATGACTTACCTTCACTGCCACTGCGTTCCGTAAGTCGTGGGCTTATTCCTGGGGCTGTAGCTCAGCTGGGAGAGCACTTGCATGGCATGCAAGGGGCCGAGGGTTCAAACCCCTCCAGCTCCACTACTTTTCATTATGGCTTCGCCTATACACTGCAGTTGGAATTGAAGCAAAGTATCTGAATATTGAATGGAACAGACCCCTTTATAACCTCGCCTTCCTGTCGCCTTCCCCTTTGTCCGCTTGTCCGGTTTGGTCTTAAAAAATCTACTGGTGGGAATATTCGTCACCTTCGACCAGTAACGATGCAGTTCCTTCATGTCTTGATCCCATCGGTACACGATCCTGCCCCTCAATTTTTCTTCCCGAATATCAAAATAAATCCTTATTAAATTGAGAAAAAAAATAATCATTGCCGGATCTGAATTCGTAAAAACCAACCCTCGTGTCGCAGGATACTTTGCGCCTTCGCACGCGTATAAAATTCCACACAGTGCTTTTGCGATCTCTGGATTCTGAAAAGGTAGTTTTTCGAAGTGCCTAACGCTCTTCCTGACCCTCTCCTTCCACTTCTCGATTTTCGCCCGATTCGCCTTTACGGCTAAATGTCTCCCCTTGGCCGCAGACTCTATTTCTTTTTGCCTGATCCTCTCTCTTTGGCTCATTGTGAGCTTAACATCCGTAACCCAAACACAAAGGGTATTTTTGGGGATTCTGAATTTTTTGCTCATCTCTCCCAAAGACCATCCCCGAGCCCTTAAAGCCCTCATTTTCTTCTTCAATCTTTTTGTATATCGTCCTGACATTTTATCTGTTCCTCCTGTCGGGTTGCGCTATCTGGTCTTTCTTGATATAATAGTCATAATAAGATGCTAACCTTATAATACTATCAAAATTGGGTGTCCCTTTCAAGGATATTTATGCTCGGAGATAACATCAAACGTCTTCGGAAGAGAAAAAGCCTTTCCCAGGACCTTCTGGCTCGCAAAGCCAACATTCCCTATACCACCTTAACAAAAATTGAGTCCAAAGTCGTCAAAAATCCCTCCGTTTCGAATGTCGCCAAAATCGCAAAAGCCCTTGACTGCAAAATCGAAGATTTACTATCAGAATAACGCATGAGCGCAAAAGTCCTCTTAAAAAATTGTCTTCTTCTCTCTGCGGATTTCCATGAAAATAAATAACGGCATCCTCCTCTTCGGCCTGACGGAGATCGCCATCGGCCTCGTCACCCTCCTGTCTATCCCCTTTTTCGCGCGGCACGGCCTTACGAAGCCGCCGGGGGAGCTCTTCTTCGTCATGGCGAGCAGCCTCTTCTCCTTCGTCCTGGGGACCGGGATCCTTTTTCGTTTTAACCCCGCCCGCAGGCTCCTCGTCTTCTTCTCGGGGTGGGTCATCGTCACCAAGATACTGATCTTCCTCGGCGTGATGACGTTCGTCTCTGAGGTGCCCCTGACGGTCCCGATCCAGATCAAAAACGTGATCTCCCTCTTTTATCACGTGCTGCTGATGCTCTACCTGCGCCACCCCCTCATCAAAAAGGAGTTCGCATGAAAAGAAACGTCTGCCGCGCCTTCTTTGTCCTCCTTCTGTGCGTCTCCTTCCTGTCTCCGGCAGGCGGCCAGGAGACCCCGGGCCGGCCGTTTCTCGTCCTTGAGCTTGAGAACAAGATCATCGGCCCGGTCACCGCCGACTACATTACGGACGGCATCGCCAAGGCCCGCGATGAGTCGTATCAAGGCCTCATCATCGAGATGGACACGCCCGGCGGCCTGCTCGAATCCACGCGCCGCATCGTCAAGGCGATCCTGAACGCCCCCGTGCCCGTCATCGTCTATGTCGCGCCCGGCGGTTCCCGCGCGGGCTCGGCCGGCGTCTTCATCACGCTTGCCGCCCACGTGGCGGCCATGGCGCCGTCCACCAACATCGGCGCGGCCCACCCCGTCATGATGGGCGAGGGCCAAAAAGGCGAACCAGCGCTCAAGAAGGCCATCGAGGACCTCACCGACGCGCTGCGCGACAAGGGAGACGCGGCTAAAAAAGAGAAGACTCCCGAAAAAAAGAAAAAACAAGAGACGGCAAAAGAAGAAATAAAAGAAGACACCGACACATCGACGAACCCCCTCCAGGATAAGGTCCTCAACGACACGCTCGCATGGGTCGCCACGATCGCCAAGAGCCGCGACCGCAATGTGGAGTGGGCCCAGAGGGCCGTGCGCGAGAGCGTCTCAGCGACGGAAAAAGAGGCCCTGGAGCTCAAGGTGATCGACATCGTGGCCGTTGACAGAAACGACCTCTTGAAGAAGATGGACGGCCGCACCGTAACCGTCCTGGAAAAGCCCGTCACCCTCAACACAAAAGATTCCCGTCTGGTGGTCCTCCCGATGACCACCCGCCAGGACATCCTGAGCACCGTCATCCACCCGAATATCGCCTACATCTTCATGCTCCTGGGCATGATCGGCCTCTTCATCGAGATCACGCACCCGGGGTCGGTCTTCCCGGGCGTGGCCGGCGTCATCTGCCTCATCGTCGCCTTCTACGCCTTTGCCGTCCTGCCCATCAATTATGCCGGATTTCTCCTGATCGCCCTGGCCATCATCCTTTTTGTCGCCGAGGCGCTGACCCCCGCCACCTTCGGCCTGCTGACTCTGGGCGGCGCCGTCTGTATGGTCCTGGGCTCGCTCATGCTCATCGACTCGCCCCTCCTGGGGCTCAAGGTCTCCCTGGGCGTCGTCCTGCCGTTTGTCGTGGCGGTGGCGGCTATCGTCCTGTTCCTCGTATCGCGCGTCGTCAAGGCCCACCGCGCCAAGACAAAGACGGGCTCCGAGGCCCTCATCGGCGAAACAGGCAGGGCTGAGACCGACATCGCGCCCGAAGGTCAGGCCTTTGTCAGCGGAGAGCTGTGGACCGCCGTCAGTCAAACGGGAGAACCGATCAAAAAAGGCGAACGGCTCAAGGTCGTCGGCATTGACAAGATAAAGCTGATTGTGTCAAATAAAAATTAAGGGCTCCCATGGAGACCTTCGTCCCCATGCAGGCGGTCTAAACCGGAGGTAACGTATGAGCTTCCCCGTGATCCTTATTGTCATGTTTGCTGTCTATGCCTTCAACTGCCTCAAGATTCTCAATGAGTACGAGCGCGGGGTCATCTTCCGGCTGGGCCGGATCCTCGCCAAGCCCAAGGGACCTGGTTTTGTCTTCGTGCTCTTTCCCATCGACCGCATGGTGCGCGTGGACCTGCGTACCATCACGCTCGACGTGCCGCCGCAGGACGTCATCACCAAAGACAACGTCTCGGTCAAGGTGAACGCCGTCGTCTACTACCGGGTGATCGACCCCAACAGCGCCATCATCGAGGTTGAAGACTTCCACTTCGCCACGTCTCAGATCTCGCAGACATCCCTGCGCAGCACGTTGGGCCGCGTGTCCCTGGACGACCTTCTGTCCGAGCGCGAGTCGATCAACGCAGAACTCCAGATCATCATCGATAAGGCGACGGACCCCTGGGGCGTCAAGGTCTCACACGTCGAGATCAAACACGTGGACCTTCCCCAGGAAATGCAGCGCGCCATGGCGCGCCAGGCCGAGGCCGAGCGCGAGCGCCGCGCCAAGG
>CAZCSY010000017.1:0-23173 GCA_964501505.1 uncultured Planctomycetia bacterium
GGGGGGATGGGTGGAGCGAGCGCGGATGGGGGCGAACGCCTCGGACAGGACCCGCCGCCCTGAGAGCCGTAAGATAACGATGAAGATCAACACGAGCGCCGAACAATTGCACCAGAGCACCCTGGAGCCGGCCCCAAAGAAGGGCAAGGACAAGAGGCTCTTCATCGACCTGGATGTCTGCGCGTCGGGGCAGTGCGAAAAGTGTGTCATCCGGTGCAGCTACTTCTATCATCCCGACAACAACGGCATCGTCTCCGTGGCGGAGTTGGCGACCTATGCGCTCGTGTGCCGGCGCTGCGAGGAGCCGCACTGCGTGGCGTCGTGTCCCGTCGAGGCGCTGGAGCAGCAGAAGGACAAGGACAGGCTGCTGATCCGGCACAACATGCGTTGCATCAGCTGCAAGTCCTGTTCGCACGCCTGCCCCTACGGGACGATTTACCCGGAGCTCGTGCCGCTTTTGATCCATAACTGCGATTTCTGCTTCGACAGGCGGGACGCGGCCGAAGAACCTTTGTGCGTCGCGTCTTGCCCGTACGGCGCCCTGAGCCTGAGAGATGCCGAGGTCCGGGAGGATGAGAATACTTTTCTCGTCGGTGATAACATCGTCGTTCACTCGACCCACTGGCAGCAAGAGAAGGCATGAGGACCTTTTTTTATCTTTTCTTTTACGGTTTTGCGCTGACGGCGGCGATCGGCCTGCTCGCCAGCTGGATCGACCGCAAGGTCACGGCGCGCGTCCAGTACCGCGTGGGACCGCCGTTCCTGCAGCCCGTGGTGGATATCATCAAGCTCCTGGGCAAAGAGACGCTGGTGCCTGCGGGCGCCTCCAGGGCGGTCTTCCTGCTGCCGCCCGTCGTTGGGCTTTCGAGCGTGATCGCGGTCTCGGCGCTCTTATGGGTGAACAATCTGAATCCGGCCGAGGGCTTCCTGGGCGACCTCATCGTGGTCGTGTACCTGTTGATCCTGCCGGCGCTCTCGATCATGATGGGCGGCTTCGCCTCCCGTAACCCGCTGGCGAGCGTCGGGGCATCGCGGGAGATGAAGCTCCTTTTGAGCTACGAGCTTCCTTTTGTGCTGGCGATCCTCGTGCCCGTGATCAAGGCCGGCTTTGATATTCGGTTGGGCGCGATCCTGAGCGTCCAGGCGGACACCGGCGTCTTCGCAGGTAGCCTCTCGGGCTTCCTGGCGTTGGTCGTGGCGGTCCTGTGCACGCAGGCGAAGCTGGGCCTGGTGCCTTTCGACATCGCCGAGGCGGAGACCGAGATCATCGGCGGGCCCCTGATCGAATACTCCGGCGCGGGCCTGGCCGTCTACAGACTCATGAAGAACATGCTCTTGTTCACGCTGCCGTTCTTTCTGATGATCCTCTTCATGGGGGGCTTGAGGCTCGACGGTACGCATCTCGTATACGGGGTACTGAAATACGTGGGTCTGGTGGCCCTGGTGACGGTGATCCGCAACACCAATCCGCGCGTGCGTATCGACCAGGCCGTGCGGTTCTTCTGGGGACGGGTGACGTTGTTGGCTATCGTGGCGGTCCTGCTGGCCCTGAGAGGATACTAAAGGATGTCTATCAAACTGAAGGCGCTTCTTAAATCTCCCTGGGTCTTTCACCTGTCGACGGGGAGTTGCAATAACTGCGACATCGAGGTCCTGGACTGTCTGACGCCGCGTTTTGACATCGAGCGCTTCGGCATGCTCCTGGCCGGCAGCATCAAGCACGCGGACGTCCTCCTGGTGACGGGCTCAGCCAACAGGAAGTGCATGTCAAGAGTCAAGCGGCTCTACGAACAGATGCCCAAGCCCTGCCTCGTGGTGGCGATCGGCGAGTGTTCCCTGTCGCGCGGCATGTTCATCCACAGCTACAACTGCCCCGTGCCCGTGGACAAGATCATCCCCGTCGACGTCTACATCCCGGGATGTCCGCCCAAGCCCGAGGCGATCATCGCCGGCGTCGTCAAGCTGATCAACCGCGTGAGTGAAAAGGCCGCGGCACAAAGACAAAAGACCCAAAGATAAAAGGACCATGGACAGGAACGCCGTCATAGAAGACATCAAGAAAAGACTCGAGGGCGACATCATCGAGGTCTTCGATAAGTCGCCCAAGAGGCTCTATGTCGGGATCAAGCCGGAGGCCCTGCGCAAGGCCGTACGTTACTTCTTCGAAGACCTGGGCGCGCGTTTTAATATCGCCTCCGGCGTGGACACGCGCGGGCACATGGAGATTCTTTATCACTTCACACTGGAAGATATCAATCTCTTGATCTCCCTGAGGGTGATGTTGTCGAAGGAGAAGCTGGAGATCGATTCGTTGGCGTCCTTGTTCGAGGGGGCCAACTGGATCGAGAGAGAGATGAACGAGCTTTTGGGCATCAAATTCAACGGTCACCCGGACATGCGCCGGCTCCTCTTGCCGGACGAGTGGCCCGAGGGCGTCTACCCCCTGCGCTGCGACTACCGGGAGTGGGATAAGGACGCGATCCGGGACAGAGGCGTGTGATGGCAAGGACCATCGTTCCCATAGGACCGTACCACCCCTTACAGGAAGAGCCGGAGTTCTTCACGCTCACCGTCGACGGGGAGACGGTCGTGGCCATCGACGTCCAGGTGGGCTACAACCACCGGGGCATCGAGAAGCTCTCGGAGACCAAGACCTTCGACCAGTCGACCTTCGTCATCGAGCGGATCTGCGGCATCTGTTCGACGAGCCACCCCTTTGCCTACACGCGGGCGGTGGAGGACATCTTTCCCCTCGAGGTGCCCGAGCGCGCCAAGTACATCCGCACGATCATCGCCGAGGGCGAACGTCTCCACTCGCACCTCTTGTGGCTGGGGCTGGCCGGGCACTTTTTGGGGTACAACACCGTCTACATGTGGGCCTGGAAGCTGCGCGAAGAGGTCCTCGACGTCATGGAGATCCTTTCGGGCAACAGGAACAACTACGCCATGTTCAAGCCCGGCGGCGTGCGCCGGGACATCAAGGCCCAGGATATCCCGGACGTCCTCAAGAAGCTCGACTCCATCGTCCCCACGCTCACGATGCTTAAGTCGGCCATCGTGGATGATCCCGTGCTGCACGCGCGCACCAAGGGGATCGGCATCCTCACCAAGGAAGAGGCCGTTGATTTCTGCGCGCTGGGCCCCACGTCGCGGGCGTCGGGGGTGGCGCGGGATGTCCGCAAAGACTCCCCCTACGGCGCCTACGACAAGGTGGAATGGGAGATGATCGTCAGGAAGAACGGCGACGTCTTCGATAAGGTGGTGTTGCGGGTTCTGGAGATGCTCGAGTCCATCAAGATCATGAAGGCGTGCCTGACCGGGCTTCCCAAGGGCGACATCGACCTCAATATCAAGGACATCCCTCCGGGCGAAGGGATCGGCCACATCGAGGCGCCGCGGGGAGAGACCTTCCATTACGTGCGCAGCGACGGGACGAACCGGCCCGCGCGCCACAAGGTCCGCGCCCCCACGTTCATGAACCTGCCGACCTATAAGGCGACGGTCGTGGGCGAGACCATCTCGGACGCCACCATCATTTTGGCCGCCATCGACCCGTGTTATTGCTGCACGGAGAGGATGGCGGTGCGCAGCACCAAAGGAAAGCTCCTGGGCCGGGGCGAGGACCTCGTCCGGCTCTCGCAGGAAAAGACCGAGAAGCTCAGAAGGAAGATGGGAAGATGATGTCCCCGGAGACTTTTTTCAAGGCGGATCCTCTGTCGTGCTTCGTCGCGGTATTCGTCGGCTTCTTTTCTCTGTTGACCGTCATCTATTCTTTCGGGTACATGAAGGGCCGGCCGGGGCAGCGGCGCTATTACCTCTATATCCTCCTGACGTTCCTGGCGTCGCTGGCCGTCGTCTTTGCCGGCAACTTCATCGTCTTCATCGTCTTCTGGGGTTTCCTGGGGATGCTCCTGTATCTCCTGATCGGTTTTGGGGACAGGGAGCGCACCCCCGCGACGGCCAAGAAGGCCTTTATCCTCATCGGCGGCACGGACGCCTTCATGATCCTGGGGGTGGCCCTTGTCTGGTTTTTGACGGGTTCTTTTGATATTGGCAAAACGGGCATCGCGCTGGACAGCAGGCTGGCCGTCGTGGCCTATCTGTGTCTGGCCGGCGGTGCCTTTGCGAAGGCCGGGGCCATGCCGTTCCACACGTGGGTCCCGGATACCGCCGAGGACGCGCCGGCGCCCATCACCGCCTTTTTGCCGGCATCGCTCGATAAGCTGCTGGGTATTTACTTTTTGGCGCGGCTTTCGCTCGACATCTTCCGCATGGACGCCGGGATGAACACTGTTCTCATGGCGGTGGGCAGCGTCACCATCATCGCGGCGGTCATGATGGCGCTCATCCAGCATGATTTCAAGAGGCTCCTGGGTTATCACGCCGTCAGCCAGGTAGGCTACATGGTCCTGGGCATCGGGACGGGCAATCCTATCGGTATCGCCGGCGGGCTCTTTCACATGCTGAACCACGCGATCTACAAGTCGTGCCTCTTTTTTTCGGGCGGCGCCGTGGAAAACAAGACCGGTACGAGCGACCTGGAGCGCCTGGGGGGCCTGGCTAAGGTGATGCCGGTGACGTTTATCGCGTTTCTCATCGCATCGTTTTCGATATCAGGGGTCCCGCCGCTTAACGGATTCGCATCCAAGTGGATGATATATCAGGGGGTCATCGAGACGGCCCAGAGCGGCAGCCGCCTGTGGGTTCTCTGGATCGTGGCGGCGATGGTCGGCAGCGCCCTGACGCTGGCCAGCTTCATGAAGTTGATCCACGCCGTCTTTTTGGGGCAGCCGTCCCCGGAGCGAAAGAAGATGGCCGGCACGAAAGAGGCGCCGGTCTCCATGTTGATCCCCGGTGTGGTGCTGGCGACCCTCTGTGTCGTCTTCGGCGTCTGGGCGTACCAGTTGCCCTTGAAGATGTTGATCCTGCCGAGCCTGAGGGGCGAGGTGATCTACACGGGGCTGTGGCAGGCGGACCTGGCGACCCTGTGGCTCTTCGTCGGACTCCTGGCGGGTTTTGTCCTTTATCTTTTGGGCACGGCCGTCAAGACGCGGGAGACCGGGATCTTCGTAGGAGGAGAAAATCCGGATGCCTATCCGGAGATGCGGGTTTCGGGCACGGCCTTCTACAACACGATCCAGGAGCTCGGTATCCTGAGGCTCATCTACCGGTGGGCCCAGAACAAGGTCTTCGACGTATACGAGGTCGGCAGCCGGATGACCTTCGGTTTTAACAGGGCCCTGAGTGCCATCCATAACGGCGTCTTGTCGACATACCTGTCGTGGTGCCTCTTGGGGATGCTGATCCTCTTTTATATTTTTTTCAGATAGGCGTATCCTATGCTTGAACTCTATATCCTTCTCGTCTTCATGATCATCGGCGCGATCATCGCGATTGAAGTCAAGGACCTGCTTTCTTCCGTGGTGGCCGTCGGCGCCGTGGGCCTGGCGCTCTCCATGGCCTTTTTGATCCTCAAGGCGCCGGACGTGGCCATCACGCAGTTGGTGGTTGAGCTCTTGGCCCTCATCATCCTCATCCGGGCGACGCTCAAGAGAGATTTGCCTTTTTCGACCTCCGGCCGGTGGTTTTTCAACACCTTCGTGACGGTCGCCTTCATCGCCGTTTTTCTCGCGGCGGCCGTAAAGTGTTTCGGGGATCTTCCGGCCTTCGGCTATCCGATCATGAGGGTGGCGAGCACGTATATCAGGGAGGGACTCAGGGAGACCGGCGCGGCGAACATCGTGACAGCCGTCATCCTGGACTTCCGCGCCTTTGATACGCTGGGCGAGGCGACGGTGCTCTTTACCGCCGTCATCGGCGTCCTGGCCGTCGTGCGGCGCACCGGAAGGAAGCCGGAAGGTCAGGTTATCGAGGAAGACGAATGAGCAAAGAACGCGAACAAGGGATGTCCGTCATCGTCAAGACCATCACGCGCCTGACCGTCGGGCTGATCCTCCTTTATGGTATCTATATCGTCTTGCACGGCCACGTCTCGCCGGGCGGCGGATTTGCGGGCGGGGTCATCATCGCGCTCTCCTTTGTGCACCTGATGTTGGCTTACGGCAAGGACGTGGCGCTCAGCAAGCTTCCGAAACCGGTCATGTCCTTGTTCGAGAGCATGGGGGCGCTTTTCTTTTTGAGCCTGGCGCTTCTGGGGTTCACCGGCGGGTACTTCTTTCTGAACGTCCTGGGCAAAGGCGAGCCGTTCCGGCTCTTCAGCGCGGGTATCATTCCTCTGGCCAACATCGCCATCAGCCTGAAGGTCGGCGCGGGCCTCTTTGCGATATTCGTGGCCCTGGTCTTGTTGAGGCTTGAACCGGAGGAAAAACGATGATCCTCTACATCTTGTGCCTGGTCCTGTTTTGCGTCGGGCTTTACTGTATCCTGCGCAAGCGCAACATCATCAAGATCATCGTCGGCGTCATCATCGCGGAGTACGCCGTGAACCTCTTTTTCATCCTGGTGGGTTACCGCTGGGAGGGCCGTTCGCCCATCCATGCGCCTGACGCGCCGGTCCTGAATATGGTGGATGCGCTGCCGCAGGCGGTCGTGCTGACGTCTATCGTCATAGGCCTGGCCACCACGGCGCTCCTGGTCGCGTTGGCGATGCGCATCTACGGCAAGTATGGCACGTTCGATATCACGAAGATCAGGGAGTTGAGAGGATGACCTTGGAGGCCCAGATCATTCCTTTTTTCGTCATCATCCCCCTCGCCGGGGCGTTTCTGACGTCGCTCGTCGGCAAACGCCTGAAGGCGCTGCCCGACATCATGGGGGTCGTGAGTACGGCGGGCCTTCTGGCGCTGTGTCTGTTTGCGGTGCGGTGCGTACGCCTGAACGGCGTGTTGACGTACAGCGTCGGCGGGTGGCGGCCGCCGGTCGGGATCGTGATGGTCTTAGACGGCCTGACGTCGTTCATGCTCGTGACGGTCAACGTCGTGGCCGCCATCGTCGTCGTTTTTTCCGTGGACTACATGAAGCGGTTCACGTCGAAGTGGAAGTTTTATACGCTCTTTCTCCTGATGCTGGCCGGGATGAACGGCGTCGTCGTGACCGGCGACCTCTTCAACCTCTTCGTCTTTTTGGAGATTGCCTCCGTGGCGAGTTACGCCCTCGTCGCCTTCGGCACACAGAAGCAGGAGCTGGAGGCGGCCTTCAAGTATGCGGTCATGGGGACGGTGGCCTCGCTCTTTGTGCTTCTGGGCATCGTCTTTTTGTACAGCTTCACATCGACGCTGAACATGGCGGACATGGCCCGGGTGCTGGCGGCCAAGGGGCCTTCGTCGATCGTCCTCATGGTGAGCGTCCTGTTCCTGATGGGCTTCGGCCTCAAGGCCGCCCTCGTCCCTTTTCACGCATGGCTGCCCGACGCGCATCCCTCGGCACCGGCGCCGATCTCCGCGATGCTCTCCGGCGTGTTGATCAAGTCTCTGGGCGTCTATGCGCTGTGCCGGATATTCTATAACGTGATCGGCATGACGCCGGCCGTCTCTTCGCTGTTTCTCTTTTTGGGCGCGCTCTCGATGGTGATCGGGGTGTTTTTGGCCATCGGCCAATGGGATCTGAAGCGCCTGTTGGCATATCACTCCATCAGCCAGATCGGGTATGTCGTGCTGGGTCTGGGCCTGGGGACACCGCTGGGCATCCTGGGAGGGTTGTTTCATCTCTTCAACCACTCGGTCTTTAAGTCGCTCCTCTTTTTGAATTCGGGGTCTCTCGAATACGCGACGGGCACGCGCGATCTGCGCAAGATGGGCGGGTTGATGGACCGAATGCCCGTGACGGGCACGACGAGCCTGGTGGCGTCCATGTCCATCGCCGGCATTCCGCCGTTTAACGGTTTCTGGAGCAAGCTGATTATTATTATTGCGGCCGTTGAGGCCGGCCGTTTCGGGTACGCCTTCTGGGCGGTCCTGGCCAGCCTCCTGACGCTTGCCTCCTTCACAAAGGTGATGAAGTACGCGTTTTTCGGGGGTCTGAGCAAAAAAGGAGAGGGCATCGCCGAGGTACCCTTCTTTATGCGGTGTGCCATGACGCTGTTGGCGCTGATATGTCTGGGCGGCGGCTTCCTGCTTCTCCCCGGCATCCGCGATGTCTTTTTGACCCGAGCGGCTGAAGTTGTCCTGGAAGGACTGCGCTACGGCGCAGAGGTCTTCCAGAGGGTGGGGTAAGATGAAAAAGAGGATCGTTCTCTTTTTGACGGCGTATATCGTCTGGGCCCTCTTGAACTGGGTGCCCGACGCGCAGCACCTGGCCGTCGGCGTTCTCGTGGCGGCCCTCGTGGCGTATTTGACGGGAGACCTCTTTATCCAGCGGCCGTATCTTTTGAAGCATCCCCACCGTTACGCGGTCTTTTTTTTCCAGTACCTGCCGGTTTTTTTCTGGGAGGTCGTCAAGGCCAACATCGATGTCGCCTATCGCGTCGTGCACCCGCGGCTTCCCATCGTGCCCGGGATCGTTAAGGTCAAGACATCTCTGCGGTCTGATACGGCCCTGACATTTTTGGCAAATTCTATCACGTTGACCCCGGGGACGATGAGCGTGGACGTGGACCGGACGAACGGCGTCCTCTACATCCACTGGATCGACGTGAAGGCGAAGGACGTCGAGGCGGCGACACGGATTATCGTCAAGCGTTTTGAGAAGATACTGAGCAGGATTTTCGAGTAGGCGATGAGCGCGATGAACACAGACGATAGGCTCAAGATGGTGAAGTGGGTCGTGGGCGCGGTGCTCCTGGGGGCTGCCGTAATGCTCATCGTCGTGCGGCCGCTGTCTTTTCTCTTTTTCCGGGAACTGCCGCACCTCGCATTCCTCGGCCGGGCCCTGTATATCATTATCCTGGCGTGCATCCTGTGTCTGTATCGCGTCGGGCGGGGGCCTACGGGTGCGGACCGTATCGTCGCCGTGGATATCCTGGGGATCATGATCGTCGGGCTGTGCGCCGTGTTGACGATCGTGACGGGCCGCCCGTGGTATATCGATATCGGGATCGCCTGGGCGTTGCAGAGCTTCATCAGCACGCTCGCGCTTTCAAAGTATCTCGAGGGCAAGGGGTTCGATGAATAGCATAGTCGGTCTTATCTTTGTGACGGTGGGGTTGTGTTTCGATCTCCTCGGATGCCTGGGGTTGGTGCGGTTGCCCGACGTCTATAACCGCCTCCAGGCGGCCACCAAGTGCGTGACCATGGGCACATGCAGCATTCTGTTCGGGACGTTCCTCGTCGTCGGCTGGACCGCGCCAGGCATCAAGTCGCTCTTGTGCATCATCTTTCTTATGCTGACGGCGCCGGTGGCCGCGCACGCGATCGCCCGCGGGGCGCATCGGGCCGGGGTCAAGCTCTGGGAGGGCAGCGTCATCGACCGTTATGCCCAAGACCAAGAGGGCGAGGCCTGATACATTTTTTAACACACGTCGTAAAACCATGCGTTATCCGAAACTCAGAGAACTGGTCGAAGCCATCAAGGCCCTGATCCGGGGTCCGTACACCTCGTCGTTCCCGAAGAAGCCCCATGTGCCCCACCCGAACTTCAGGGGCAAGCCCAAGTTCAATCAAGAGAAGTGCGTCGGGTGCCTGGCCTGCGAAGAGGTCTGCCCGGTGGGCGCCATCGCGCATCGGGACACGGCACAGGGCGATCCGCCCAAGCGGACCATGATCCATTATGGGGACACGTGCATCTTCTGCGGCCAGTGCGAAGCGGCCTGCATCGCCGACCACGAGGGGATCAAGCTCTCCGGCGAATGGGAGCTGTCCTTTTTTGACAGAAAAAAGGACGCCCAGGAGACGATCGATAAAGAATTGCTCCTTTGCGAGATATGCGGCACACCCGTCGCGTGCCGGGACCACCTGCGTTGGATCTCCGAACGCCTGGGAGAATTGACGTTTTCAAGCCCCACCCTTTATCTGCCCCGCCTGGAGAGCCTCGGCATTGTTGATGAGAATCTTTTGTCTGTGATCAGGGATCAGGGACGGTCGGACCGGGTCAAGATCCTGTGCGCGCGTTGCAGGAGACAGACGACCCAGACGACGAAGTAGCACGAGGCCCCTACCGAAGAGAACCCCTTTTTGCCATCCCGACTTCGCAAGATCGCTCAGCCGGGATGGCACGGGGTGTCCCATCCCGACTTCGCAAAATCGCTCAGCCGGGATGTCACTAAATGTCTGCCTTCGGCAGACACATTATGGTGCTCCATGAAAGATCGGATAAAGTCTCTTTTGAGGGGTAAGGTCGTCCTTGTCGGTATCGGCCACCCTTTGCGCGGGGACGACGGCCTGGGGCCCGCCCTGGTCGGCCGCCTGAAAGACCGCGTGTGCGCCGTGTGTCTCGATGCCGGCAGCGCGCCGGAGAACTATGCCGGTGCGGTCATCCGGGAGGCGCCGGACACGGTCTTGATTATCGACGCCGTGCACTTACAGAGGCCTGCCGGCGCCTGGGAAATCTTGGAGGACGAAGAGATCGTCCGGTCGGGACTCTCGACGCACGATCTTTCGCCGAAGATGTTCATCGAATATCTGAAGGCCCGGACGCGGGCCCGCATTTATCTCTTGGGGATCCAGCCCGGGAACCTGGCGTTCGGCGACCCTATCTCCGCGAGCGTCCAGAAGACATTAGAGACGATCGAAGATAACATCAAGGAGGTCCTGCCGTGCACGAAACCCACCTGATCGAACCCATCATCAAAGGCGTGTCAGAGCATGCGGTTAAAGAGGGGGCGCGGTCCGTCTCGAAGCTGCGTCTCAAGCTGGGCACGCTCCTGGGCGTGAAAGAAGAGTCTTTCCGGGAGACCTTTGCCGTCCTGTCCAAGGGGACGCTCCTGGAGAAGGCCCAGCTGGAGATGAACTTCTTTCCCGGAACGCGGATCGAAGTGGTGTCGTTCGATATCGAATAGCGATGGAAACGATCATCCTGGCCGCCGGGGCCGACATGAAGAACAGCTTTTTGATCGCGCAGGGCCGGCGTCTGTTCGCCGGTCCGCGGCTCGGGGACCTGGCTGAGATCGTTTCTTACCTGAAATATAAGACGCAGATCCTTTCGCGCCTCGGCCGGCGCAGGCCAACGGTTGTCGCCTGCGACCTTCATCCCGGTTACTTTTCGACGCGCTTCGCGCGGGAGGCGTGGCAGACCAAGGGCCGTGGGCCTAAGGACCGTGGGTCTGAAGGCCGTGCGCCGCGCCTGGTCGGCGTCCAGCATCACCACGCCCACATAGCGAGCGTCCTTGAGGAGCACCGCCTTGTCCCGCCGGTGCTGGGCGTTTCCTTTGACGGCACGGGTTATGGCACGGACGGCCGGATATGGGGAGGAGAGTTTCTTCTCGTCGGCCGGCGGGGTTTCCGGCGACTGGCACACCTGAAGTATCTGAAGATGCCGGGCGCCGAACGCGTGGTGCGCGAGCCGTGGCGGATGGTCCTGAGTATTTTGGGCGATGCGGCCCTGCCCTTTTTGAAAGGTATAAAAAAGGAGGACCGGGACGCGGTGCGTGCTCTGTTGAGCCATGATATTCCTATGCCGTTGACATCGAGCGCGGGCCGGCTCTTTGATGCGGCGGCCGCGCTCCTGGGATTGTATCCGTACGCCTCTTTTGAGGCTCAGGGGCCCATCGAACTGGAACGGCTTTGCCGTAAGGACGTCAGCGGGAGTTATGCTCATGGCGGCAGCCGGCAGGACGGTATTTTTGTCGTTGACCCGCGTCCGGTCTTCACCGGGATGGTCGCGGACATAAAGAGGAAGGTGCCGGCAGACGTGATCGCTGCCCGGTTTCACAACGCGATGGGAGACATCATCGTCGCAACGGTGCGGCGCTTGACGCGCGGGCGCGGCCCGCGAAAGATCGCGCTCAGCGGCGGGGTCTTTGCGAACCGCGTCCTGACGTCGCGCGTGAGAGAACGGCTCAAGGGACTGGGGTTTTACGTCTTCACCAACGAGCGCCTGCCCGTGAATGATTGGAACATTGCCTGGGGGCAATATTATGTGTCTGGCCGTTCCCGCAAAAATTGAGAAGATCGAAAAAGGGGGCGCGCTCGTCGACTTCGGCGGCGTAAAAAAGAAGATATCCCTCGGGCTGCTTGCCCATGCCGGGGTCGGCGATTACGTCCTCGTCCATGCGGGCTTTGCCATCGGGAAGGTGACGACGCAGGAGGCCGAAGAGACACAGCGCGCGCTTGAGGAGCTCTATAAGGTTCTGCGCTCATGAACAACGACGGCATCCGGCTGATGGAGGTCTGCGGCACGCACACCATGGCGATCGCCCGGGCGGGCATCCGGAAGATTCTGCCTGTCGGGATTACGCTCCTGTCGGGTCCCGGGTGTCCGGTGTGCGTGACGGCCGCACGGGACATCGACCGCGCCCTCGCGATTGCCCGCCGCAGAGACGTCATCATGACGACGTTCGGCGATATGATGCGCGTGCCGGGCTCCGGAGGCAGTTTTCAGGATTTGAAAAAGGAAGGACATGATATCCGCGTCGTCTACTCCTGCCTCGACGCGCTCGATATCGCCCGCCGCCATCCCCGTCGCGACGTCGTCTTCATGGGGATAGGGTTCGAGACGACAGCGCCCACCATCGCCGCCACTGTGCGCCAGGCCCAAAGAGAGGCTATCCGCAATTTTTCGGTCCTGCCCTGTTTCAAGCTGATCTTTCCGGCCCTGGAGGCGCTCCTCTTGTCGGACGCCGCCCGCATCGACGGCTTCATCTGTCCGGGCCACGTCAGCGTGATCACGGGCAGCCGGCCCTACGAAAAGATCGTCAGGCGTTTTGGCACGCCTTGCGTGATCACCGGTTTCGAGCCCTCGGATATCCTGAAGGCTATCGGGACGTTGATTCGGGCCCACCGCGCGCGCCGGCCCCGCGTTGTGATAGAATACAAGAGGGCCGTGCGGCCGGACGGCAACAAGAAGGCCCGCGCGCTCCTCGATACGGTCTTTGAGGCGACGACGGCTGAATGGCGCGGCCTGGGCGTGATCAAAAAGAGCGGTCTCGCGTTCCGGCGCCCTTTCAGGGATTTTGACGCTGCCCGGCGTTGGCCGGTGCGCGTGCCGGCGGGCAAGACGCCGGCCGGGTGTCTGTGCGGCGATGTCCTTTGCGGCGTCAAGGCGCCGGCGGCCTGCCGTCTCTTTGGAAAAAAATGCACCCCCGAGCATCCTGTCGGGCCCTGCATGGTCTCTTCGGAAGGGACCTGCGCGGCCTTTTATCGTTACGGACAATAAGGAAGGACACGCGAAGGAATGGCACGCGGTGAACGCATAACGCTCGCGCACGGAAACGGCGGCCGGCTGATGCACGCGCTCGTGGACCGCCTGGCCGCGCATTTTACCAACCCTATCCTCGAAGAGAGGGCGGACGCCGCCGAGGTGCGCGTCGGCCGGGAGCGGCTGGCCTTTACCACGGATTCCTATGTCGTGGACCCGCTCTTTTTTCCGGGGGGCGACATCGGGTCCCTTGCGGTCTTCGGCACGGTCAACGATCTGGCGATGAAGGGGGCCCGACCGCTCTTCCTTTCGCTCGGCCTGATCTGTGAGGAGGGGCTTGAGATGTCCATCCTGGACCGGGTGGCGCGCTCGATCAAAAAAGCGGCCCGCCGGACGGGCGTGCGCGTCGTCACCGGCGACATCAAGGTCGTGGAAAAGG
The DNA here is from genome assembly GCA_964501505.1 of uncultured Planctomycetia bacterium. Lineage (GTDB taxonomy): Bacteria > Omnitrophota > Gorgyraeia > Velamenicoccales > Velamenicoccaceae > CAZCSY01. The sequence continues at coordinate 13,628 of CAZCSY010000017.1, forward strand.
GCGCGGCGCAAAGACTTTTCATCAACACGTCGGGGATAGGCTCCATTCAATATGCCGGCCGCCTGGGCGTCCGCGCGAAGCCCGGCGATGTCCTCCTGATCAACGGCGGCATCGCGGAGCACGGCATGGCCATTTTTCGGGTCCGGCACAAGATGGGGTTCCTGGCGGATATCAGAAGCGATTGCGCGCCTCTCGACCGCGTTGTCAGGCGGTGTCTGGCAAGGTCGAAGAGGATCCATTTTTTGCGGGACGTGACGCGCGGAGGGTTGGCCACGACCCTGAACGAGATCGCGCGGGCCTCGCGCGCGTGCCTTGAGATTCATGAAAAAGATATTCCCGTCACGCCCGCCGTGAAAAAGATGTGCGATGTGCTGGGGTTTGACCCGCTCTACGTGCCCAGCGAGGGCCGGTTCGTCTGCTGCGTTGATGAGAGGGACGGCACGTCGGTCAAGGCGGCGATGGGGCCGCGGGCGCGGATCATCGGCCGCGTTGTCGCCGGTTTCCGGGGAGAGGTGCACCTGTTGACCGGTATCGGCGCCGGCCGGCTCTTGCCTATGTTGGAGCAGGACCAGCTGCCGCGTATCTGTTGAGTCCCTCCCCGCCTTCGCCATATCGCTCCGGCGGGATGTCACTGGATGCCTGCCTTCGGCAGGCAGGGGTGTTCCATGATTTCTTTTGGTAAGGCCCGGGAGTTTGTCTTGAAGCACCGTGTCGTGCCCAGGGTGGTGCGCGCGGGCCTCGCGGAGGGCCGTCATCGCGTCCTGGCAGAGGATGTCTGCGCCGCGTCCGAAGCGCCGGCCTTCGACAGGTCGCTCTTTGACGGTTATGCCGTGCGCGCCGCAGATGTCCACAGGCCCGGCGCGGCGCTGCGGATCACAGAAGAGATCCCGGCAGGGAGGTGGCCGCGAAAGGCCCTCAAAAGAGGCACGTGCGCCGCGATAGCAACGGGCGCGATGTTGCCGGAAGGCGCTGACGCGGTGGTGAAAAAGGAAGAGGTGGATCTTTTCTCCGGCAATTGCGCCGTCATGCAGACCGCGGTCCGTAAGGGAGAAAATTTTACGCGCAAGGGAAGCTACTTTAAAAAGGGCGCCCGTCTTTTGAGAAGAGGCGCGTTGTTAGATGCGGCCCGTATCGGCCTGCTGGCGTCGCAGGGCGTCAAGGGCGTTTGTATCTTTCGGCCGCCTCGGGTGGCCCTTCTTGCGACAGGCGATGAGATCGTCGAGGCTGGGCGGCCCGCGCGGCCGACGCAGATCCGCAATGCCTCAGCGCCGATGTTGCTGGCGGCCTTGAATCGTCTGGGGATAGAGGGCCGGTATCTGGGCTGTGTCAAGGATAAGCCGGAGGCCTTGAAGAGGAGGCTCGCGCAGGGGCTGCGTGATGACGTTCTGATCGTCACGGGTGCGGTCTCCGTGGGTAAAAAGGACCAGGTCCCCGCCATGCTCAAGAATCTCGGTGTCTCTATCGTTTTTCACAAGGTGCGCATCCGGCCGGGCAAGCCGGTGTTGTTCGGTGTTCGCGGCCGGAGCGTGGTCTTCGGCCTGCCAGGCAATGCCGTCTCGAGCCTCGTGACCTTCCTTTTGTTCGTCAAGCCCCTCCTCGAGCGCTTCATGGGCCGGTCCGGCCGCACGTCCTTTGACAAGGGCATTCTCGCGAAGGCAACGGGCAATGACAGCGGCCGGCTCTCTTTTTTGCCCGGTCGTTTGGAACGCCGCGGCGGGAAGGATCGGATCGTTCCTTTGCGTTTTTGCGATAGCTCGGACCTGCGGGCGGCGGCGGATGCCAATGTCTTTTATGTCCTGAAGGAAGACCAGCGGAAGGCGGGGCGGGGGGCGAGGGTGCCCTTTTGGAGGATACCCTTATGAGCGCGTCCGCCTGCACGTATCTGCGTGTCTCATTGACCGACCGTTGCGACTTTAATTGTTTTTACTGCGCGCCGTCCTCGCGGCCGCGCCTCCTGGATGAGCGCGCGATCCTGACGCGCGAAGAGATCGTTTTTCTTTCGGCGGCCTTCTGCCGCCACGGCATCCGGCACATCCGCCTGACCGGCGGGGAGCCGCTCCTCAGGAAAGACGCAGGGTTGTTGCTCGACGGGCTCAACGGCCTGGGCACGCTCGAGCGACTCTCCATGACCACCAACGGCTGGAAGCTCGCCCCGTGCGTTGCCGATTTTGCGGGGCGGGGGTTGTCGCACATCAACATCAGCCTGGATACCCTGCAACCCCGGCGTTTTGCAAAGATGACCGGCCGCGCTGTTTTATCCCGCGTCAAGAAGGGCATCATCGAGGCCGTGCGCTGTTGTCCTGGCCGCGTGAAGCTCAATGTCTTGCTGATCCGGAGCTTTAACGACGACGAGATCGTCGATTTCGTCGCCTGGGGCCTGCGCCACGATCTCACCGTGCGCTTTATCGAATATTTTCCCACGTCCAGACGCAGCCGCATCTTTCACGGTCACTTCATCCCGACGGCGGTCGTGCGCAAGACCATCGAAGAACGGTTCGGCACCCTTGAAGACGTGGGCCGTGATCCCCTGGGAGGACCGGCGGACTATGTCCGCCTGCGGGGGGCGGCGCCGCCCGTCGGCTTCATCAGCTCTGTCACGGGATCCCTGTGCGGCGCCTGCAACCGTCTGCGCCTCTCGGCGGACGGCAAGCTGTACCCGTGCCTCCATTCGGACTATCACATCGACCTGGCGGGGCCGCTGCGTGCGGGCCGGACGGCCGAGATCGACGGGCTCATCGCCGAAGCGGCCCGCCGCAAGAAAGATTTGAACAAGTTCGTCTGCGCCCGCGACTTTGACATGTCCACCATCGGCGGTTGACTTTTTGTGTCGGCCGGACGCACACAGACAGTAAAGCGAGGAGTCCTTATGGCGATACGGATGATCGACATCACGGATAAGAAGAGGACGCGCAGGGAGGCGGTGGCGCGCGTCGAGGTACGCGCGTCGCAGCGGACACTCAAGAAGATCGAGCGGGGGACCCTGGCCAAGGGGGACTCTCTGACAGCGGCGCAGAGCGCCGGCATGCTGGCGGCCAAGGGCGTGGCGAACCTTTTGCCTTTATGTCATCCGGTCCGCCTCACCCACATCGATATTTCCTTTTCGTTGCGGCCGAAGGCGCTTACGATCACCGCACGCGTCAAGGCACGGGACGCGACAGGCGTGGAGATGGAGGCCCTGGCGGCCTGCGCGGTCGCGGCCCTGACGGTCTATGATATGGCCAAGGCCGAAGAGCCGGGGATCGTCGTCAGCGACCTGAGGCTGTTGAAGAAGACCGGGGGCAAGAGCGACTACGTGAGACCAAAGAGATAGGTTTACCTTGCCGGGGCAAGCCCGTGGGGTTTCCATGATGACGGGGAGGGTTTTTTCCGTTAACGTCAGCGTCGAGAAGGGCCAGCCGAAGCGGATGGTTGACGGCGCGATGCTGCGCGCGGGCTACGGGATCGAGAACGACGCGCACGCCGGGCCGGGCCGGCGACAGGTGAGTCTTTTGGGTATCGAGACGATCGAGGCGGCGGAACGCCGGGCCTGCGGCGCGGACGTGGACTTCCGGCCGGGGATCTTTGCCGAGAACATCACGACGCAGGACGTGGATCTCAGCCGTGTGCGCGTCGGCGACACAATCAGGATCGGCGCAACGGCGGAGTTGCGCGTCAGCCAGATCGGCAAGGAGTGCCATGACGGCTGCGCCATCATGAAGAGGACCGGCACCTGCGTCATGCCCAAAAGGGGCGTCTTCGCGGTCGTCCTCTCCGACGGGCCGCTGCGTGTGCGCGACCGCGTCGAGATCAAGAGGGCCGTCCGAGGGCCCTTGTCGTGGCTGAAGAGATAAGGGATTTTACGCTCAAGGAGTTGGAGGCGCGCTTCGCGGAACTGGACATCGAACGTTACCGCGCCGCCCAGGTCTTCGGGTGGCTTTATGCCAAGGGCCTTGACGATTTTTCCCTGATGACGAATCTCCCCGAGCCCCTGCGCGAGCGGATCCGGGCGTCCTTCGTCATCGGGGGGATGGATGTCGAGAAGGTCCAGACGGCGGCAGACGGGGTCCGTAAGCTCCTCTTCAGGTTGAAAGACGGCTCCCGGATCGAGTGTGTCGTTATCCCGCACGGGGGGTCGGTTCGGTTGCGCCTTCTGCGCCAGCGGATCCTCCGGTTTTAAGAGGAATCTTTCGGCCGCCGAGATCGTGAGCCAACTCCTCGCCGCGCGGCGTCACCTTGCCGAAGACCGCATGAGCCATGTCGTCTTCATGGGCGTGGGCGAGCCGCTCGATAATTACGACAATCTGCTCCAGAGCGTACGCATCTTGAATGAAAAGAAGGGGTTGCATCTGGGGAGACGCAAGATGACGGTCTCCACATGCGGCCTCGCCGACGGCATCCGGCGCCTTGCCGGCGAAGGGCTTGAGCTTGAGCTGTCCGTGTCGCTGCACGCCGCGACCGACAAGAAGCGCTCCGAGATCTTGCCCGTCAATCGCATCGATCCGCTCAGGCGCCTCCTGTCGGCGGTGCGGACCTACATCGAGGAGACGGGGCGCAAGGTCACCTTTGAATATGTCCTTCTGGGTTCGTACAATACCTCGGTCGAGGATGCCCGGGCGTTGGTCAAATTGGTACGCGGCATGAATGTCAAGATCAACCTTATCCCTTATAATGACGCACAGGTCCGTTGCGCCTTCCAGTCGCCGACGAAGCTGGAGGCCCTGTCTTTTAAGAGTTATCTTTCCCGGCACGGGATAGATGTGACGCTGCGCCGGCCCCGCGGCGGGGATATCCGTGCCGCGTGCGGCCAGTTGCGGGCGCAGGCGCAAAGCAAGGATTGATCGAGGCCTTGCCTCAAAGAGGGGGAGGTAAATTGAAGATCCATACGACATCGATGAAGGTCCGCTATGCCGAGACGGATAATATGGGCATCGTCTATTACGCCAATTACCTCGTTTGGTTCGAGGTGGGGCGCACCGAGTATCTCCTAGCCCAAGGGGTGGATTACCGGGACGTGGAGAAAGAGGGCCTCTTTATGGCCGTCGTCGAGGCACATTGTGTCTACAAGGCGCCGGCCCGCTACGGCGAAACGGTGAGCGTCGCGACGTGGTCCGAAGAGGTGAAGAATTCGAGCCTCAAGTTCGTTTACCGGGTGACGCGGCAGGGCGAAGAGAAGGTGCTGGCCGAAGGATGGACGGCGCACGTCCTCATCGACAAAGACCTGCGGCCCAAGAAGATCCCGGAAAGAATCCGGGCATTGCTGTCATAGCCAGGGGCGGCCCTAAGGGTCAGGAGCTGTCCCATGGGATACGGTTTCCTGAACAACCCGGAGACTGTTTTCGAGCGGTTCGGGAACGGGTGAAATGGGAAGAGCTATTGTCCTGTTAACGGTGGTCGTCCTGCTGGCGGGATGCGCGACGGTATATAATCCGGCGACGCGGCGCGAAGAGTGGATTTTCATCGATAGCGCCCAGGAGGTGCAGCTCGGCCGCAGCATGGCCGAGAGCATCATCAAGAAAGAGAATCCTCTCCTGCCGGATCCCGCCCAGCAGCGTTACGTCAACACCATCGGCCAGCGCATCGCGCGCGTCTCGGACCGGACCGAGCTCATCTATCACTTTTCCGTTTTGGATGACGAGGACCTGAATGCCTTTGCGCTCCCCGGCGGATACGTCTATATTTACAGTGGTCTCCTGAAGAGGCTGGATGCGGAGGAGGCAGCCGGTATCCTGGCGCATGAGGTCGCGCACATAGCGGCCAAGCACTCGGTAAAGAGAATGCAGTCGGCGCTTGGCTACAACGTGCTCCTGGCTGTGGCCGCGATGGGGCTGGGCGGCAAGGATCCCGTCGTCGCGGAGAATCTTACCGGGGTCTCGAATGTCGTCTATGACCTTTTGTCACGCGGTTACAGCCGTCAGGATGAGCTCCAGGCGGACAAGCTCGCCGTCAGATACATGAGGGCGGCGGGTTACGATCCGCGCGGCCTTGTCCGGGCCCTGGAGTTGTTGGACACGCAAAAGGGCCCCGGCGGCCGCGTCTTTGAGGTCCTGAGCACGCACCCGCGCATACAGGAAAGGATCCGCCAGGTCAAGGAGGAGATCGCGCGGCTTGAAGGGGCCGGTCTTTCGGCGGTCTCCTCCGGCCGGCCATGAAATGAACCTCTTCTTCTTCCGGTGAGACCGGGGGTGTGTTATAATGAAAGCAACACAGAGGTGAGCCATGAAATCCATCCTGCTCGTTGATGACGAGAAAGACATTCTGGATTCACTGGGTACTTCGTTGCGGCGCAGCGGTTATCGCGTCTTTACCGCCCCGACGGGCGAGGGAGGCCTGAACCTGGCGAAGAAAGAACATCCTCAGATCATCATCCTTGATCTGATCTTGCCCGACGTGGACGGCAGCGAGGTGGCGGCCCGGCTCCTGCTGGATCCCGAGACGCGCGACATCCCCGTTATCTTTCTGACCTCCATCATGAGAAAAGAGGAGCAGGAGACCGAAGGGACGCAGATCGGTAGTCGCTGCGTGATCGCCAAGCCGTGCCGGCCCGAAGAGATCCTCGCCCTTGTGAAGGACCATATCGGCCCGGCCGATTCATAATCCTTTATGCGCCTGCAGGTTTTTCTTTCCCGAAGCGGCGCGTGTTCCCGCAGAAAGGCCCTTGCCGTCGTCTTTGCCGGCCGCGTTTCGGTAAACGGCCGCGTCATCAGCGAGCCTTCGTTTTTAGTCCTTCCCGAAAAAGATCGCGTTCTTCTTGACGGTCGGCCCGTCGGCCCCCGCGAGAAGGCCTATGTCCTTTTCCATAAGCCCAAAGGGGTCGTGACCACGAAGCGCGACCGCTTCGCCGATAAAACGGTTCTGGATTTTTTCCCCACCGACCTCAGGCACCTCAATCCCGTCGGCCGGCTGGACAAGGACACGACGGGCCTCTTGTTCTTGACCAATGACGGCGATCTTGCCCATCGCCTGATGCACCCGTCTTTCGACGTCGAGAAGGTCTATCGCGTCCGTCTCGATAGACCCCTGAGCCCCGCCGATAAGACGAAGCTCGAGAAGGGGGTCGTCCTCGACGGCAAGAGGACCCTGCCTTGCCGGATAGGAGGGCGAGGCGCGGCGGATATCGAGATGACGATCCACGAAGGCCGCAAGCGCCAGGTCCGTCGCATGTTCGCTTTTCTGGGTTATGCCGTCGAGGAGCTCAAGAGGATCCGCCACGGTCCTTTGGTGCTGGGAAATCTCAAGCCCGGCTCCTGGCGGAGGCTCGCCCCGCATGAAATTCAGGCCCTGCAGGCCTTCGTGTATGCTATAATTTGAGTATGAAATCAAGGCTTTCCCTTACAACGGGTTTTTCCCTAACGGGTTTACGGCCAAAGGGTTTTACGCTTATCGAGGTCGTCATCGTCGTGCTCGTCGTCGCCATCCTGGCGGGGATCGCCGTTGTCTCCTATCAACGTATCATCGGGGACGCCGAGGACAATGAAGCGGTCGCTAATTTAGGGGCTATCCGGCAGGCCGAGTTTGCCGAGCGGGCCCAGACGGGGACATTTGCCAACGTCAGCACCACCGAAGACGTCGCCGTCAAACTCGACATCCTCGAACTCCAGGACAAGATCTTCCGCTACAAGGTCGTCAACGCGACCCTCGAGGATTTCGTCGCCCTGGCCGAACGCATCATGGAGGATCCGGTCGGTAAGAAGACGGCCACGATCGCCTTGAGCGCTGACGGCAACCTCAGCAAAAGCACGGCGTACTATGGCAGGGGGTATGGGGGACAGGGGGGCGCGTACGGCGGCGGGAGCGGCGGCGGGAGCAGCTCTTCGGGAGTAGGCAGTTTCGGAACGGGTGGCGGTGGCGGTGGGGGTGGGGGTGGCGGCGGTTCCGGAGGCAGCGGAACAGGGTCTCCCGACACTCCCTTTGCCGCCACGACTTACGACGATTGGGAAACACCCCAGGCTGTACCCAACGACGGTTTTATCCAGCTCGGCTGGGGTTTTTCTTCGACTTTCCCCGCCACCTCTTTCCGCATCACCCGTGCGACGTCCCCGGAGGGACCGTTTGAGCTTCTCGCAGACGAGTGGCCCGTCTGGTATACCAGCTTTGTCGATTTTGTGCCCAACGGTCAGGAGTATTTTTACATGATCGAAGCCGTCGCTGCCGACGGCACCTCATTCGCGTGCCCTGACATCGTTTCGGCCACGGCATCGGCGACATCTTCCTATGCGGTGGCGGCCAAGACGGGTTTTGATATTTTGGACGTCTCGGTCGCGGGGGCAGAGATCGCCGACAGGATCAATCTTTACGGCACGCACATCGGTTTCGGGTCAGGCGTGGAGGATGCGATGGCCTGGTACGAGCCGTTCTTTAATACCATCATCCTCAATACGAGTGAATTCGAGGGTGGCGCGAACGTTCATGCGGCCCTGCTGGGTCACGAGGGGACGCATGCCTGGTGGTACTACGATACGACGCAGGGGCAGCCCCTGCGGGCCGGCGATCCCGATGATCCGGAGAGGCTTTACGACAACAGCATCGATCAGGAGTATCATGCCTTTACGAACGGCGCCAACGTCTGGAATGAAGTCAAGGATCCCGGCCAGACGAATGACAACCAGGATGGGTGGGCGGGGGCCATGGCCCTGGGCGAGGCAAGGGCGAAAGAAGTCATCCGTCTGTACTATCCTGAACTGCAGGAATACTGATACGACGTAACCATGAGGGACGCATGAAGACGAAGAAGGTGTTGATTATCGGGGCGGTGGCGGCGTTGGCCGCGGGGGTGACTTTTTTCTTTGCGCGCGAGGTCGATATGAAGATGCCGTTAGAAAGATATGAAGGCGACGCTTTTTCTTTTCAATACCCCAAAGACTGGACGTTGAGGGAGTCCGTCGGTTCGACGGAAAAGTACTTCCAGGTCCATGTCTTCGGGGCGATCGACAAAGACGCCGGCTTCGCCCCCTCGGTGACGCTGACCGTCTACCCGAAGAAGGCGGAAGATGGGGCGCATGATTCGGCCCGGGAGCTGGCCGCGGCGCAGGGGGCGCGCGTTGAAAAGCTGCCCGGCTATAAATTGCAGGAGAAGAAGGACAGGCGCCTGGCGTGCGGTGTTACGGCTGAAGAGGTCCTCGCCGTCTATATCTACCGGCTGCCTCTTTATCATCCCAAGGCCAAGGATACCCCCATCAAAGAGCATTCCCTGTTTTTCGAGCAGGGGGACAGCCTTTACGTCCTGAGCTATAAGAACCTCGTCGCCGATTATTATGCCGCCGCACCGGTCTTCGACCGGGTCATCGGGACCCTCCGTTTCAAGACACGTTGATGCCATTTGAAGCGAGGGTGGTTTTGTGTTAAACTGATAGTAGAAGAAGGAAGGTTCCTATGTCTATGGGAATTCTTTCCTGAGAGGACGGGCGTGGGGGGCTCCGAGGGGGCACCCCATTTTTTTTGCTCGATACCCGAGGTTCGGCGGTGCCGCTTGAGCGGTAGGGGGTTGTCTTATTTTCTCGGCGGCCGCGCTCCACGGCGTTCGTTATTCGTCGCGCCGGCGCTTTCTTATCTTGAAGACGGATGTGCGCC
>CAZCSY010000018.1:0-21910 GCA_964501505.1 uncultured Planctomycetia bacterium
CAGGCTCATGCCCATATCGATTGAAGAATTAAAGAAGAGAAGGGATGAATTGGAGCAATTGTTGGCAGATCCCCGTGTCTCCGCCAATAATGTCGCGTGCGCCCGATACGCCAAGGAATTGGCCGAGATAACGCCCATTCTCAAAAAGACCGACGAGCGGAATGACGCGTTTCGTCAGATCAAGGAGATGACGCACATCTTATCGGATGTGAGCCACGGCAGGGAATTTTTGGAACTGGCGCAACACGAATTGAATGTTCTTGAAACAAAAGCAGGGAAGCTCGAACAAGAGTTGAAGGCCTTGATGGCCGAGCCGGACCCCGATTTGAACCGCAATTGCATCGTTGAGATCCGTGCCGGGACGGGGGGTCAGGAGGCGGGCCTCTTCGCCGCCGACCTGTACCGTATGTACACCAAGTACGCGGCGGCGAAATCCTGGAATGCGGAACTCATGGGCATCAACCAGACGCCGCTGGGCGGCATCAAGGAGGTCGTCTTCTCCGTCAAGGGCCGGGAGGCCTATAAGCGCCTCAAATACGAGAGCGGCGTCCATCGCGTCCAGCGCGTGCCAACGACCGAGGCCTCCGGCCGCATCCACACGTCGGCGGCGACCGTCGCGGTACTCTTCGAGCCGGAAGAGACGGATCTTGCGATCGACCCGAAGGATTTAAAGATCGACGTGTACCGCGCGGGCGGCCACGGCGGCCAGCACGTCAACACCACGGATTCGGCCGTGCGCATCACGCATAATCCGACGGGCATCGTGGTGACCTGTCAGGACGAGCGCTCCCAGATTAAAAACAAGGTCAAGGCGATGCGCGTCCTGCGGGCGCGCCTCCTCGACCGCCTGCAGGCGGACAGACACAACGAGCGCTCCGAGATGCGGCGTTCCCAGGTCGGCAGCGGCGACCGCAGCGAAAAGATCCGTACCTATAACTTTCCCGACCGGCGGGTGACGGACCACCGTATCGGTTTTACGACGCACCGATTAGATGAAGTCTTGAACGGCGCCCTGGATGAGTTGACGGACGCCCTGCTTCAGGCGGAGGGCCAAGGCCATGAATGAGATTGAAGCGATTTTGTGTTCGTTGCAGCATTGCGACCGTTCGCGTCTCTATCTGGACGAGCAGGCGACCCTCCTCGATGAACGGCGGTTGCATTCTCTCGAGGGGATCCTGTGCCGCCGCATCAACGGTCAGCCCCTGCAGTATGCGTTGGGTGAAACGGAGTTCATGGGACTGTCTTTGCGCGTCAAGCCCGGCGTCCTGGTCCCGCGGCCGGAAACCGAGATCCTCGTCGAGGAGGTCCTGCGGACGTTGCGCTCTTTTTCCCCCCGGCGCTGCCGCCTGCTGGATATCGGAACGGGCAGCGGCAACATCGCGGTCGCCTGCGCGAAACTGAGCGACGCGGACGTCCGCGTCGATGCCGTCGATATCTCAAGAGAGGCCCTGGTCTGCGCGCGCTGCAACGTCCGGCGCCACGACCTGAGCGATAAGGTGCGCGTCCATTCCTCGAACCTCTTCTCTTGCCTGGGCAAGAGGCGGCCCCTTTTTGATGTTATCGTCTCCAATCCGCCTTACGTGGCCGAGGGCGACTATGACGCCTTGCCCCGGGACGTCCTCCAGGAGCCGCGCGCGGCTTTAGTGGCGCCGGACGACGGTTTGTATTATTATAAAAAGATAGAAGCGGGGGCACGGGGATTCCTGAAGGCCGGCGGCCGCATCTTCCTTGAGATGGACAGCCGGCAGGCGGGGGCGCTGCGACGGATCTTCGGCAACGACGGCGTCTGGGAGGATTCCCGCGTCGTGAAGGACGATAACGGCCGCGACAGGGTCTTCGCGGCCCGCAAGGCGATCGATCCCGTGCTGTAACCCGCCGTCGGCGGCTTACAGCATGGGATGTCGCCAGGGAACGAGGGCGGTGAGCTCCATGGATAAGTTGATCATTGAAGGCGGGGTGCCGCTTAAAGGGAGCGTCTCGGTCTCGGGTTCCAAGAACGCGCTCCTGCCGATGCTCGCGGCGACGCTCCTGACGCGCGACCGGTGCGTGATCCATAACGCCCCGAACCTGCGCGACACCTTTTCGATGCTCAAGATCCTGCGGTATCTGGGCGTCAACCATGACTTCAAGAACGGGACGATTGTCCTGCGGCCCAACGGCATCGAGCGCACCGAGGCGCCGTACAAATTTGTGAGCACGATGCGCGCCTCGTTCTGCGTCCTGGGGCCGCTCCTGGCCCGTTACAAAAAAGCCCGCGTATCGCTGCCCGGCGGATGCATCATCGGCGTGCGGCCCGTGGACCTTCACCTGAAGGGGTTGGCGCGGTTGGGCGCGAGGATCGCGATCCGCGAGGGGTATGTGTGCGCCGAGGCCAAGGCCCTGCGCGGCGAGCACATCTATCTCGGCGGAGCCTATGGTTCGTCGGTCCTGGCGACCGGCAACGTGATGATGGCCGCGACCCTCGCCCGGGGGACGACGGTCATCGAGAACGCGGCGTGCGAGCCCGAGGTCGTGGAGCTGGCGCACTTTCTCAACAAGATGGGCGCCAGGGTCAGGGGTGAAGGCTCGCCCAATATCGAGATCAAGGGCGTCAGAGAGCTGCACGGCGCGGAACACCATATCATCCCCGACCGCATCGAAGCGGCGACGCTGATCATGGCTGCCGGCATCACGCGGGGCGAGGTTTTGGTGAAGGACGTGTTGCCCGGGCACATGACCGCGGTCCTGGAGAAGTTGCGGGACGTCGGCATGAGCCTCAAGGTCGGCAGAGACAGCGTCCTCGTCAAGAGGACCCGGCGGCGTTTCAGGCCCTTTGACATCGTGACCCTGCCGTATCCGGGATTCCCGACGGACTGTCAGGCGCAGTTCATGACGTTGATGAGTATCACCGACGGCATCAGCGTCATCACCGAGAAGATCTATCCGGACCGCTTCATGCACGTTGCCGAGCTCAACCGCATGAGCGCCCAGATCAAGCGCGAAGGGCCCTACGCCGTGGTCCACGGCGTCCGGTATCTGACCGGCGCGCCGGTCATGGCCTCGGACCTGCGCGCCTCGGCGGGCCTGGTGCTGGCGGGCCTGGTGGCCCGCGGCAGCACCGACGTGGCGCGTATTTATCACCTGGACCGCGGCTATGAACGGCTCGATGAAAAACTGATGACGCTGGGAGCGCGCATCCGGCGCCTCAAAGAGTAGAGACCCATCCCTTCGGCTGCGAAAGCGGCAGCCTCAGGGGTGATTCGCGGGAAGGTAAGTGAGGGCAAATCATGATCCTGATGATCGATAATTACGACTCCTTTACCTATAATCTGGTCCAGTATCTCGGCGAGCTGGGCCAGGAGTTGAAGGTGGTGCGCAACGATAAGATGACGGTCGCCGGGATCCGGCGGCTCAGACCCGAGGCCATCGTGATCTCTCCCGGCCCCGGCACGCCGCAGGACGCGGGGATCTCGGTCGAGGTCGTCCGGGAGCTTGCCGGCCGCATCCCCATCCTGGGGGTGTGCCTCGGACACCAGGCGATCGGCTATGCCTTCGGGTGCCGCATCGTGCGCGCCAAGCGCCTCATGCACGGCAAGACCTCCATGATCCACCATAACGGAAAGGATATCTTCAAGGGGCTGCCCACCCCTTTTGAGGCCACGCGCTACCACTCGTTGATCATCGAGCCCAAGAGTCTGGTGCCGGAGTTGGAGGTGACGGCCTGGACGCGCGAGAAGGAGATCATGGGCGTGCGCCACAGGAGATTTCCCGTCTTCGGGGTCCAGTTCCATCCCGAATCGATCATGACGACAAGCGGCAAACAGCTCCTCAAAAACTTTTTAAGACGATGATCACGTCCTCCATCGAAAAGGTCCGCAAGAGACAGGATTTGAGCTTCGAAGAGGCCCGGGATGTTTTTTCGTCGGTCGCCCGGGGAGAGGTCCTGGAGAGAGACATCGAGGCGCTCCTGGTTGCCCTGGCCGACAAAAAAGAGACGTCCGAGGAGATAGCGGGCGCGGCCCAGGCGATGCGCCAGCACCTCAGGCGCATCCACGTCGAGGCGGACGTTATCTTTGATACGGCGGGGACCGGCGGGGACCAGAAAGGGACCTTCAACATTTCCACCTGCGCGTCTCTGGTCGTGGCAGGGGCCGGGGTGGTCGTGGCCAAGCACGGCAACCGCTCGGTCTCCAGCCACTGCGGCAGCGCGGACCTCTTTGAGGCGCTGGGCGTGAACATCAACGTCGGCCCCGACGTGATCGAGCGATGTCTGAAGGACATCGGGTTCGGTTTTCTCTTTGCCCCGAACCTGCACCCGGCCATGGCCCACGTCCAGCCGGTGCGCCGCCGCTTAAAACGCCGCACGATCTTCAATGTTCTGGGCCCCCTCATTAATCCGGCCCTGCCCACCCACCAGATCCTGGGTGTGTATGAACGTAGCCTCTTGCCGGTCGTGGGCCGCGCGCTGGCGCATCTGGGGTTGAAGCACGCCATGGCCGTCTGGGGGGAGAGCGGTTACGATGAGGTGACGACGACGGGTAAGACCTATGTCTGCGAGGTCAAAGAAGGGCACGTTAAGGAGTATGTCCTGGAGCCGGAGAAGTTCGGCCTCAAGCGCGCGGTTGCTGCGGACCTGATCGCCGGGGACAAGGACGCGAGCAAGCACATCGCCCTGAACGTGTTGAAGGGCATGGAGGGGCCCCAGCGCGACGTCGTGGTCTTTAATGCCGGCTGTTGTCTGTACCTCGCGGGCCGGGCGCGCACGATCAAAGAAGGTATGCAGGCCGCAGCCGACTCCATCGATTCCGGTGCGGCCATCAAGAAGCTGAACAAGTTGATCGAAGCTACGACGGTTCTCTGAGGCGGGACACAGATATGTCTGAGAATATCCTTGAAAAGATCGTGGCCTGCAAGCAGGAGGCGGTGGCCCGGCAAAAGCAGGCCGTGCCGCAGCGCGTGGTGCAGGCCATCCTCGACGGGAAGCTTCCGGAGGCCCGTTTCCGCAAAGCGATCTTGAGGAATACCCGTCATCTCATCGCCGAGGTCAAGAAGGCGTCGCCTTCGGCGGGGGTCTTTCGCGAAGACTTTGACGGCGTGGCCCTCGCCCAGGCCTTTGAAAGGGGTGGCGCGTCGGCGATCTCCGTCTTGACGGAGGAGGACTTCTTTCAGGGGTCTTTGTCGCTCTTTGATGCCATCCGCGCGGCGGTACAGGTGCCTCTCCTGCGCAAGGATTTTATCATCGATCCCTATCAACTTTATGAGTCCAAGCAGCACGGCGCGGACGCGGTTCTCTTGATCGCGGCGAGTCTGTCGACAGGCCGCCTCCAGCAATTTCTCAATCTATGCCAGCGGCTGAAACTCGATGCGCTGGTCGAGATCCACGACAGGGAGGGGTTGGCAAAGGCGCTCGACGCGGGCGCCGTTCTTATCGGCGTCAATGCGCGCGATCTGAGAGATTTTTCCGTCCGGCTGGATAAGCTGCCGCCTTTGGTCGAGCATATCCCGGTTGAATGCACGGTCGTCTGTGAGAGTGGCGTCAAGACGATAAAGGACCTGGAGTTCGTCAAGACGATGGGCCTGATTCGCGCGGTGCTGGTGGGCGAGGCCTTGATACGCGCCGAAGATCCGGAAGACAAGGCGCGCCAATTCCTCTGGACGCTGACGCGATGAGGATCAGGACCAAGATCTGCGGCATCACCAGCCTCGCGGATGCCCGGGCGGCGGTGCGTGCCGGCGCCGATCTCCTGGGGTTTGTCTTTTACGCAAAGAGTCCGCGTTTTATCCTGCCCCAAAAGGCCCGCTCCATCATCCGCAAGATCCCCGCGCGCGTCAAGAAGGTCGGCGTCTTTGTCAACGCGTCCGTCGAGGAGGTCAGAAAGACGGCGCGCTTGTGCCGGTTGGATTATCTGCAGTTTCACGGCTCAGAGTCCCCGGTCCTCCTGCGGCGCTTCAAGGGGTATAAGACGATCAAGGCCGTGCGCGTGAAGGGCGCGGCGTCCCTGCTCGGCTTGAGCCGTTACCCGGCTGATTTTTTTCTCTTTGACGCCTTCCACGAGAAGGCCTTCGGCGGCACGGGCAAGACCTTTGACTGGACCCTGCTGGCCCGACTTAACAAGTTGCGCAAGCCCTTTTTTATCTCCGGCGGCCTGACGCCGGACAACGTCGGTGCGCTGCTCAGGCGTATCCGGCCTTACGGCCTGGACGTCTCGAGCGGGGTGGAGCTGCGGCCCGGCAAGAAGAGCGCGCGGCTGATCCGCCGGTTCATGAGACAAGAGGAGAAGGCATGACCATTAAGCAATGGATTGACCTGTGTTACAAGACGGCCCAGGAGAAGGGTTGGTGGGATTTTGAGCGCTCGGACGGCGAGTTGATCGCGCTGATGCACTCGGAGCTCTCCGAGGCCCTGGAGGCCCTGCGCAACGACTGCGACAAGGAGGCGGTGGCCGAGGAGTTCGCGGACTGCTGTATCCGCATCTTCGATTATTGCGGGGCGCGCGGCATCGACCTCGAGGCTGCCCTCAAGAAGAAGGCTGAGAAGAACAAGGCCCGCCCCTACCGCCACGGCAAGAAGTTCTAGCTGGAGGTGAAACGGAAAGGCCGGACCTTTCCGTTTCATCGCTGAGACCAATAAATGAGACTAATAGACCTGATCTATTAGTCTCATTTTTTGTTTATCTCGTTCCGTAAGTGGAATATTATTCTTGATTTTGTAGTTTTTATATGTTACAATATTGGAACAATGGAGACACACTCGCCCCGGCTCATCTTTGAATTCACACCCGCCGCCCTCAAGATCTGCCGTTGCACATGGCAGAGAGGGCGGGGGCGCGTCCTTACGCATTGCTCATCCCTTGCCTCAGAAAGCCTCGATGGCGATTTATCACGACGCATCAGACGCCATCTGAGAAAGAATCGGATCCCGGCCGAGGGGGTCGTGCTCGTCGTGCCCCGCTCAGCCGCTTTGTGGCGGTCCTTTCGTCTGCCAGCGCGCAATCATAAGGAGGTACGCGACATGTTGGCCTGGCGCCTGAAACGTGAGACAAGGGGACAGGGGGGCCGAAGCGTGGTTTATGATTTCCATATCGTCGGACATGCCGATGACGGTTGTGTCATTGTCTGCGTATTTTTTGCTCCGGTTGACAGGATCCTGGCGTACGTGCGCGTTCTTGAGCAGGCCGAGATCATTCCCCGAGAGGTAACCCTGAGCACACAGGGTCTTGTCGACTGGGTGACTTTAGCGTCGCCGGGCGAAGAGAGCAGCTATATCTTGCATGCCGAAGCCGGGGCGTATGAGTTTTGCGTGACGCAGGCAGGCAGTCCGGTCTTTAGTCGGACCTTTTGCCTGCCCGGCGGGCTGACAGACCGGTCGGCGTTCCTCCTGAGGGAGGTCAAGGTCAGCTTTGAGATGTTCCGGCGGCTCAAGAGGATGCCCGGGGAGGCCTTCAAGGGGCTGCATGTGGTCGGCCGCCTGGACCGGCAGGAGGCGGCTGCGCTGGCGCCCTTTTTGAAAAGTCTTCACGAAGAAAAAATGCGCGGCGCGATCGGCGTTCCATCTCCGCAAGCGTGCAAAAGGGACGTCGCTTTTTCTTCAGCCATAGGTCTTGTCCTGCGTTCGGGCAACGGCCGCATCGACATGATGCCGCCTCTCTTGAAGCAGCGGATCCGTAGAAAAATCGCCTGGCAAGGGGGGCTCAGGTGTTTTGTCGTCTGTTATTGTCTCATCTGGGCGGTTTTTTTCTCGCTTTGGCTCGGCATCGTCCGGCATGCTCAGGCAAAGGCCGTCTACCAGGATATATGGTTGCAGGCGCAGCCTGACGTCGAGCGGTTCAGGGCGTGGGCCGGCCGCACGGCGTTTTGGCGCGATGTCTGGGGACCGGCAGGGGTTTCGGGGATCCTGGATGAGATATTCAGGAATATGCCGGCCGGCACGGTCCTTACCCGGATGGGGGCAGAGCAGGGGGTTTTTTCGTTTTCAGGTCTGGCGCCGGACGCGCCGACCGTTTTGAAGCTGCACGGGGCGCTTTCGTCCTCAGCGCTTTTCTCGGACGTCTTGCTGGATTTTGTCGGTCAGGAGGCGCGGGAGAATATGCAAAAATTCAGCATGCGCTGTGCCGTGAAAAAATAAGCGTGCCGTTTGGACGGGTAGGTCCGAGCGTTCGGCGCGCCCCGCCAAGAGGTGTCGCGGGGCCGGAGACGCAGAAGCGCCCCCACCCGGCCCTTGGTGTCGAAAAAAAGGAGGATGCCCTGATACGTTTCCCCGTCGTCGCGTTGGCGGTATCCTTTGTCTTGCTTGTTATCCTGGGGATTCTTCCGGCCTTGAGGACCTATCGTGCCTCAAAGGCCGGACACGCGTTGATGCGAGACAGGGTGCGCCAGGTCGAAAGGATTCAAGGATGGTTGCGTCGCTACCCGGAGAAAGCGGGCGTCGAAGGGCCGCCCTCTGTCGAAGGGCCGCCCTCTGCCAAAGGGCCTCGCTCCGCCAAAGGGCCGCACTCTCTCGAAGGGCCGCCCTCTGCCCAAGGGCCGCGCTCTCTAGAGGATGAGGCAGATTTGATTGCGTTCCTTCAAAAGACGGCCCTGCAGTTTGACACGGACCTGGAATCGGTCAAGCCGGTTTTTTCTTCACAAGGCGGCAGCGCGAAGACACGGGTCGACCGCCTGCTCGTGCATTTTCGTTCCGGCGAACAAGGGATGAGGGCTTTTTTGAATTGCCTGGAAGAGGCGCCGATGCCGTGGCGCATCGAGGATATACAGATCAGCGCCGACGGGAGGCGCGAGGGGGGTGTCGGTGTCCACCTCTCGCTTGAAAAGATGAAAGACGCAGGCGTCTCTCTCGAAGAGATCGGACGTTATTTAGGAGAGGAAGGGCTTGTCATGAAAACGTCGAAGAACGCACCGGATCCTGGCCGTACCTTTTTCCGGCCGCCGGCCGAAAAGCCGGGCGCGTCGCAGGAAAAGAACGCCCTGGCCGTTTTGTCCGACGGGTGGCGCCTGGTCGGCATCCTTCAGGGGGCTGATTCGAGGGCCGTCATTGAAGAGAGAAAGGGCCAGCGTGTCTTTACCGTCAGGCCGGGCGATGCCGTCGGGGACGCGACGGTCGGGCCCATCGGCGCGGACGGCGTCCTCTTGATGATGGACGACGAGACCCTTCGGTTGACATTCCAATGAGGAGGGCATTCCTGTGAAGAAGGCGTTCCCGTGAAGAGGGTATTTCTGCGAATAGCGGTTTGCGGGTTACGCGCCGGCGTCTTGCTGTGCGCCGGCATGGCCTTGTGGGTCGGCATGGCCTTGTGCGGCGGTGCGCTGTCGGCCCAGCCCCTGACAAAGGGCGCGCCAAAAGAGAAGATATCCCTGGACATCAAAGGCATGGACGTCGCCGATGTCCTGAAGATGATCGCCGGACAGTCGGGCCTGAATCTCGTCATCGACAAGGGCGTCAGCGGCCGGGCGAATGTCTTATTGAAGGACGTCTCTGTCGGGGAGGCACTCGACGCGGTGCTCGCCGCCAACCGATTGGTCCGGGATGAGCGTGGCAGCATATCGATCATCATGACAGCCAAAGATTACGAAGAGATGTATGGGGCGTTGCCATCGGATTACCACGAATTGGAACGCGTGGCTTTGACGTACACCCCTGCCCGGCAGGTGGCCTCGCTCCTGGAGCAGCTCAAGTCCGCCAAAGGTCGTGTCTTGGTCGATGAGCCGGCCAACGTCCTGATCCTGGTGGATACGGCTGAGAAGAACCGGCAGTTGCGGCGCATGGCCGAGGAGATGGATGTGGCGCTCTTCACGGAGAGTCTGCCCCTGCGTTACGCGTCGGCCGCCAGGGTGGCGCCCCTGCTCGGCGAGGCGCTGGGCCGGCCGCTGGCAGGCGTGGTGGTGGACGAGCGTTCCAACAAGCTCATCCTGCGCGACACGCGCGACAATCTGGCGAAGGCGCGCCGGATCGTTGAGGCGTTGGACGAGCGTACCCGGGAGGTCATGATCGACGCCAGGATCGTCCAGGTCAACCTGGACGACCAGACGAGTCTGGGCATCGACTGGGATTATATTCTTAGCGACAAGGTGCGTCTGGAAGGGCGCTTCGACACCCTCGTGTCTTCCGTAGGCAGCGTCTGGACGATCGGGTCCCTGGCGCCGGTCGCCGCCGCCGACTATCGGGCGGTCATCGAGGCCTTGCGGACGGTCGGCGAGGTCAACATCCTGTCGAGCCCGCGCCTGACCGTGACGCATAACGAGTCCGCCAAGATCCTCGTCGGGTCCAAGCAGGTCTACGTGACGACCTCCGCCGTGCAGAGCACCTCCTCGACGCAGACGACCGAGTCGGTGAGCTTTGTGGACGTGGGGGTGAAGCTTTACGTGACGCCCGCGGTCAGCGCGGACGGCTTTATCTCCATCAAGGTCCGGCCCGAAGTGAGCTCGGTCGTGCAGACGTACCAGACGGCAGCGGGCAATACCATCCCGGTCGTGGAGACGTCCGAGGCCGAGACGACAGTCTTGCTCAAGGACGGCGCCACGATGGTGATCGGCGGCCTGATGAAGGAAGAGAGTGTTCGCACGGTGAACAAGGTCCCGTTTCTGGGCGACGTCCCTGTCTTGGGCTGGTTTTTTCAAAATAGGACCAAACGCAACAGGAAGACGGAGCTGGCGATCTTTTTGACGTGCCGGATAGTGGACTGGGACGCTGGCGGGGGGGACGTCGGTAAGCGGAAGGCCGGCGAGGGGGAAGCCGTCGAGCACGACACGGACGAACGGGATACCGGCGGGCAGGTCGCGGCGGCCGATGAAAAGGTTGAAAAGACGAAAGGGGGAGATTATAATACGAAAATATGAGACAGTTGAGGCCCAAACGGGACACCTGGGGCTCGCGCCTGGGCATCATCATGGCCGTGGCGGGCTCCGCCCTGGGGCTGGGCAATTTCCTGCGGTTCCCGGTCCAGGCCGCGGGCAACGGCGGCGGCGCCTTCATGATCCCGTACTTCGTGTCGCTGCTCCTGTTGGGCATCCCGCTGATGTGGATCGAGTGGACCCTGGGCCGCTTCGGCGGCGGCTTCGAGCACGGCACGGCCCCCGGCATCTTTCACAGCATCTGGCAGAAGAACCGCTTCATCAAGTACTTCGGCGTCATCGGCATCTTCGGCCCCTTCGTCATCTTCATCTATTATACCTTTATTGAATCCTGGACCCTCGCCTACAGTTACTACAGTCTCAGGGGTATCCTCACGTCACTCCCCGACCAGGGCGCGCTGCAGTCCTTCTTGAAAGGCTTCCAGGGACTTGAGAAGAATGCCTTTTTCAGCGGCCTGGGGCCGGCGTACATTTTTTTTCTGATCACGTTCTTTATCAACATGACGGTCATCTCGTACGGTATCCGCGGCGGCATCGAGGCGCTGTGCAAGATCGCGATGCCGATCCTGCTGGTCCTGGGCGTCGTCCTCGTGATCCGCGTCCTGACGCTGGGCACGCCTGATCCCGCCCGGCCCGACTGGAATCTCGCCAATGGCCTGGGCTTCCTGTGGAATCCGGACCTCTCGGCGCTCAAGTCCGCCAAGGTGTGGCTGGCCGCCGCCGGCCAGATCTTCTTCACGCTCAGCGTCGGCATCGGCGTGATCCTGACGTACGCGAGCTATCTCTCTAAAGGCGACGACGTCGTGCTCTCGGGGTTGACCGCGGTCAGCATGAACGAGTTCGCCGAGGTCGTCCTCGGCGGGTGCATCATCATCCCCGCGGCCTTTGTCTTCTTCGGCCCGGCCCAGATCCAGTCCATCGCCAGGCAGGGCGCCTTCGACCTGGGGTTCGTGACCATGCCGCTCGTCCTGGGCAAGATCCCGCTGGCGGCCTTTTTCAGTTTTATCTGGTTCGCGCTCCTGTTTCTGGCCGGTGTCACGTCGAGCGTCTCGCTTGCCCAGCCGGCCGTCGCCTTCATGGAGGACGAGTTCAGTATCGACCGCAAGAAGGCGGTCGGCATCTTTGCCGCGGCCGCGTTTATCCTGAGTCAGCCCGCCATCTTCTGGCTGGGCCGCGGGGTGGTCAATGAACTGGACTTCTGGGGCGGGACGTTTTGCCTCGTGCTCTTCGGCACCGTCGAGGCCATCCTCTTCGCCTGGGTCTTCGGCATCGACAAGGCGTGGGAGGAGATTCACCACGGCGCGGACATGGCCGTGCCGCGGGTGTACAAGTTCATCATCAAGTACGTGACCCCGCTCTTTTTGCTGGTCGTCTTGGGGGCCTGGTTCATCCAGGAGGGCCTGCCGACTATATTTTTGGAGGGTGTCCGCGAGGCCGACAGGCCGTTCGTCTTCGGCACGCGCATCGGCCTCGTCTTGCTCTTTGCGACGCTGGCCCTCCTCGTGCGCGTCGCCTGGAAGAAGCGGACCCGGCAGGCTAAAAGGTGAGTGAGGGCAAATCAGGGGAGTTCGTATGACTTTGGCAGGCTGGATCTTTTTCGGTCTTTCCTGGGCGGCCATCCTGGGGTTGGGCGTCTTTTGTTTCACCAAGATCTTTTTCAAAAAAGAAATCCGGTGAGGTCCTCATGAAGATGAAGAAATTAGGTCTGTTTTTGTTGTCCGTCATGGTCCTGGTCCAGCTGTCCGGCTGCGTCTTTCTGATCGCCACCGGCGTCGGCGCGGCCGGCGGATACGCGGTCACGCGCGACACCATCCAGGGCGAATACGACGCCCGGCAGGCCGACGCCTACCGCGCCGCCCTTGAGGTGTGCGGGATGCTGGGCACCGTCCTGGCCAAGAGTCCCTCTCAAGGCAGCGTCCAGGCTACGGTCAACCAGGCTAAGGTAACCGTCACGATAACGCCGTTGACGCAGGAGGCCATCCGTATCAAGGTGAAGGCGCGCCGCGGCATCTTCCCGCGCCTCGGGACCGCCGAGCGGGTATTCGTGAAGATCGTTTCGCAGTTGATGTAGCCTGCCTATTTGAGTCACCCCATGAATATCTTTTCGTTTTTACGCGGACGTTCTATCCGGCCGCTGGGCCTTTTGTGTCTGGCGGTGGGTCTTGCCGCGTGCTCCGGCAGCCCCTCCGGCGTCGCGCGCGTCGCCAGGGTCGTGGACGGCGATACCGTGGTGCTGTCGGGCGGCCGGGAAGTGCGCTATATCGGCATTGATACCCCCGAAACGCGGCGCCGCATAGCGGGCGGCTGGCAGGAGGTCAACGAGCCGTTCGGCGCCGAGGCGCGCCGGGCGAACGAAGAATTGGTATTGGGCCGGCCGGTGCGGCTCGAATACGATGCAGAGCGCAACGACAAGTATGGCCGGCTCCTCGCGTACGTGTGGGTGGGGCAGGCACAGGCTGAGCTCATGGTGCAGGAGGAGCTCCTGCGCCGCGGCCTGGCCCTGCTTTATACCTTTCCGCCGAACGTCAGGCACGTGGACCGGCTAAAGAGCGCCCAGGATGAGGCGCGGCGAGAGAAAAGAGGGCTGTGGTCTCTGGATATGGCCATCCCCGCCCGGCAGGCCGCAGATTATGTGGGTCAGCGCAAGATGGTTCGGGGCGCTGTCAGGCGCGTGGACGCCACCCCCGATACCCTGGAACTTATCTTGGACGGCATCCGCGTCGCTATCTTTACAAAAGATATGGATCAGTTTTTTAAGGAGGGCATCCATCCGGAGAGGGATTACGCCGGCAAGGAGATTCGCGCCTTCGGTCTCATCAAGACGTATCGCGGCGCGGTCGAGATGATCGTTTCTCATCCGTGGCAGATCGATGTTGTTTGAGGGTTGAAGAAAGCGATGTGATCCGAGATCTTCAGTTGTTCTTTGCGGGAGGGATGTTCTGCCGGACAAAGTCGGCAATTTCGCTGCGTGAGCCGTTGCTGATCTCCAGAAATTCCAGGCCTGCCCGGTACTTTTCCGAGTAGACGTCCCTTGAAGCCCATACGACGCGCGCGATACCGGAGGCGGGGTTGGGCAGGTTGTGTAGTTTGATCTGGAAGTAGAGGCAGGTGCCGGGGGGCAGGGGGTTGTCCAAGAGGAGGCCGGCGCCGCCCTCGCTGATGTCACAGGTAATGCAGCACCTGAACCTGTTTTCTCTCAGGAAGTGGTACTTGACCGGCGAGTATACCCTGAGTCTGGGCCAGCGGCGTCGCTCTTCAACAGGTGTGGTTTCTAAAGCAAAAGCCACGGCAACCTCCCTCAACGGGGATCCGTGGCTACTAAAAATTTAACATATACTTGGCCTGTTTTCAAGAGGTGACGATATGTCGATCGTGACGCGACGCGGAGACAAGGGACAAACATCGTTATTTCCGCAAGGTCTTGTCGCTAAAGATGATGCGCGTATTGAGCTGGTCGGGACCCTGGACGAGCTGACCTCGTTTTTAGGTGTTGTCAGGAGCTTGGCCTGCGGCCGTCGGCTCAAGCGGGAGGCGGCGGCGATCCAAAAGGAGATCTTTTGGGTGAACGCCGAGGCGGTGACGCCTCTGACGCAGCTCCGGAAGCTGAAACGCCGCATCGCGGTTGGGGATGTGGCGCGGCTGGAAAGGGCCATCGAGGCCCTGGAGAAGAAAGCCGTCAGGAGGAGGCGCTGTTTTAAGGTCCCCGGCGCAGACACGCTTTCGGCCGTGCTCCACGTCTGCCGGGCGCTCTGCCGCCGGGCCGAGCGGCGCATGATCACGCTGAAAAAAAAGAAGAAGCTGAAGAATGACGCCATGTTCCTGTATATCAACCGGTTGTCGGATCTGCTTTTTTTGATGGCGGAGGAACCGGGAGGCGAACGATGAAACGCGACAAGGCCCTTGTGGTCGTGGACGTTCAGAATGATTTTTGTCCGGGCGGCGCGCTGGCTGTCCCCGACGGCGACGCCGTCATACCCGTCTTGAACAAATACATTGCCGAATTCCGCCGTCAGGGCCTTGCAGTTTTTTTCTCGCGTGACTGGCACCCTGAGGTCACCAGGCACTTTAAGAGCCGCGGCGGGGCCTGGCCGGCGCATTGTATCCAGGATACCCACGGGGCGGCATTCCATTCCGGCCTGCAACTCCCCAAAGGGGCACGGGTCCTCTCCAAGGGGACGGATCCCGACAAAGAAGGCTACTCCGTCTTTTCAGCGCACGATGACCAGGGGGTGGCGTTCGAGACCCTTTTGGCGACGATGGGGATCAGGCAGCTCTTCATCGGCGGCCTGGCAACGGACTATTGCGTGAAGGAGACCGCCCTGGAGGCCCTGGACAAGGGCTTCCAGGTTGTCCTCCTCGTCGACGCCATGCGCGGCGTCAACCTGCAACCCGGCGACGCCGACAGGGCCGTCCAGGAGATTGTTGCCCGCGGCGCCACGAAAATGGAACACAGGAACCTGGCCCCCCTGTTCCGGTTTCGTGGAACAGAATAAGGAATATGTGGCTAACTATAATATGCGGTCCCTCAAGGTAAAAGCGGTGTTGTTCGACATGGACGGGGTCATCACGGATACCATGCCGTATCACTTCAGGGCCTGGAAGGAGGTCATGGGGCAGACCGGGATCGATGTGACCGAGTGCGAGGTGTATCTGCGGGAAGGCCAGCCGGGCCGCCGGACGATCAAAGAGATCTTCGCCGAGAGGGGGCGCCCGTTTGATCCTGCCCTGGCAAAGAGGATTATCCGGGATAAAGAGAAGCTCTTTAAAAAGATCGTCCGCCGCCGGTTTGTCCGCGGGGCACGCCGGTTCGTGACCCACCTCGGCAAGAAGGGGATAGTTTCGGCGCTGGTGACGGGAACGGCGCGCCACGAGGTGGCAAAGATCCTTCCGGCTTCGATGCGGCGCTCTTTTCGCGTGGTCGTGACGGGCGATGATGTCAGGCACGGCAAACCCAATCCTGAACCCTATCTCCTGGCGCTCAAAAAGCTGGGCATCCGGGCCCGCGAGGCCGTCGTCCTTGAGAATGCCCCTTTCGGCATCCATGCGGCCAAGCAGGCGGGCCTGACGTGCATCGCCCTTGAGACGTCCCTGCCCAGGGCATACCTGAGAGACGCGGACATGGTCTTTTCCACCTACCGGGTGCTCGAGCGAAAGGTCGCGTTTTCGCTTCTTGACGGAACCCGCTGACCGCCGGGATATTCCGTTGGCCTTCACCCTACATTTCGTTGACGCTCACCCTTTTTGTTGATAAGATAAAAAATTACGAATGGGAAAGTTTACCTTTGTGCCCCATACGGCCGATGTGGCGGTCCGGATAGAGGGGGGTTCGCTCAAGGACCTCTTCGCAACGGCGGCCAAGGCCATGTTCGCGGTGCTGGTCACCAAGAAGGCCAACGGCCCGGCCGGCGGTCTTTCGAAGCTCAGGGTAGAGAAGACCGAGGCCTCGCCGGAGGAGCTGCTCAAGGCCTGGCTCGACGAGCTCCTGTTCGCGTTTCAGGCGCACGGCCGGATGCTGCACCGCATCAAGGCGCTGACGTGCCGCGAGGATACGTTGAGCGCGGTCGTTCTCCTGTGCGATTTTAACCGCGCGTACTACGACCTGAAGGACGAGATCAAGGCGGTCACCTACTCCGACCTGAAGGTGGCAAAGACCCGTCGCGGATGGCAGACGACGCTCGTCTTTGACGTGTGAGCACATATGTGGGATGGCCCTTTAGAGAAGATCGACGATTACCGGTGGCGCATCCCCAAGAGTTACAAGCCGGGCATGCGCGTCGACGGGATCGTCTACGCCGATGAGAAGCTCCTCAAGGATATTCGTCACGATAAGGCCCTTGAGCAGATTGCCAATGTTGCTTTTCTGCCCGGTATCGTCAAGGCCTCTTTGGGCATGCCGGATATCCACTGGGGCTACGGGTTCGCCATCGGCGGGCTGGCGGCTACCGACGTGGAGGAAGACGGCGTCATCTCGCCGGGAGGGGTGGGCTTCGATATCAACTGCGGCGTGCGGCTCCTGCGTACGGAGCTGGACGTCGGTCAGGTCAGCCCGCGCATCAAGGATCTCGTCACCGCCCTTTTCCAGACCGTGCCTGCGGGGGTGGGGTCTGAAGGAGCGATCCGGGCGAACGCCAGGGACGAGAGAGAGATCATGCTCTACGGCGCGGCCTGGGCCGTCAAGCAGGGCTATGGCAGCGACGCGGATCTCGAGGCGACCGAGGAGCGCGGCGCGATAGCAGGCGCAGACCCGGACGTCGTCTCCGAGCGCGCGGTCCAGCGCGGTAAGGCGCAGTCGGGGACGTTGGGCTCCGGCAACCACTTTCTGGAAGTCCAGGTGATCGATCAGCTCTTTGACCAGGATCTGGTCGATGCGTTTGATCTGCGTCTCGGCCAGGTCACGGTGATGATCCACAGCGGCTCGCGCGGGTTCGGCTACCAGATCTGCGACGATTCGCTCAAAGTCATGCAGCACTGCCTGACAAAATATCAGATCAACGTGCCCGACCGGCAGCTGGGGTGCGCGCCCGTTACGTCGCCGGAAGGCAAGAGGTATCTGGGCGCCATGCGCGCGGCGGCGAATTACGCCTGGAACAACCGCCAGTGCCTGATGCACCTGACGCGCACCGTCTTTGAAAAGGTCTTCGGTTCCTCCTGGCAGAAGCTGGGGATGCGCCTCATTTATGACGTGGCCCACAACATCGCCAAGATCGAAAAGCACGTCGTCGACGGCCGCGAGCGGACGCTGTGCGTCCATCGCAAGGGCGCCACGCGGGCCTTTGGGCCGGGCCACCCGGACCTGCCCCAGGCGTACCGGCAGACCGGCCAGCCCGTGATTATCCCCGGCGACATGGGCCGGAATTCGTATCTGTTGGCAGGGACCGAGCGGGCGATGGAGGAGACTTTCGGCAGCACGTGCCACGGCGCCGGCCGGCTCAAGTCGCGCCACGATGCCGTGCGGTCCATCGCCTTCCCCGACCTGATGAGAGAGCTCCAGGCCAAGGGTATTGTCCTTATGGCGGCCAGCCACGGCAAGGTCGTCGAGGAGGCGCCGCAGGCGTACAAGGACGTCAACGACGTCGTGCACGTCGTCCATAACGCGGGTATCGCCCGGCGCGTCTGCCGCATGCGGCCGCTGGGCGTCATCAAGGGATAATTGGGAAACCCCGTTTCCAAACGGGGTTTCGAAACGGGGTTTGGAAACGGGGTTTCGGGAGAGGCGGGAATGATGCTTGACGTGAGGATGATCAGGGAAGACCCGGAGGCGGTGCGCGCCTCACTCGAGAAGCGCGGCGTGAAGGCGGACGTGGATACCATCCTGTCGCTGGACGCCCAGCGCCGCGAGATCCTGACGGCTCTCGACGACCTGCGGCGCCAGAAGAACGAGGCCAACGACGCCATCAGCCGGCTCCTGAAAGAGAAGAAGGACCCGAAGGAAAAGATCAGGGCCATGAAGGGTGTGGCGGATAAGATCGATAAACAGCAGGCGGCCCTGCGCGAAAAACAGGAGACCCTTGATAAAGAGCTCCTGCTCGTCCCGAACATCGTCCACGACTCGGTCCCCGTCGGCGATTCGACAAAGAACAAGGTCGTGCGCCAGACGGGACAGCCGCCGTCCTTCGCCTTTAAGCCGTTGACGCACATGGAGATCGGCGAGGCGCATGACATCATTGACTTTGTGCGCGGCGCCAAGATCGCAGGTTCCAACTTTATCCTGTATAAGGGACTGGGGGCGCGCCTGGAGCGGGCGCTCATAAACTTCATGCTGGACCGTCACACCACGCAGCACGGCTATCGCGAGATGTGGCCGCCGGCGCTCGTCAACCGCGCGAGCATGACGGGGACCGGCCAGCTGCCCAAGCTCGAAGAGGACATGTACCGCCTCAAGGACGAGGATCTCTTCTTGATCCCGACGGCCGAGGTCCCGGTGACGAACATCCACTCCAACGAGATGCTCGACGAGAAGGACCTGCCGCTCTATTATACCGCCTACACGCCGTGTTTCCGGCGCGAGGCGGGCTCCTACGGCAAGGACACCAAAGGGTTGGTCCGCGTCCATCAGTTCGACAAGGTGGAGCTCGTCAAGTTCGTCAGGCCCGAGACGTCATTCGATGAACTGGAGAAGCTGGTCGCGGACGCCGAGGACATCCTGCAGGTTCTGGGCCTGCCCTATCGCGTCGTGATGCTGGCCTCCGGTGATATCAGCTTCGCGGCGACGAAGTGCTACGACCTGGAGGCGTACGCGCCGGGGATCGACAAGTGGCTGGAGGTGTCGAGCTGCTCGAACTTCACGGATTTCCAGGCGCGCCGCGCCAACATCCGTTTCCGCAACAAGGAGAGCAAGAAGACCGAGTTCGTCCACACGCTCAACGGTTCGGGGGTCGCCCTGCCGCGCATCGTGGTGGCGCTCCTTGAAAATTTCCAGGAGAAAGATGGCAGCGTCGTGATCCCCGAGGCGCTGCGGCCCTACATGGGAGGCGTGACAAAAATTGAGAGAGCGTCTTTATAGTGTCCTGAAGTTCGTCTTGGCCGTCCTTCTCGTGCCGATCGTCGTCGGTGTGACGGCGGCCTTCCTGGACGGCCTGCGCGCGACGGACAGCCGCATCGCCGCGGCGTTCGGCTGGGGCGTGATCGCGTATCTGGCCCTGCACATCCTCTTCTATGCCCCCGCGCAGGTCTTTGACGCGGGAAAGAAGATGTCGGAGCAGGCCGTCGGTTTCGTCTTCCCGCTGGTGAAGGTGGCGGGTTTCTGCATCCCCATCTTCACGCTCCTGGCGTTCGGTCTTTATGCCCTCGTGGCGGCCGTTTGGAAGAAGCCCGAGACGCTGCCTTTCTTCGTCTTTTGCGCGTCGTTCACGTTCACGATGCACATGGTCTTTTCGGCCAACGCCCTCAAGGGCAAGAAGCCGGGCTGGCTCAAGGAGAATTACCTCCTGGCCATCTTTACCATTTACGTTGTCAGCATGATCATCATTGCGCTCGTCTTTTCGTTCCTGACGCCGGACTTTGTCCTGGCGCATTTTTTCAAACGGTGCGGTGACGTGGCCGGTGCCCTGTACTCGGCTTCCTTCCGCCAGTTGTTTGACGTAGAAGGGAGGCCCCTGTCATGATAGCCTTGTTTGGTCTGTTCACCATTATCGTTCTGTCTATCCTCGTCGTGCGCATCGGCGCGACGGCGCTGGAGCTGACGGGGTTATCGGCCGAGATCGCGTCCTTCCAGGCGCAGTCGGCCTTCTCGGGTGTCGGGTTCACGACGTCGGAGTCGGAGATGATCGTGACGCATCCGGTGCGCCGGCGCATCGTGCGGGGCCTGATCCTGCTGGGGAGCGCCGGGGTCACATCTTCGATGGCCGCCCTCGTCCTGACCTTCGTGGGTGAGAGGGGAAAGGACATCGCCTTGCGGGGTGTGGGGTTGGCCGGCGGCGTCCTGTTCATTTTCTTGATAACGCGCTCGCGGCTGGTCAATGTCTTGATAAAACGGCTCATCATGAGGTCCTTGAAGCGCTGGACCAAGTTGCAGATTTACGATTACGAACAGCTGTTGGGTCTGGGCCATGGATACACCATCTCACGAATCCGCATCCACGCCAACAGCCCGTTTTGCGACAAGCAGATGAGCGAGATCAAGCCGGAAGAGGGGATCCTGGTGCTGGCGATCTACCGTCGGGAGGCGGGCCGCGAGACGCACATCGGCGCCCCGCACGGCGACACCGTCATCCGCGCCGGCGACGCCTTGATCTGTTATTCCCAAAAAGAGATCGGGGAGTTTTTTAATCCGAAGAAGTAGGGCTTTTTGTCCCTGGCTTGTGGTCCCTGCCCCTCGGGAAGGCGGGAGCGGGAGAGCCAAGGAAGAAATTTCTGGGTAACAGGTGGTGGAAATTTCGGAGAGGTGCCAGAGCGGTTGAATGGGGCGGTCTCGAAAACCGTTGTGGCCGTAAGGCTACCGAGAGTTCGAATCTCTCCCTCTCCGCCATTTTGCCGCCTCCGGCGGCAAAAGGCGGATGTCGAAACCTCTGGCTTCGACGCCGCACCCTAATGTGTGTTTGCCGCCTCCGGCGGCAAAAGGCGGATGTCCCGGCGTCTCGCCGGGACGCCGCCACCACAATGCGGGTTTTATACTAAAGAGGGATACCTATGGAGCGCAAACGCGTAGACGTTGAGGCGAAGATCCTCGATGTGATCTTCGGTAAGATCAATCTGATGCAGAACGAGGAGGAGAAGCGCAGCGTCGTCTCCCGCGCCATCAGTGAGCTCTACGGCGCAACACCCAAGGAGACGTTCATGCAGAGCCAGGTCATGGACGAGCTTACGGACGAGGAGCGCCGCCATCAGTTCCTCGACCAGTTCTTCAGATACGATATCATCGAGGAGCTCCTCCATGACCCCGACGTCGAAGACATCATCATTAATTCCCTTAACCCGATCTACATCCATCATACCTATAAGGGGCTGATTCGGACCGAACGGCGCTTCGAATCTCAGAAGGCGCTCGACGTCTTCATCAAAAAACTGGTCGTCTTCTCCGGCCGCAACAGCCTTAAGAAACTGAACAATCTGGAGTTGGCGAACATCCAGGGCCGCGTCAATATCGCGTTCTCGCCGTTCGGGCCCCAGATCACCATCAGCAAGATCAAAGAGCGCCCGCTGAGCATCATCGACCTCATCAGGAAGGGCGCGATGAATTATGAGATGGCCGCCCTCTTCTGGTTGTACATGGAGGGGATGTCCATCCGGCCGGCGAACGTCATCATCCTCGGCGCGCCCGGATCGGGCAAGACGACGCTCTTAAACGCCTTCCTGGGGCTTATCCCGGAAAGGGAGCGTCTCGTGATCATCGAAGACACCCTGGAGCTCAACACGGTTCGCCAGGAGAGCTGGTCGCGGCTCGAGAGCGACGATGAGGTGACGCTGGCGGACCTGGTCAAGAACAGCCTGCGGATGCGGCCGGAGCGTATCGTCGTCGGCGAGGTGCGCGGGGAGGAGGCCCAGGATATGATGACGGCGATGAACATCGGCAAGTATTGCCTGGGCACAATCCACGCGAGCGCCGCGCGGGAGGCCATCATCCGTCTCCAGAACGAGCCCATGA
>CAZCSY010000019.1:0-21453 GCA_964501505.1 uncultured Planctomycetia bacterium
CTTATGGAGACGCCTGAAAGAAGACAGGCCAAGAGACTGCGCGTCAACCTTCCTGTTGCCTATCATCATCTGGGGCAAGACAGGAACTTCGGCGAGACGGTCGCCAAAGACATCAGCGCCATGGGGATGCGCGTCAATGCCGACTCGTTCCTGGTTCCCGGCACCGACCTCCTGGTCAAGCTCAGGTTCCCCGAGGTCAGCAAGATCATCGAGGCCATCGCCCAGGTCGTCTGGTCGCAGCGCATCTCGTTTTCCGACCAGTACCAGGCGGGGCTGCGTTTTACGGAGATCAATCCTCTCTTCCGCAACTGGCTGGAAGAATACATTCTCATCAACGACGCCTTATCCCAGTAGCGTCACCAAGGAGCTTTTCTCGTGAGCAAAGAAGACAAGAGGGTTAATTGCGCAACGTGCAACAAGACCTTGAAGCGCGTCAAGCGTTATTACCGCAACGGCAAGTATTACTGCAATAAAAAGTGCTTTGCCCATGCCACTAAAAAGGAATCCGAGTCTCAACAGTAGAGACACAGTCGAGCAGGAACGTCGGCGTTATCCGCGCGTCGCCAAGGGCTTGGCGATCAAGCTCAAGGACAGGGAGGCGGATTTCGTCACCGAGACAAAAAACGTCAGCTGCATCGGTGCCTACTGCACGGTCAACGCCTACGTTGCGCTCTTGACGAAGCTGCGCATCACGCTGATCCTGCCCAAGAGCAGGAAGGTCAAGACCTCCAAGCCGATCATCTGTGAAGGGACCGTCGTGCGCGTCGAGAAGTGCCCCCCCGGGATCGAGAGCAACCGGTACAACATCGCCATCTACTTCAACCAGATATCAAAGGGAGACATGAAGATCATCGACCACTACGTCAAGAACCACCTCAATTCCGCCGCACCCGTCTGATCAAGCGCCCATGGGTCGCCCCACCCGCCCGCTTCCCGCTAAGCTCGTCATCGGTCTCATCTGGCACGACGACAGGATACTCGCAAGGTCCCTTAGGGTGCTCAAGGCGTCTTTCGGGCCGACGGACTTTTCCAGTCCCGCCTTCTCCTTCGACGTCACCGATTATTACGCCGGGGAGATGGGCACGGACCTGAAACGGACCTTCGTCGGCTTCCGGCGCCTGATCCGGCCGGAGGATCTGGCCGCGGCCAAAAATAAGACGAACACGATTGAAAAACGCCTGGTCGCGTCCGGGAAGCGCCGCATCAACATCGATCCGGGGTACGTGAGCCTTGCCAAGCTGGTCCTGGCCACGACCAAGAACCACAGCCACCGCATCTATGCCGGCCGCGGAATCTTTGAGGAGATCACGCTCGTCTTCCGCAACGATTCCTTCGTACCGCTGCCACACACGTATCCCGACTTTCGCCGTCCGACCCACATCGACGTCTTCAATGCCCTGCGTCGGCTCTACGCACAACAGATCATCACGACCTATGGCCGCTGCGCGTTATCGCGATGCCCTTGAGAATGGGACGCTGAAAAAGAAAGCCGAAGAGGCCGTCAGGCTGCTTGAGGCCTGTTGCCTCTGTCCCCGGCAGTGCGGCGCCGACCGGTTAAAAGACAAGACGGGATTCTGCCGCACCGGCCGCCAGGCCGTCGTCTGCAGCGCCTTCAGCCACCAGGGTGAAGAGCCACCCGTCTCGGGATCCCGCGGCTCGGGCGCGATCTTCTTCACCCACTGCAACATGCGCTGCGTCTACTGTCAAAACTACCGGTTCAGCCAGGAGGGGGAGGGCCGCCGCGTCACAACCCGGGAGCTGGCCGACACCATGCTGCGCCTCCAGAAGAGAGGCTGCCACAACATCAACGTCATCACGCCGACCCACGTCATGCCGCAGATCCTCGAGGCCCTGTACCTCGCCGCCCAGGAAGGCCTTGATATCCCTCTTATCTACAATACCTCCGGATATGAAAAGGCGCAGGTCCTGCGTCTCCTCGACGGCATCGTGGACATCTACCTCACGGACATGCGTTACGCCCAGGAGGCGCCGGCGATCCGGTATTCCTCAGCGCCCGGCTACCCCCGCCACAATCAGGAGGCGGCCCTCGAGATGTTCCGGCAGCACCCGGCGGCCCTTTTCGACGAGAACGGCGTGATGGGACAAGGACTGATCGTGCGCCACCTCGTCCTGCCCAATCATCTCGCCGGCACCGAAGAGATATTCGCGTTTATCGCCAAGCGTCTATCTCCGGAGGTCCCCGTCAGCCTCATGAGCCAGTACTTCCCCGCCTACGAGGCGTTCGCACAGCCCGCCCTCGCGCGACGCATCACCCTCCAAGAGTATGAAGCCGCCGCGGCCCTGCTCAAAAAATTCGGCCTGAGGAACGGCTGGATCCAGGAGTCCCGCGGCCTCTCGCGCTTCGCCGGCATCCACATCAAACGCAACATCTGAATACCCATCACCGCATGGCGCGTCCCCCATGCGACCGGTCGCCTTCTCGGCGCCTGCGGTCGTTCGCAGACTCCTAATGGGTTCTGATTCCTTGACTTAACCTACAATATTGTATAGACTAATGGAAAGGGAGGGAGCATGAATATCAAACAAACCGTCGTCGTCGTGGTGACGCTTGTCACCAGCCTCGCCGTGACATTTCTCATGCCGCCGTACAAGATCTACTCCATCGACTCGAAAAACTTCATCATCACAGAACAGTCCAGCCCTCTCTATGCGCGCGCGCTGGGGGAGGTCCGGTACCACTGGGACCGGATCCTGCCCATCAGCGGCAGCATCCTGCTCCTCGGCGGGATACTCTGTTTCTTGCTGCGCAACAAACGGAGGTGAGAAATGTTCGCTACCGTCTTCGGTGTCATCCAGGAACAGATCTATAGCACGATCGTCCTGTGCGTCAGCTTCTTCAAGGAGATCAATATCTGGCTGACGCTGGGGACGCTGGCCTGCCTCTATATCATCTTTATGCGCACCTGGGAGTTTCGCAAGATCGGATCGTTCTTCACGACGTGGTTCCTCCTCCTCATCGCCTACGTGCGCCTCGATGCTCTCCTTGTGACGGCGCCCTTCAGCCCGGAAGGCATCGAGATGGCGCACATGCTCCTGCGCGTCGTGAGCGGGATCCTCGCCGTCCTTATCTTCATCTACCACGCAGCGATCGCGCAGTAGCATGTCCACGAATAAAAAGATACTCCTTGTCCTGGAAGATCAGCACCTCGATAAGATCCTCACCTACCTCCTCAAGGCCTGGGGCTACGAGGTCCTCCTGTGCCGGGACGCCCGCGAGGCGCTGGCGCTGGCCGCCGGCAAACATCCGGACCTCATCCTCATCGACGCGCACCTGGAGTCCACCGACGGCCTCAGACTCTGCAAAGACCTGAAGGACGACTTCCTCACCGCCTACATTCCCGTCGTCATCCTGATTGAAAAGAAACAACTGCGCCGCAGCCTTCTGGATATTGAGCAGGGGGTCGACGACTTCCTGATCAAACCGCCGGACCCCATCGACCTTGAGATCCGCATCGCGCTGTCCTTGAAGAACGCAGACCATCAGTTCCACGCCAACGCCCTGACGAAGCTCCCCGGCAACCGCTCCATCGAAAAGCACGCGCGCCAGCTCCTCGGCCGTCAAGAGGCCTTTTCTTTTGCCTACTGCGACATCAACAATTTCAAGTCCTTCAACGACAAGTACGGCTATATCACGGGCGACCGGGCCATCCTCCAGACGGCAAAGATCCTCGCCTCGAGCATCAAAAGACTCGGCAACCCCGAGGACTTCGTGGGACATGTCGGCGGAGACGACTTCGTCTACATCTCGACCCCTGAAAAGACCGAGACCATCGCCCGGGAGTGCGTCAGCGAATTCGACCGCCTCATGCCGTTTCACTACGCGACCGAGGACCGGCACAACGGCTTCATCCGGGTGCGTGACCGCCGGGGCCAGATGCGGTCCGTCCCCCTCATGGGCCTGTCCGTCTCCATCGTCAATTATCCGGCGCTTCCGGCCTATTCCATCCACGAATTGATCGCAACGGCCTTTGAAATCAAAAAATTTCTCAAAATTCATCCAAACAGCAATTACCTGATCAACCGTCGAACGGACGATAAGGGCATCGAACGACGCCAGGCTTTAGACGAGGCGTACGAAGAAGAATTGAGGGCACACCGCCCCGTTCCCCGGCGCCGCTTGCCCATCGGTCAACGGATGCTCGCTACCCGCCTCATCAACGAAGAACAGCTCAACGAGGTCCTCGCGCACCACTGGCAGAGCGGCCAGCGCCTGGGTGAAGCCGCCGTGACCCTGGGATTTGCCACGCACGCCGAGATCGACCAGTTGTTGGAACAATCACGGGTGCCTGTCCACCGGTCACGGCTATCGTGAAATGTTCACCCCGTATCCACGGGAAGGTGAGAGCTGGTGATACGGGGTGGTTTATCCCGGACCACGGGAGATCCCCAGGGGCGCTCCGGGACGTTCCGCAGGAAGATAAATGGAGGTAAGCGATGAAACGTTGTCAGAGGTGCCGCGTGCCGCTTGAGGGAAGGGTGGCGGCCGTCTTAAAAAAGGTCCTGAAGATCACCGCCTCAAAAGATAATCCGGATTTCTGCAACAAGTGCCGGCCGGCGCCCAAGGGGGGCGGTTATGTCTGCCGGATCTGCAACCGCACCGTGAGCGAGGCCCACGCCCTGGCCCACGTCAAGGCCGAAGAGTACCTGTTGGGTCTCATCAAGAAAGACCATCCGGAGTGGAAGGAATCAGACGACACCTGTCCCGAGTGCATCGCCTACTATCGAAAGCTGATCGATAAGACGAATATTTAATCGTCCCGTCCCCGTCATGAAACGGATCTTTTTCCTTTCGATCATTGTTTCGGTGGCCGCGGCGGGGATCGTTGCCGGCGTGCGCGTGCCTGCCGCGCAGGCCAAGGTCAAGATCTTCAGCGTCTACGCCGACGCGGGCGATTCTTTCAGCAGGCACTTTGTGCCCTCAGGCTGGATGGGAGACCATAAAGACGTCTTGTTGACGACCGACCACGCGCAAAATCCCCATTCGGGTACAACCTGCATCCGGGTCGTTTACCGCCGCAATCCGGTGGCGCGCCACGGCTGGGCCGGTATCGTGTGGCAGCATCCGGAGAACAACTGGGGCGAACGCAAGGGGGCCGGCATCGACCTGTCGGCCACGTCCCGGTTGACCTTCTGGGCGCGCGGCGAATGGGGAGGGGAATGCATTGAAGAGTTCAAGGTCGGAGGCACGAAGGGAGCTTACCCGGACTCCGACGAGGCCAAGATCGGTCCGGTGGTCCTCACGGCCGAGTGGCGTCGGTACACCATCGATCTGACGGGAAAAAACCTGACGTACATCATCGGCGGCTTCGCCTGGGCCGCCAACCTAAGGAACAACCCCCGTGGGTGCATCTTTTATCTGGACGACATCCGTTTTGAATGACCACGACGCATGCATGATATCTTTTTAGGCGGCCTTCAGGGGCTGACCGAATTCCTGCCCATCAGCAGCTCCGGCCACCTGGGCCTGGCCTATCACCTCCTGGGCCTGGACACGGACATCCTCGCGCGCACGGTCCTCTTTCACGTCGGCACGCTCTTCGCCTGCTGCACCTTCTTCTTCAAGGACATCGGCGCTTACGTGCGTCAACGCCGCATGCTGGGCTACATCCTCACGGTGACCCTCATCACGGCCGTGTTCGGCATCCTCTTTAAAAGGTTTCTCGAGCCGCTCTTTGGGTCAACCTCCTGGATCGGCGCCCTTCTCCTTGTCAACGGGCTCCTGCTCCTCGCGACCCGTCGATCCGGGTCGGGCCGGCGCCGCATCACCCTTCTCGACAGCGTCCTCATGGGCCTCGTGCAAGGCATCGCGATCCTGCCCGGCATCTCACGCTCAGGGATAACGATCACAGCCCTCCTGCTGCGCGGCTGCGACCGCCAGGAGGCCTTCAGGTTTTCCTTCATCGCCTCACTGCCGGCCGTGGCGGCCGCCTTTATCCTGGAATGGGCGATCGCAGACAGCAAACCTCTCCTCAAAGATCCGTCGATCTATCTGGGGATGGCGACCGCCTTCCTCTTGGGCCTGATGGCCCTGTATATGCTCAAAGGTCTTCTCATCTTGAAAAAATTTTATCTCTTCGGCTTTTACTGTCTGGCGCTGGGCGCCCTGGTTCTCCTGACCCTACGATAATGCTGCCCCAAAACGTCACCCAACTTAAAAATCTTCCCGAGATTTTGCAGCAGGGCGCCGCGGAGTATCCGCGGCGCACGGCCATCGTCTTCGGCTCCCTGCGCGTTACCTATGAGATGGTCTGGGAGAAGGCGCGCCGCATCGCCCGCCACCTCGAAGAGACTGCCGGCCTCAAGCCGGCAGACCGGGTCGCGGTCCTCGCCGACAACTGCCCCGAGTTCGTCTACGCCTACTTCGGGATCCTTCTCGCGCAGGGAATCGTCGTGCCCATCAACCACATGTTCAGGCGCGACGAGATCAAATACATCCTCGAAGACTCCGGCAGCCGATGCCTGTTGAACAGCCCCGCTTACCAGAACACATGCGAGGAGCTGTGCGTCATGGTCGACGCCCTCGCGTCCGTCTCCTGCATCCACCACGTGCTCCAACAAGGGCCCGGATCACGGACCCCGACACCCGCCTCCCGAAAGCCCTCTCATCCCGAGGAGGTGGCCGTCTTCCTGTACACCTCGGGCACGACGGGCCAGCCCAAGGCGGCCATGCTCACACACGGCAACCTCCTGTCCAACGTCGCCTCAGCGGCCCGGGCCATCCGCGTCACCCCCCGGGATACCATCATCTGTTTCCTGCCGCTCTTCCACTCCTTCGCGGCAACAGTCTGCATGCTCATGCCGCTCGCCTGCGGCGCCAAGACCGTCATCATGAAATCCCCGCGACCGATGCGCAAGCTCCTGCGGGCCCTGCGCAAAAACAGGGTGACCATCTTCGTGGGGATCCCATCGGTATACAACATCATCAAAGACATCAAGCTGCCCGGCCGCCTCCCACGGTGGCTCCTGCGTCTCTTCAACCCCGTGCGCCTGGCCATCTCCGGCGCCGCGGCCCTGCCGGTTGAGGTCTTCAAAAAGTTCGAGGCGCGCTTCGGCATCCCGCTTTTGGAAGGTTACGGACTCACCGAGGCCTCTCCCGTGGTCTCCCTGAATCCCTTAAACGGCCCACGCAAGGCCGGCTCCATCGGCCTGCCGATCCCCGACGTCGAGGTCAAGATCATCGACGCCGCCGGCGTGACGTGCCCCGTCGACATCGTCGGTGAGCTCTGTGTCAGGGGACCGAACGTCATGAAGGGGTACTACCGACGGACCGAGGACAACCGGGCCGTGCTCAGGGACGGCTGGCTCCTGACGGGGGACATGGCCAAGCGCGACGCCGAGGGCTACCTCACCATCATGGGCAGAAAAAAGGAGATGGTCAACGTGCGGGGCCTGAACGTCTATCCGCGCGAGATCGAAGAGGTCCTCTATCGGAATCCCCACATCAAGGAGGCGGCGGTCATCGGAATCCCCGACCCCCATAAGGGGGAGGTGCCCAAAGGCTATGTGGTCCTGCGCGCGGCGGGTTTGCTGACCGAGCACGATATCACCGCTTACCTGAAAGACCACCTGGCCGCCTACAAGATCCCCCGACGCATCGTCATCCGCGAGACGCTGCCTAAGAACGCATCGGGGAAAATCCTCAAGCGCCTTCTCGTGGAAGAGAATCTCAGCGAGAAAGAGAAAGACGGTTGACATCGGAAAAAAGACGACCATAATAAATGAAGGATTCGGACGGAATTTCCGGTTGAGACACCATGGATGAACTCAAGAGCCGTTACTACCTGCGCTCGCGGCGAAAGCATAAATTCCAGCGCGTTGCCAAAAAGACACTCCAGATGGGATTCTGGGTGCTCATGGGGGAATACCTGCTTTTGCGCGTCATCGGCGCGTCGTTGTCGTCCGTCTATGAGCGCCGGCCCTTCCTCAATTATTCGGCCGTGCCCCAGCAAATCTTCAACATGGCCGTCAGCGAAAAGCCGATCCTGCGCATGGCCCACACCTATGACACCATAACGAAGGGCAAGGCCTCCTCGTTCGACAACATCATGGACAAACAGTTCCCGGTTCAGGTCAAGGGGACGCGGCCGGACTTCCGGACGCTGGACCTGCAGGACAAAGAGGGGGCGCAGATCGGCCTCAAGATCAAATTCTAAAAGATGCGCATTGAATGGCTGGGCCACGCGGCCTTCCTGTTAACGTCGGAGAGCGGAACAAAGATCCTGACCGATCCCTATGAATCGGGCGCCTTCGGGGGCGCGATCCGCTACCGCCCGATCACCGAGGCCTGCGACGTCGTCACCGTCAGCCACGGCCATGCGGACCACGGCTGCACGAAGACCCTGCCGGGATCCCCAAAGGTATTGAAAGGAGAGGTCGCCACGAGCGTCAAGGACGCGCGCATCACGAGCCTGGCGTCCTTCCACGACGATCAGGGGGGCCGGCTGCGCGGCGAAAACTGGATATTTGTCTATGAGGTCGAAGGGATGCGGCTGGCCCATCTGGGAGACCTGGGCGCCGAACCGGACCCGCAGGCCCTCAATGCCCTGAAAGACACCGACGTCCTCATGATCCCCGTCGGCGGAACGTTCACGCTCGATGCCGTCCAGGCGCTCGCCCTGATAAAAAAGATCAGCCCGCGCCTGAGCGTGCCGATGCACTTCAAGACGCCGCGGCTCGGTTTCGACATCGCCGGCCTGGAACCCTTGAGTCGCCTGGCGCCCGAGACACGGGTCCTCAAAGAGACATCGCTGAGTTTTTCGAAAGAAACGGTGCCGTCGGGTATTATCGCCCTGACGCCCTCCCATTAACGGCAAAAAAAAGGAGAAAGACGCGATGAAAGACTTCCAGTCTTATGTTCGCAAGGAAATCAAGAAATTCCTGCCGCAGGCCCAGAAGAGCATGGCCCAGCTGAACAAAGAGGCGCAGAAATTGATGGAGAAGACGGAAAAGAACCTTCTGGAGACGTACGCGAAGACCAAGAAGGCAACCGAGGCCCTCATCTTTAAGGCCCGGCGCGAAAAGCTCTACTACGAGCTCGGCAGGGCCGTCCTGCCGGTCCTCACCGCCGAGCAACTCAACCATAAGCGCATCGCGCCCACGCTCAGGGAGATCAAGAAGCTCAACCGCAAGATCCGTTCCAAGTAATGACCCCGCACGCCGACCTCACGCGGCGCCAGGCCGCCATCCTGAGATTCATCCAGGGGCGGGTTGTCGCCGAAGGCAGACCGCCGACCCTGCGCGAGATCGGCCGCCACTTCGGCTTCAGGTCAACAGGCACGACGCGCGACCACCTCAAGAGCCTGACCAACAAGGGATACCTCAGGCTCCACAGACAGCAAGCCCGGTCGATGGAACTGACACGGCCGCTTATCTTCAGGATCCCGATCCTGGGCCGGATCATGGCGGGGATGCCCGACCTCGCGTTCGAAGAGACGGAGGGTTTCCTTCAACTCGATGATCTCCTACCTACCGCGGAGCAGGAGGTCTTCGGGCTCAAGATCGCCGGGGACAGCATGATCGAAAAGGGAATCCACGAGGGGGACGTCGCCATCGTCACGAAGCAGAAGAGCGCCCTGGCGGGCGATATCGTCGCGGCGTTGATCGACAACGAGGCCACCATCAAGATATTAAAAAAAGACGACTCCGGGTTTTACCTCGCAGCCGCCAATCCGCGCTATAAACCGATCCGCAAACCCTTCACGATCCTCGGTAAGGTCGCCGCGGTCCTCAAGCGCTTTTAAAACCTTTTCTCTTTCGCCCTCGCCTTAAGGACCAGCCCGCTGCGGTCCCGCAGGAGGTAAACGAGGAGCAATCCCAGGGGACCCAGCACCCCCAGCGCCCCGACGGTGCGCCCGTAGCCCTTGCCGCGGCCGTACATGTAGGAGCCGCACCCCGTCAAAACATAACCACCCACATACAACAGCCGGCTGAAGAAGACCCCGCCGTTCTCCTCCATCCCGCCTATGAAATAAGCCAACCCCAGAAAGGCCAGCCCGCCCCAGGCGCACAACCGCGTCTGCAACTTGTATTCTCTCAACATGGAAACCCACCTGGCCCCATTGTAACACATTGCATTTGCCAACGGGACAGTTTTTAAGTACAATCAGCTCATGGACATCGTGATGATCGTCCTATCTGTCGTCTTCGTCGTCCTGGTCGTCATCGGCGGGATGCACCTCTTCCGAGAGACGCCGCCGGACGGCCAGAAGGAGAAACCTTCCGAGAATACGGCCACGGCGCGCAAGCGGGACGCAAAGACCGACTTCATCACGATCCTCCAGAAGAAGGTCGCCGTGACTGAAGAGAAACTGAAAAACCTGGAGGGGGAATTCCAGGCCCAGCGCCTGGAGCTGTCGCAGGCGAAGGAGCGGAAAAAGAAGCTCGAAGAGGAAAAATCCTCGATGAACTTCGACACCCAGCAATCTAAGAAGATCCAAAAGGAGCACACGCTCCTCAAGGAAGAACTCAACAAAAAAGAACGCCTGCTGGAAGAGGAGATCTCCCGGCGGCGCCAGGAGACGACGCAACTCGCCAACATCAAGATGGAGCTTGACGCCCTCAAAAAACACCTGACACAGACCCAGGACGCCTTCCGCAAGACGCAGACGCTTTATGAACACACCGTGACCGATCTCAAGGGGACCCGCTCCGAGTTAGAAAAACAAAGGAAGGCGGCCCAGTTGAGCTCCGGGCAAAAGACACAGGGGGGCTGGGTCGCGCGCGAAGAGTTTGACAAGGTCGAACACGAACTTGAGGAAAAAGAAAAGTTCATCAAAAAGCTCCTGGCCCTGCAACAGCAACAGCCGCCTCAGGGAGAAGGACAGACATGACGCACAGATATCGTCGTCCCGCCGGCCTCTTCCTTCTCGCCGTCCTGTTGGGCGTCCCGCGCGGATGCCTGGGTGCCGAGGAAGGCGCCCCGGAGGCGCTCGGGGACAAGATAGCCGCCCCGGTCAAGACGTGGTATGAGGGACGCGCCTGGCGCTATGATCCGGCGTGGAAGGACGAAGAAATCCATCT
Source organism: uncultured Planctomycetia bacterium (assembly GCA_964501505.1). Lineage (GTDB taxonomy): Bacteria > Omnitrophota > Gorgyraeia > Velamenicoccales > Velamenicoccaceae > CAZCSY01. The sequence continues at coordinate 11,041 of CAZCSY010000019.1, forward strand.
CGAGGCGGACCTCGATCAAGACGGCGAGGATGAAGTCGTCATCGGCTATGTCGGCTGTTACAGGCCGCCGACAGAACGGGAAGAGGGTCCCCGGATGTTTGAGATACCCAAGAAGGAAATCCCGATCATTGAAAACCGCATATTTTACAAGATTTACGACAGGGACCCCGGCGGGCATTGGGAGTGCGTGCGGACGCTGACGGGCCTGGACCGTCCCGGCGAGGTCCATGTCGTCTGGCTCGATCGCGGCGAGGCGCCGGGACTCCTGATCATCTCTCCGGGAGGAAAGACCTACAGGGACATCAGTCTCTACCAATGGCGGGAAGGGGGATACCGCCTGCTGGACACCCTTGATATCTCACAGCCGTTTTCCATCGGCAACCAACCCGTCTTCCACATCAAGATCCCCGGCGAGAGGACTATCATCTCCTGGGATCCCGAAAAAAAGAAAATGCTCAAACGCTCCCTGAGCGACCCCGAGATGAAAATCTTTTGGCAATAGGGGAGCGTTTAAGGTATAATACACCCTTGACAGACATGGACGAAACAATTCCCAAATCGAGGTTCCCATGGACAAATCATTAAATATCCTTTTGGTGGACAATGAAGCGGAGTTCCTGGAGGCCATCACGTACTGGCTTGAGACCAAGGAGCATCGCGTCCAGACGAGTTACAGCGGCGAAGAAGCCATAGAACGGATCAAGAAGGAAAATTTCGACATCGTCTTTCTCGACATCCACATGCCGGAAGGCCTGGACGGTATGGAGACGCTGCGCCGTATCCGCGCCTTCAATAAAAACATCCCTATCATCATGGTGACGGGCTACCCAAAAGAAGAAAGAATGGAGGAAGCCATCGCCCTGGGCGTTTCCGGATTCTTCCCCAAGACCGGAAGTTTCGAGGACCTCGGCCGCATCCTGAAAGCCGCGCTGCGGACGCATAAAGACCTTCATTAGTCGCTTGCCCGCGACACCTGACCTTTTGAAAGGAGCCTGTCATGAAGACCCTCTGGATACCCGTCACCTGCCTGTGTATCGTCCTGATCGGCGGTTGCGCCACCTACGACACGGCCCGCCTCAACGACCTTGAGTCCCGTCTGGCACGGCTGGAAAAGAAAGTCCTGCCGGCGCCGGAAGCGGCGGTCGAGAGCGCTACCGCCGAGGGAACCGCTCGAGGCAGCGCCTCAGTCGTCGAGGAAGGGGCCCCGGCGCCCGAGATAGCCATCCCCGAGACGCCCACCAAGAAAGACATCCAGATGTCGCTCAAAAATGCCGGCTATTACGACGGGAAGATCGACGGCAAGCTCGGTCCCAAGACGAAAGCGGCCGTCGAGGCCTTCCAGGACGCCAACAACCTGGTCGTCGACGGGAAGATCGGCGTGAACACGTGGAGCAAACTGAGGGCCTTTTACACACCGCCCTCCGAGGAATAAACGACCCCTTAAACCGGTGGAGCAACGACCATGAAAAGAAAACCTGTCTTGAGCTACGTCAGCGTCATTGTCTTGGTGAATCTCTTCGCCCTCTGTTGTGTCTGGAGCCGGGCCGCGGCGGCCGACAAGGAACTCCGGCGCGAAAAAGAAATCGAACAAATGCAGAAAAGGTTCGAGTGGTGGCCCACGGACGCAAAGCCAGCGCCGGTCAAGGACGAGGTCCGCGGCGGATACTGGTGGTGGCCGGTCGAACCGGGCTCCACCGGCCCCGCGTCGTTATGGGGCAACAGAGGTTATGTCTACGTCTGGAAGGTCATCTACGATTACAAGGCCGACGAGCTGGGACCCCCCAAGGCCGGGGAAGAGCGCGCGGCCCTCATCATCAAAAAGATCATCCGCAACGTCAAGGTGTATTTTGATTTTAACAGCTCCGCCATCCGCCCGGACGCCGAAAAGATCCTGCGTGAGGCCGTCGCGACGCTCAAGAGAAACCCCGGGGCCGACATCCTCGTCACGGGCAACTGCGACACGCGCGGCTCCGAGGCCTATAATGAAAAACTCGGCCGGCGGCGCGCCGAGGCGGTCCGGCAGTTCATGCTGGACAACAAGATCGACGCCGAGCGCATACGCATTGTCAGCCGCGGTAAGCTCGATGCCGTGGCACCGGTCTCAGACCTCATCGGCATGCAGAAAGACCGCAACGCCCAGTTCATGATCGCCGACGTCGAAGAGGTCATGGTCCCGTACGCCGGGGACAACGAGGACCTCATCAAGAAGGCCGGCGAAGAAAAAACGCTCATCGTCAAGGAAGAGGTGACAGGCGAGATCAAGGTCGACACCAAAGAATACACGGTCAAAAAGGGCGACACCCTCTGGACGATCGCCGCCAAGGAGCTCGGCAGCGGCCACCGCTGGAAGTATATCTACGAGCTCAATAAAGAAAAGATCAAAAATCCCGATAAACTGCATGTCGGTATGCGTCTGGATCTTCCGGTCGAATAAGCGCTCATGACACTGGCATCGCGCCTCTGGACTTTTTGTCAAAAAGGCATCGCCCGCCAGGTCAGCGAGAAAAATCGGCTTAATCCCTTCTTCATCGAGGGGCGCCTCGTCTTGCTCCTCACCACGCGGTGCAACTTCTCCTGCCAACACTGCCTGCGCGTCCTCGAAGACCCCAAGGACCTGCCCTGGGAGACCGCCGCAAAGGTCCTGGAAGACGCCCGGAAATACAACTACCGTTTCATCTCGCTGACGGGCGGAGAACCTTTTCTCTATCCTGACCTGGAGAAGTTGCTCGAACGCGCCACCGCCCTGGGCTATCTCCTGGCCTTCGTCACCAACGGCTACAACCTCCTGGAACACGCCAAGCTCCTGCGCCGCTTCAAAAAACACATTCGCTTCCTCGTCTTCAGCCTGGAGAGCCCCCTGCCCGAAGAACACGACCGCATCCGGCGCAAGGGCTCCTTTGAGCGCCTGATGGACGACTTCGCCTTCTGTCGCAGGGAAAAAATCCCTTTCCGCACGCAGACGACCGTCAGCACGCGCAACATCGATCAACTGCTGGATATCGGTTTCCTGGCCAAAAGGAAGGGGGCGGCGAACCTGGCCTTTACGACCATGCTCCCCTGTCCCCGGACGAATGAAAGTAAACTCGTCCTTGACGCCCGGCAACGCCGGGAACTCTCTTATGGCCTGTTTGCGCTGGGGCGCATCCTCAGGATGCGCATCATCATCTCCGCGGACATTCGCGGCAACACCAACCTCAAGATATGCCAGCCCATGGAAATGAGCGAGACGGCGGTCGACGCCGAAGGCCGTCTGATCCAATGCTGCGAACTGGGCAACTTCGACGACCCCGAGATCCGCCGGCGGGCCGTCGTGGCCGATCTCAAAGAGGAATCCTTTGACGCCGCCATGAAAAAACTCTCCCTGCATATCCACGGCATCATCGCCGCCCGGATCGCGGACCACGAAAAGATGACGGCCCGCAACGAAAGCCCCGACTTCAACAGTTGCTTTTACTGTATACAAAAAATACTTTCAGAGTCGATGCGTCTTCCTGAGGACACAACAAAAAAGTCTTAACGTCATGAGCGCTATGCGGTCCTCCCGTAAAATTATATTTCCGGTGTCGTTCCTCTTGTTCCTCGCCGCGGCGGCGGCATGTGGCCACGCCGAGGAACCAGCCGAAGAGACGACCTCCTGGATCGAAGAGAAGGGAGAACACTTCATCCTTTACACGGAATACGAGACCCTCCAGGTAAGCGACATCATGCGCGAGGCAGAAAGATATTACCACAGCATCGCGGACCGGCTGAACTTCCCCCGTCACGACAAATTCTGGATGTGGGATGACCGCGTCAAGATCTACCTGTACGCCGATAAGGCCACGTATCTCGAAGTGACGAAAGAACCGGAGTGGTCCCTCGGGACGGCCGATTACACCGCACGGGAAATATACAGCTATATGGACAGCCCCCGGTTCACGACGTCCGTCCTGCCGCACGAGATCACGCACCTCATCTTTCGCGACTTCTACAGGAAGGAACGCAAAGACGCTACCCCGCCTTATTGGCTGGACGAAGGCATCGCCCAGTGGTCAGAAGACAAGGAGACGCACGATCAACTCAGAAAACTCGGGCGCGACCTCATGAAGACCCAGGGCCTCCTGACGGTCGAGGATCTCGTGATCCTGGACGTCGATTATATCAAGAAAAATCCGGACCGGCTGTACTTCCGCCTGGTCCGTACCTTAAAAGACCGCTACAGCATCATCATCCTGAGCCCGGACGTCCTCGCCAATATCTTTTATGTACAGGCCGGTTCCCTGGTCGGTTATCTGATAGAGACCTTCGGCGCGCGCCGTTTTGCCGACTTCTGCCGGCAGATAAGCCGGGAGAAACCGGTCATCGACGCCCTGCGCGCCGCCTACCATAACCACTTCGCATCGCTCAACGACCTCGAAAACGGGTGGCGCACCTATCTCTCGAAGGAATGACCCTGTCCGGGAAACGACACCTGTATCCGTATCGGGGGCACCTCTACACGCTGAATACGTGTCCGTCTCAATCCGCTCCCCTGATATGGTCGGAGCAGAATGGTTTTGGCACGACGGTGACGGACCGAGATGCCCTCGGGCATCTGCTGAGAGAATGGTATACCCATCGCGCGCACGAAACGATCCCCGGCCGCGTGGACCACTTTGCCTCCCTGATGGGCCTCTTTCCCCAAAAGATACGCATCAGCGACGCGCGCAGCCGCTGGGGATCCTGCAGCGGCAAGGATACGCTCAGTTTCTCCTGGCGCACCGTGACCCTGCCGGCCGCCCTCATGGATTACGTCGTCGTCCACGAACTCGCCCACCTCAAAGAAAGAAACCACGGCCCGGCCTTCTGGCGCCTCGTCGCCGCCTTCATGCCCGACCACAAAACCCACCGCACCTGGCTGCGCCAAAACACCCGTTCCTTTCTCCGATTTATGCCGCCGGACGAACGAAGGCTCTGCTGCTCGACGTCCACCAAGATCCGGCGCAGCCGCCTCCGTGGCACCGACCCCGCCCTGGCTCTTGGCGGACCGCGCTAAACGCTCCGACTTATTCATCGGACCAGCGGTTAGTTGATAACCACACGGATGTGTGGTATCCTAGGATCATGTTCAACCATCAAGGCCGCTGGGACCGGGAGCTGCCCCGGGAGGGCAATAACCTGGGACCCGCCATCTCTGCCACCTGCGAAATCGAAAAGGGGATCATCCGCCCCCTGTCCTTTCTCTGGCGAAGGCGCCCGTTCGCCATCGAACGCATCAACTTCCGCTGGAAGGACAAAAAGGGCTCAGAGGAACTCTGGTTTTTCAGCGTCAGCACCCCCCACGGCACCTATGAGATCGCCTTTTCTTCCCAGCGGCTCGCCTGGCATCTCATCCGCCTCATCGGCCCCTGAAACATTTCCATGCAACAGTTGACGATGCAGCCGCTGCGCCCTATACTACCTCTAGGAACAATACAACTCCCCGGATAGAGAAGAGGCACAAACCATGAAAAAGCTCCCCATCGTTATCGGCATTGCCGTTTCCGGACTCATCGCCCTGGCGATCGCCAGGGACCCGATCCTGCGCACGGTTATCGCCACGACCACCACGGCCGTCACCGGCGCGCCCACCAGGATCAAGAACTTCTCGCTGTCGTGTATCAAGCATAGCGTGCTCATCGAGGACTTCAGGATGTACAACCCCAAGGGCTTCCCGAAAGAGGTCTTTGTGGACATCCCCAAAATCGAAGTGACCCTTGATGTCGGCGGGCTCCTGAAGAGAAAACTGCATCTGCAAAAGGTGACGCTCGACCTCAACGAGATCATCATCATCAAAAACAAGGAAGGCGAGCTCAACGTCGACGCCTTAAAAGTGACCCAGACGCAGGAGAAGCCCGGGCCCCGGCCGGGGGAGAAAAAAGCGATCCCCAAAAAGAAAACGGGGCAGATCCCGATGCAGATCGATGAGCTCAACCTCAATCTCGGCCGCGTCATCTACAAGGATTACACGAAGGGCGTCCCGCCCAAGGTCGACGTCTATGAGCTCCATCTTAAGAACAAGCAATATAAAAACATCGCGAGCGCCGAGCAGCTCGCCTTTATCATTCTCAGCGAACCCCTGAAGCACACCGCCATCCAGGGCGCCAAGATCTTTACGGCCCAGGCGATCCTGGGCGTAGGCTTCCTGCCGGCGGGCGTGGCCATCACCGTGATCGGCAAGGACAGCGCCCAGGAGGACTTTGACCTGCCTTATGACAGGGTCTACGACAAAGCCCTGGCGACCCTGCGAGGCATGACCGGCCGGGCCACGGTTAAAGATGAAAACAGGGAGACGGGGGTCATCGCGGCGCTGGTCGATAAAAACGACGTCGTCCTGAAGATCGAAAAAGTCTCGGATCTATCGACGCAGATCACCGTCTCGGCGCGGCGCCTGCTCCTGCCAAAGCCGGAGGTCGCGCAAGGCGTGCTTTATCAAATCTCACAAAAATTAAAATGAAACCTCCGGGTGGCATAACCCCCATCTCTCATGCGGACGCTCACCTTTGAAAAACTGCTGCAAAAGAGCATCCATCGCACGATCCTGATCCTCTTCAAGCCCTTCAACCTCAAAAAGTGGATGTTCCTGATCATGATCGCCTCCCTGGCCGGGGCGATGGGGGGCGGCGGTAGCGTAGGAGGAGGGAGCAGCAGCTCTCGGACAAAAGACTCTGAGGCCTGGGCGCAAGAAACGTCCCTGACCGCCGAGGCCCAGAGCCTGCCAGACGATGAGGTACTCAACTCGTTAAAAGAAAAAACCTTATCGCCCGACGGCGAGGAACCGGGCAATGGCGAGGAATACGTCTCGGCTCCCCCAAAAGAGGAGTCAGACCGTGACACGCAGGCGCTCTGGCAGGGTTTCAGGAAATTCGCGGGTACGCCGCTGGGCGCGACCGTCGTCACCTGCCTCGTCCTCGCGGTTATCGGTATCTTCCTGGTCTTCACGTGGCTCGGCGCCCGTTTCCGGTTTATCTGGTTTGACTCCATCGTGAAGAACGACGCCTCCATCAGGACGCCGTTCTTCAAGTACGCCCCACAGGCCGACTCCCTCTTCTGTTTTTTTGTCGTGATCTCCCTCGCGGGCCTGTCGACTCTCGGTCTACTCGCGTGGTGGGGCTATAGCGTCTTCGCGGCCACCGGCATCATGCGCGGCCAGAAGCCTGGCGTCTGGGCGGTGGTCGGCGCGCTGACCCCTGTCGTCCTCGTCTTTATCCTGTTCATCGTCCTCCTCGTTCTTCTGGCCCTCTTCATCGATCACTTCGTCGTCCCGATCATGGCCCTCGACGGTTGCGGCTTTAAGACCGGTTGGCAAAAATTCACGGCCGTGCTCTCCCGGAACGCAAAGGACTTCGTCTTGTTCTGTCTGCTCATGCTGGGCCTTTCCATCGCCACGTCCATCATGCTTTTCATCGCGGTATGCATCCTTCTGCTGGCCGGCCTGCTCGCCGGAGGCCTGCTCTTCGGCCTCCTGTACCTTTTGACGGTCACGCTCCTCAAACTCAAGATCCTCTTTGCGATCCTCGCCCTTCTCATCGGCGTTCCGGTGATCCTGGCCGTTATCGTCGTCCTCATGTCCATCTCTCTTCCGGTTGCCGTGTTCTACCGCTGCTTCTCGCTGTACTTCCTCTCCTGCCTCAACGCCGGCTACGCGCCGCTGCCGCTCGAAGAGAAGCCTCCGGCGGCCCCTACGTCGCCAACACCACAAGCTGCCTAAGGGACCCGTCTCTATCGCTTGAAATCAGCGTGCCGTAACGGTACAATCTCCTTATGGGTCCAAGAGCCAAGATCATCTGCACCCTCGGCCCGGCCAGCGACTCGATGACCATCCTGCGCCATATGATGCGTTCCGGGATGGATGTCGTGCGTCTGAACTTTTCCCACGGCTCGCATAAAGACCACGCCGGCCGCATCGCCGCCGTCCGGCGGCTGAACCAGAAATACCGCCGTCATATCCGCATCCTCCAGGACCTGGAGGGCTACCGTATCCGTATCGGAAGGCTCAAGGCACCGGTCCCCCTCAAAAAGAGACAGACCGTCCTGTTGTCCAATCTCCCAAAGACGGCAAGCGCGTGTGTCCTCCCCTTTGATTATGAGGGGAGCCTCACGGATATCCGCAGGGACAGCCTGATCTACATCGACGACGGCCAGATGGCGTTGCGCGTCAAGGAGGTCACCCGTCGCTTCCTGAAGACGGAGGTCATCATCCCCGGCATCGTCCGGGAGCGCAAAGGTATCAACATCCCCGGCGTCAGGCTCGCCTTCAAGGGCCTGACCGCCAAGGACAGACGGGACATCGCCTTCGGCATCAGCCACCGCGTAGACTTCATCGCGCAGTCCTTTGTCCGCGACGCCAGGGATATCCGCCATGTCCGCGAAGCCCTGGCCGGCTGCCAGGAATGCAAGATCATCGCCAAGATCGAAAACGAAGAAGGCATCCGCAACATCGACGGGATCCTCGACGTCACGGACGGCATCATGATTGCGCGGGGGGACCTGGGCGTCTCCATGCCGATCTACGAGGTGCCCGTCTGGCAAAAACGCATCATCAAAAAATGCAAACAGCGCCGTCGGTTTGTCATCACCGCCACCCAGATGCTCGAAAGCATGACCGAACACTTACGGCCCACGCGCGCCGAGGTGAGCGACGTGGCCAACGCCGTCCTCGATGGCTCCGACTACGTGATGCTCTCCGGTGAGACCGCGGCGGGCCGCTACCCCGTGGAGACGGTCAAAATGATGAACCAGATTATTAAGTTTACAGAAGACGCACACTTGTAAAAAAAGAAAAGGAGACACGATCATGCTTTTAGGCATCATTTTCATCCTGGCCGGTATCCTGATAGCCGTCTATCCGCCGTTTCTGGCGCTGATCGTCGCCTCGATCCTCATCGTGACGGGGGCGGCGATGCTCTATCTGGGTTTTCACTACCGGCGGATGGCAAGGCAATTCGACGATCCGTTCCTCAACTTTTTCTTCAGGTTCTAAAAAGCACGACGTCCCCCGGATCCCATGGCACGCGGATACGCTCCCAAGACAATCCCGATACCGTTCTTCATCGTGGTGGGCCTGGCTTTCTTCATCCTGCTGATGTATCTGACGCTCTTCCTCATCTCGAAAAAAATAAGAGGCGCTGGAAGCGAGGAACGGACCTCCTATGGAGTGTCTCTCCCGTATTATGAGACACCGCCGGCGGTCCAGCCGGCCCCGCAGGCCTCCCGGCAGTGGTGGGAAACCGGTGTCCAGAAAGAAGAGGAGTTCCGGCAGGACGCCTACGAGACTTTTCAGAGGCAGGAGTTCGATACGGACCGGAAAATGGAAAAGATAGAACAGGACAGGGACTTTCGCAAGATGCAGCGTTCGCTGAATTGATCCATGGCGTCGGTGCCCGGACCGGGCCGGCATCCATAAGGACGCTTGCGGCTTGGAGGCACTCCTGCTACAATGATTCCATGAAGATACGGCTCTTCAAAATCAAGAACCGACGGGGCTACGCGGCGATCTGCGACAGCCATCTGACCGAGGGACAGACGCCGGGGGTGGCGCGCGCCCGCATGGCCAAGGCCCTGAAGCGGAAGAAAAAGAGAATCTGACCCCGCCTCTTTGTCCCCCCCCCGCGTGTAAAGACGCACAAACCCACACAGATTCAAAGGAGAATCTTATGTCCGGCCTGTTCGGTGTTGTCTCCGAAGACGGACGAAACAAAAAGAATCCGTGCCGTCCGGCAAGAAGGGGTAGCGCCATCGTCCCATCGGACAGAAGGGAGGAGGGAGACGCCGCGAGCGGTCGTCTCCTTTTGTCTTGGGAAACAACCGCACATCCGGGTGGAGGGAATCGGGAACTTTCCGGCTCCTTGCGTTGTCTAATCAGTTGAAGACATAGTCTTATGAGCCGTATCACATCCCAAACGGTACACGAGGCCGCCCGGGGTAACGTGGGGGCCTTCGAGGAGATCTACCGGAAGACCTCCGGCTTTGTCTACAATGTGGCCTGGCGCATGACGGGCAACAAAGAGGATGCCGAAGAGGTCACGCAAAACGTCTTCGTGACCGTTTACAACAAGCTGGGTGGCTTCCGTTTTGAGGCGTCGCTCGAGACCTGGCTCTACCGCATAACGGTGAACCTGTCATTGAATCATATAAAAAAAACGGCCCGGGAACGCAACGTGACGGTCTCTTACGACGATGCGCTGACGCATGCGGCCGAAGACATCGAACGTGCCGCCGTGCCGGCACAAGAGCCGGCTGACCCAGAGTTCCTTGAAAAGATGCTCGAGAACCTTAACCCGGACCAGAAGGCCTGCATCGTGCTGCGCAGCATCGAAGGATTGAGCTACCGGGAAATCGCCCGCACCCTGGGCATCAACATCAATACGGTGCGCACACGCATCAAGAGGGGCCGGCAGGTCCTGCTGGCCCTGA
>CAZCSY010000020.1:0-20651 GCA_964501505.1 uncultured Planctomycetia bacterium
GTCTTTGGCAAACCGGACTCGGATTGTCTCCAGGCCCGTCCGGGCTAGATCGCCCTCCTGGCGCCGGAGACGATTGACGACCTCCGAAGGCGCGCCTTGGAGCTGAGTGGTAATCCTCTGCGCTTTGGTATCGAAATAACCCTCAAAGGACGAGAACTCCGGATTCAAGGCCTCCTGTTTCGCCTCGACCATGGTCTTTATTGTAGCGACGACATCGGAGGTCACCGGTTCCCTGAGCCTGGGAACGGGGATGGCCTCTCTCAGGTTCGCATCGATCCTTGTGCGAAGCGCTGTGTCCCAATCCTTGCTTTCCGTATTGACACTGCGCAGGCTCCCAATATCGATGCCGCTGACGAGCTGTCCTTGCTGCGTCACGAAATCGCGAGCCGTGGCCTGGGCCGCCCGGATGAGCCCCTCGTTCAGTGTCAGGGGCATCATCATACGCTCGCCACCGAAGTTGACGATCACATCAACGGTCCGCGCCATCTCAGGGATCTGCGTCTTGGACTGTTCAACACCAAAATTCGCTTTATCCGCAGCCTCAAAGACCTTCTGCGCCCCCTCATACGTCGGCAGGATCCCCAGGCTATCAACGGACTTTTCTATGGCAGACGTCATGCCTGTCTCATACACCTTGCCATAGGTCGCGATGTTCTCAAGCAAGCTCTTGTGCCCTTCAACGGTGGCATCCTTACCCCCAGTCAGACCCTGAAGGGTGCTCTTGAAGCTCCCTGCCGGGTCCTTGGCGCTGCTCTCAAAGGCATTCCTGAAGTTCAACGGTGCCAGGTTGTCGTAGATATCAGAGGGCACTTGGGTGCCTGTGCCTGCCTTTGTCCGTTCATGGGTCTCAAGTTGCGTGACCACGCCGTCTCTGTCCGAAGCGGGTCCGAACATGATGGCTTCGGCGACGTTGTCGTAGAACTCTTTGTTGGGCGCGTACTCCAGCCCCTGCATTTCGGCTATCCTCTGGGCGGCAAGCGGCTTGATCACATTTCGCAGGTCCGCAGTGATCTGCTGTCCTGCTTTGACCTGGGCTTCGACCGCCTTAGGCAGACTGCCGTATTCGCCTAAGATGCTTCTGGCCCTCTCGAAGTTCTGGAAGCTGTCCCTTGTAAACTTGCCGCCCGTGGTCTCGGTGAACGCGCGCGCCAGCCCCATGGTCGTCTTGTCGGACTGATACGAAGGCACCATAAAGAAGGGCGTCCACTTATAGATCTGCTTTTGTCCTTCAGGCAGGAAATATTTTGTATTATAAAGTGCGACCGTCTCCCCGTTACTCAGCTCCACCACCTGCTGTTTGCCTGTCGCGCGGTCGACCATAGGTTCGACCGTCGGTTCGACCCCCGCCCATCCGGCCATCTTCACATCAAGAGCATTGACGGCGCTGTCCACAGCGGAAACAAAGGCAGGCATGAACAAAGCGCTCGAATCCACCCACTGTGCCGCACCCTTGAGACCGGCTGCGGCCCTCTGAGTCGCCGTCTTTGGAAGAAACGCCGCCTTCTCGGCATCGAGCCCCTTCTGCACAATGTTCTGCTTAAATTTCGGTGAACCGTTGATAATATCGCTTCCCAGATTAAGGAACTTCTTGCCGAATGGTTCCGAACTTGTCCTTAACTCTTTGATGCTCTGGCCGAGATTCTTGAAGACGCTATATGTCCTTTTAACCAACCCTCCCTGTGCATAGGGTGCCGGGCTATTGGATTTCACCTGGAATAACTCTATCATCGGCTTCATCCATAAACCGGAGGGCGGACCAGTGACAGCGCTCTGGAGAATGTCCATGGCATTCATAGAATCATAGACAGGCCTGATCTTGCCGTCCCTGTCCATCGCACTGCCCCTGGCCATCATAAGACCATCCGTGACCGAGCTGGGATGAATATCCAAGAGGCCCATTTTATAATAGGCAGTGTTGGCTAGGGCGCCGCCGAATGTAAAGGCAGGAGAAACGATGGTCCACTCAAGAGCGCCGGCTACGGCGCGGTTAAGAGCAAGCTCTGCGCCTGTGGCAGCATCCTCGAGACCAACGCCGGCGTATTGTTTCAGGTTCGTTATCAGGTCTTTACCTTGCCTGCCTATAAATAAGGCAGCGGTGCCGCCGAGCAAGGTGTCGTTGATGGCGCCCATAGCATACGTCTTCCAGGACTTGACCTCATTGGTCGCCGCATCTCTTATAAGATTCAACCCCGTATCCGCCGCCATGACCGTGCCGGCACCATAAGCAAACTTGCCCGCCCCGGCAACAAAACCGCTCTTCGTAAGGACCGAGGCCGGGCTGAAACCCCACCCCAGACCGAATCCAACGATCGCACCCCTCGCATAATTCAACGGGTCGGAATAATTAGCTTTCAGGGCGGTGAAGAAACTGTGGGGGCAGGCTTCCGCCTCCAAAATCGTCTTTGCCAAGGGATACGTCACTGTGCCGGCGATCGTCGAAGCCGCGACAGGATACCGCTTCGCCAGGGAACCGACCCAGGAAGAAGAAATACCTTCCATGTTCGCTACGCTCGAAGCTCCTTTCAGAACGCCGCCAAATACGGCGCCCTTCCAGGCCCCTCCGGCGTAACTGGAACCGACGTCCAAGAAAGAAAGCTTGTCGCCATGACCGGTCAAAGCAACAAGACTCGTATCGGCAACAGCGGTGGTCTGACCCCACAAGAGGGCCTGGGAAGCGACAAAGGACGCTGTTTCCTCGGCAACAAGACTCTTGGCCACGGGATATGAGAGGCCGGCGACCGCCAAGGCGGCATTGGCATCCCACGGTAATACGCCGTCCCACGCCGCATAGGCAAGGTCGGACAGGCTCGTCTCGCCATTGCTAATGTTGTCATAAAGGGAGCGCCCGATGCTCACGGCATTGGGTACACCGACGGTGATCGCCTCACTAATGGCGACTCGTGTGGCCACAATCTTGGCCAAGCTCTTTGTCGCAGCCGGTGCTAAAGCTTCCACGCCTGCCTCAGCAGCAGCCTTGGGCAGGGTCTGTTCGACTGTCTCTGCGGCAACGGTCCGGCCCAGGGTCTCACCCGCAGCAGAAGTCAAGGGTTTAGAAGCCACCTCGCCAGCAACTTTTGGCAGGACCTGTTCGACTGTTTCCGTGGCGATGGTCCGACCGAGGGTCTCAGCCCCAACAGAAGTCAGGGGCTTGGAAGCGACCTCGGCAACAGTCTTGGGCAAGACTTGTTCTGCGGTTTCAAGGGCTGCGGTCCTGGCCATGGTCTCACCCGTAGCCGAAGTCAAAGGTTTGGAGACGATCTCAGCGGCGGCCGATCTGGCCGTCCGAGTCACGCCTATTTCCAGGGCCTCGACACCCGCCGCCTTGGCAACCTGGGGCGCGATAACTTTTGTTGCAGTGGTCTCAATAACCTCGGCACCGCCCTTCTTGGCGAGCTGAGATGCGGCCACTTCCAGGGTCTCTTTACCGGCTGCCTTAATGGCCTGAGGAGCCAGTTCGGCGGTGACCGCTGCGGCGACGCCTCTGCCTAACACAGGCTTCAGGGCAAACTTTGCGACGGTGCCTCCCAACATCCCCAACGTCACGATGTCCACGCCGCCCAATATCGTCATCTCGAAACCGTATTTATCCAAGATCTCTTCTCTGCCATAAAAATGGCTCAAGCCCGTAGCCTCACCGTAATCATCCACCATGACGAGCGATCGTTCCAAATACTTATCTTCGAGCCCCGGCACGTAGGCTCCCAGCAGATCCGCAACAAGGCCCATCTGCGCTAAGGTCTTGGCCCCCCAATCCCGCACGTTTTCATAGGCATAAAGATTGTTCTTGTCTACTTTCCTGTCCAATTGCAAAACAGGCGTGTATGCCTTTAAGGGCGCTGTCCCATTTTTACTAAGAACCTGCCTTTTCTGTTCTTTTATTTCCAACGATCGGCCGGTAATCGTGTTTATCCCCTTAATCGTATCGGTCGTCTCTGCCACCAGATTTCTTTCTTCAGTCATACCCAGAATCGTGGTGGTTGGATCTGCTAAGGCAAGTGCGGCATCCAAAGAAACGTTGCCCAGAACCGAACGCTCAGGCAACGATTCTTTTATATAGCGCTGTGACCTCTTCGTAAGTTCGCCTTCATTATTAAACCGCAATCTGCTGTCCGTGTACTCCAGACCGATCGTCTCCTTGACCTTCAGATTTGTGTCATAAAAATTCTCTTTCGAACCCACGAGCTTCTCGCCGGCAGGGATCGTCAGATCGGCTCTGCGCAGATCTACCGAGACGGGCCCTCCGTTCAGCGGGAAATTAAGGCGCAAATCACCATCGGTCAACAAGGCCGTCTCGTGGGTCAAAGACAGAACATTCGCCTTTGTGGACAAGTCTTTAGAGGCCATTTCAGGGGCGCCTGACTCTCTCCCGCCCTGCAATCCGGCTATCTGAAAAGCGTTCTTCAATCTGGAGTCTGCGAAAGAGACGTTTGTGTCTTTGCCTGAGATCGACGATCGGTTCATGATGCCCTGCCTCTTGTTCGAGTCGACCTCTGCCATGAAGAAGCTCTGCGAGAGGCTCTCGCCTACATGAAAATCTGTGGTCGTGAGCGTCGCCTTGTAAAGCTTGCCGTCTCTCTGCAGGTCCAGGCCGATGTCTCCTCTTATTCCGGAAGCTTTCCTGAAGCCGTCTACCGATGCCTGGGAGATCTTGGACTCAACGGTAAGCTTGCCCATCGCATCCCTGGGCACCAGATAGTCCCCATTCACTTGCATCATGTCTGCACGAGGCGAGAGGACATAAGCGGAATACTCCTGGAAACCTCCCGCCAGGTCTGTCTTTTCTCCTTTTGCTTTTGACGGAGAATAAAGCTTATCGATAAGCGCCTGCATCATGTCCGGCTGAAGGACTTTACCCTCGGCTTTCAAACCGAGGAACTGGTATGTCTTGTTCGATATATTAAGACGCTCATTGATAGCTATGTCCTTCGGCACGTCTTCGCCGATGTAAGCATACTTGCCTATGCCGGTCACAGGACCCATCTCTTCCACGAACCCCGTCCCCCCCTGTACATAGGTTTTTTGCCCGTCGCTGAAGAAGGCGCCCTGGAAGATGCCTTCCCTAGATGCCTCGCTTTTGGAGATCAACAGCGGCATGCCTGCAAAAGTCACGGCCGAACGGGGCCCAACTTTTTGCAATTGACCCTGTTCGACGGTATAAGCTTTCTTCCACTCTTGTCCCGGTCCTCCCGCGACCCCGACATACGTTGGCACGCCGTAGGCGTTATTGGCCGGGTAGGCGAGATTACTCAATGTCGGGATGAAGATCGACGTCTTTTCGATCAACGCATTACCCACGTTGTATTCATATCCATTGGATGACGTTATGGTTTCCGTCACATCATATTTACGTCCGTTGGATTCCTTCGTTATCTTTTCAGGCTCAAATCCAACCGAGCTGCTTGAGATACCCGCCGCCAAAGCCTGTTGATGCTGCTTCTCCAAATCTTTTAAAACGATCGTGCCTTTCCCGCCCGACGAACCAGAAGAAGCAGGAACGGCAATGTATTCCGTGAACTTTCTGGGCGATGTCTGCCGATCGGGATTCTTAAAACTGGCTATGACCCCTTCGGGCCTGCCCTCTGCCCCCGCAAGCTCAAATGCATAATCCTGGCCGTCTTTTGAAACGGGGATATAGAAGTCAGAGACACGGAAGTCTTTGCCTGATTTAAGGCTAGAGGAATTCGCAATAGAATATATCTGCTGGTTGTCCTTTATCTCGGCATCCAAGACCACGGTCGGCCCGTAGTAGATACCGAGCTTCCCGCTGCGGTCAACGACTTCTTTATTAAAGGTGGCTTCACCCATGACATTCCTGAAGCGCCCTGTTTCGGCCCTCTCCTTCCCGTCTGCGGAGATCTGGATCTTTCCATTGTCCCAGTGTCTGAGTTCTCCGGATCCCAACCCCAGAAACGCGCCGTCTTCAATCAGATAAGTCTGGGCATTGAAGAAGTCGGCGGACGGATTGGTCGCCCGGACTTCGAGATCAGACTTGTAGGCGGCAAGGAACGGGGCATCCTCTTTCAATGTCTTTACTCCAATAATATTCTTTGTCCTATCTATATTCGAATCACGGGCTCCTTCGGGTTCTTTCCCATCGACCTTCAGGGGATAGGGGGCGGAGAACCACGGCGTCCATTGGTTGGCGTCGATCATCCATCCGCCACCACGAAGGGAAACATCCAGAAGGGCGGTCTCGCGGTCTTGCGTCGCCGAGACAAAATGAGGCATCAAGACACTCTTATCGTCTTGCTTGATGGTCTCATAGAGCTTATTCTCTTCGCCCTTTATCTGAAGCTCTATATTTATCGTATCAGGGACGGTCCTACCGCTCAGGTCAAGAAGCGCTTTACCCAGGTCTGAGATCGCGCTGGCCTTTTTACCCTTACCTATGGAGGTGACTTTACCGAAGAGAGAGTCGAGAGAATCATCGGTGAGCTGGAAGCCCAGCTTATCTAAGACGCCGCGGAGAGTATGCTCAGAAAAGCCGCTCTTGTCTTGCACTTGCATCATGTGCCTGTAGACAGCCTCTCCGAAATACTGGTAGACGCCCTGACGGGTCAAAGCATAGATAGTATTGTAATAGTTGTGCTGGTCGTGTGAATACAGATCGGGGGTGTCAGTACCAACCTTGAAGGTCAGGGGTCCCTTGTTCAAGTTTTCGATGACGACGGGCCGCACGAGGTCGAACGTATCCTCCGAAACCTTCTTCTTATACTCAAGGTTGATGCTCGTGTTCTTGGGCAATGTCACAAATGTATTCTGGTTCAGTTGGCCAAGGCCCTGAGGATCGAGGGCGATCGTATTCAAGACCTTCGCGTTGCTGATATTGTTTGCCTGGGCATAGCTCTTGAACACCTGGGCCCTCGTATCCGAAGAGACGCTCTCCAATTTTTCATAATCTCCGGCGTTAACGGCCTTTCCTATGGCCCACTCCAAAGCCTTTTGTTGGCCACCGGTCAACGCTCCGAGCTGCGTGCCTTCTGCGAGATACAGCTTGTCACTCTTATCGGCGGTCTGATAAACGTCATAGCCCGTATTCCCCACCACCCCCAAGAAATACTCGCTCACAGGCTTTGAGACCTCTCTGCCGGTATTTTTCCCGTCTTTAAATTCAGTTACATTTTTCGCAATGAAATCGGCATCGGTTCTCTCGAGGATTTCGAGACGCTCAGCTATCTGTTGCACATTGGATGGGGTAATTTCTGCATTGGCGGAACTCAATATCTCGTTTCTGCCGCGAGAAATCACGAAATCCTCTCCGAGCGCCGGGACAAAACCATCTTTGCCTTTCTGCCAGATGCTCTTCGCCAGTGCGGTGGGGTTCTGTCCATTATTGATCCATAACCCGACATCGTTCTTCAGCCTGCTGTCGATGTCTGAAAGTTGGAAGGCGCCGTTTTTGACGGAGAAGACATCATTGACATTGAGGACAGCGGCGATCCGGAACAATTCCTTATTGTCTGACGAGACGCCCCTTGTCGTGGCAATAGTCGAATCCTTGACCGCCTTGACGCCCGACACGTCTATGCCGAAAACCCCGTCATTCCTGGGCTGGAAGGTGATGACAGTATCGGGCTTCATGGTGGCGGCGAGCGCGGTGGCCGATACGCGGCCCGTCATGTCTGCGTGCACGAATTCGATAGGTGTTGCGAGAAGCCCCGCGCTGGGAATGGTGAGCTGGAAACCGGAGGCGTTGTTCTCGACGATGTTTTTGCCATCGAACACATATTCCTGTCTGCCTTCGATTTTCAGCGCGCTGCCGGCGGTACGGATCAGCGTAAGTTTGGTCGTTGAGATCTCCGGCGCCGCCCGGCTCCCCCCACCTTCACCGCCTTCTCCCGTCTTCTGAAGGTTGATGTTTGCGAATTGGGACGAAGCGACGAATCCTCCGTCTGCGATCGTGGCGACAAGTGAAGCGTCCTTCCCGCGGACAAAGGCATCTTTTTGGAACCAGGCAACGGAGGGTTCTTTTTCTCCTGCCGTCTTGCTCGCCACCCAGCCGCTGACCTCCACGCCTGGAAGCTTGGCGTATTTCTGGTCGATTCCAAGCATGAGCGTTCTGTTCTCGTCCAGCGAAAGATCCCCATGAACCCCCTTCAAAAGGTTTTCACGTTCTTTGCTGCCTTCCTTAACCTGATCCAGCACCGCTTCGCTTAATTTCAATCTTTTTCCTTCGGAGGTGAGAATAAATTCCGCATTCTCGCGGTCATTGAAGACCAGGGTCTCATAAATCTTGTCCCGCACGCCGTCGGGCAGATTGTCGCGGTTTTGGACGATCATCGTCTCGGCGATACCTACCGGCGAAGTGAATTCGTTAAAGCTGCCCGATTTATATATCCTTGTGCCCCGGTCCGTACCGGACACTTTAACGGGCTCAAGCCCTTTTTCAGTGTAGCGGACAGCGCCGACTTTGTTGCCATTGGTCGGATAGAGCCTCTCATGACCTTCCCATTCCAGGACGCCCGCAGGCTGGTCGTCGAACCATGCGATGGCGCCGAGAGTATTAATGGGCATATTCTCCTCGAGGGCAAAGCGAGCCCCTCTCTCAAGCTCAACGATCGCCTGCGTCCCCGTGCCGACCAGTTTATACAGAGCATTCCCGTAAACGGCTTTCTCGGCTGCCGCGTGATTAAACGCTTGCTCTGGAAGAGGCTCGACCGCGCCCTGAGGGTTGACGATCCTGTTTGTGATCTTCCATCCGCCCAGACTCCCTTCTGACGCAACGGCCCAGCCGGTGAAGACCGTGCTGCCATCGCTTGCTACCATCAGGCCCTGCTGGAGAGATTGGACGCCTTTATCTTTCTTCTCACTTAATGCCGGACCATGGGAAGAGAGCGCAACGGTATCCAGAGAAGCAGGGCCCGAAGAAGTCATCAAAACGCCCTTCAACTCCTTATCGCCGCCCAAAGAAAGGAAGCGGCCGAAGTCTATGTTGAACTGGTCCGCTCTGCCGCTCTCATCGCCCTTAAAGTAATCGATCTGCTCCAGGATCCCGCTCCCTGAAGCGACCGACTGCCTCATGATTTGCGGCGTCAGGCTCAAGTTGCCGTTTTTGTCCCTCTGGATGTTCAGGTCTTTTTCGTCGATGTACGTCGTACCTTCCCATGTGGTCCCGGCACGGCTTTCCGTAAGATAGAAAGGCTCGAGGGTGTAGAGGCCTTTTCCGTCTTTGGCCAGGGCTTGCATGACGTTCCCGGTGGCGCCGGTGCCCGTGCCGCCGATGCTGCCTGCATAAAGCGCCAGAGCCTCTTGCACGGCCGGATTGGTCACATTTGCATTCATAAGCGAAACGGTCAGCTGTTTGCCGGTAAGCGCGGCCGGCAGATCCTTAAAGTCATTTGCACCCATAAAGACATTGATGTTCGATTGCGCCGCGTCCTGGGTCTTGCCTTCCAAGGTCTCTTTCGTACGGATGAGCGTGGCGGTATAGGAGTTGTCCCAGGAGTTGTTTTTCGGGAAGGAGGAAATGTTCTGATATTCGCCCAGCTTTTCGCTGGTCTGCGACACTTGCGCGCCATTCAACTCCACGGTCTTCTTGTCTACAGACAATCCCTCGATCGTCCAACCCTGGACCGTCCTTACGACACCCCGGCCGTCTGGGACCGTGACGCCGAAGACATTGATGGACTTGATATCATTGGTGTGGTTGGCGTCCGATCCCCTCATCAACTCGGCTATGGCGCTTTGCGACACCATATTCTCTGCTTTGGTCAAGTCCGGCATACCTGTAGACGGGTTGTTGAGAAAACGATAAGACGCGGTCCCCTCCAGGCCCCACATATCGCCCTTCTTAAACAAGAGCAGGTTTTGATAGGCGGGCTGCTGAGAAGGCTGAGTGCCGACAGACGAAATGGCCTGCTTTGCATAGAAGATGGGAGAACCGATATCAAAGACCCCTTGAACTTCGTCCTTGATGACCGGCACGGCCAAAATATCGCCTATCTTCTCTTGGCCTCTGAAGATGCCCGAGGGTACGCTTCTGTCAAGGCTGGCGGCGATGAGGAAAGGCGTTGCGGCCGCATTAAGCTTTGCGGGGTCTATCGTGACCTCCGTCTTGCCCATGTTGATGGCGTCCCTGATCTGGCCGCCGGACAGATCAAGCGTTTCCCGGATCGCTCCCTTCGCTATCTCCGCCTGCGTGCTGCCGAGAGGCGCCTTTATCTCTGCTTTCAGAGCTGAGGCGATCACTGGGTCGATAGCCCAATTCAGATCCTGTCTGACCTCGCTCTTCTGCTCGAACCCAAGCAGACGACCCAACCAATTAGGCGCGACGTCGACAATATACCCCCCCTTGGGCAGATTGGCTTCAATGATTTGGTTGTCCAGATCCTGCAACCCTCCTGGAATGACGAATGGAGCGCCATTATAAGGATTGATGAGGCCTTTGGTGTCTTCCCCAAGAAGCCCCTTAAGCGTCTCAACGCCCGGCACCGTTACTTTGTCTCCCATAAAAATTACAGAGTTGACGCTCTGTCTCCTCACCTCATTTTCCGTCAGATAGCTCACGAGAGGCGACCCCGTCCTGTACAAGAGCCCGCCCAGGTTGTCCGAGGCGGCCTGGTGGAGGGTCGAGGAGACGTAGCGGTTCAGGGCGCCGCGGAAGGAACGATGCAGGTGCATGAGCCCGCCGGAGTCGATCAGATCGTCCCAGGAGTCGTAATACCCTTTGTCCAGGAGGTAATCGGCGGTGGAAGCAAACTGCGAAAGGCCGGTAAATTCAGAGAGTTTTTCCAAATACTGGACATCGCGGAAAGCGGAATATGTCTCCTGGGCACCCGGCGTGTACGGCGACGTTCCGCCGAAGAACCAAAGGTCATGAGACAACTTTTGGAGGCCGCCAAAACCAAGCTGCTGATCCGTATTGGTGCCGTTCATGACGAGGCCCCAGAAGCTCTTTTCCTCGTCTTTGCCCGGGGCGTTGCTCCGGTCGAAGAACCACGTAAATCCTGTCTTAAGGCCGAGGGTGGAAAGATATTCGAGGCCCGCCATCGCTCCGGGCGTCAGACCCAGCTTGTTCTTGCCGGTCCCCTCATCATAGTCGCCTCCCAGCGCATTGAGTCCGAAAGAGGCGAGGGCCGAAAGCCCCATGCCGAGCAACTGCTGTTTTGTCTGAGAACGGCTCAGATCAAAAGCTGAGGAGCCGTTTTGGTAGACCAAGGCGCCCAACTGCCCGAACGACTGGCCCAGGATACGGGAATAAGGGGATTCTTTGCCGTCAAATATATACTTGCGCGCGAGCTCGTCCGCGGCGTTGCCGACGAGTGACTTCACGACATAGCTCTGGAACCCGACATCGCCTAACGCCCTCACATTGCTGTCTATCACTTTCGTCCAAAGGCTGGCGTTCTGGTCGACACTCGAAATGCCCCCCTTGCCGAAGTAGTTCGACTGGTAGCCGCCCATGCTAAGGAGGCTCTCCCCCCCGAGATAGCCCAGTGTCGTTCCGGCGATCGGCGCGAGAATCCTCGACCATGCGTTATCGTTCTTGGCAAGATACTTCTGGGCCAGGACCGAACCGGTCCCCATCAGGCCCCCGCGTATCGCTCCGGCGGTAAAGCCGCCGACCAACGGATTGTTGTACATGAACTTACTGAAGAAATTGGCGTTGGGATTCCAGCTGCCTGCCGTCGTCCCGCTGAAAGCCGTCGTGCTGAGCCCGCTGAAGCCGGCGCCGATCGTCGTGCCGAAGATCTGGGCTGTCGTCGGGTTCATGCCCAGATACTTGGCCCCGATGGTGGCCGAAGCCTGAGAGATCTGCCCGACGACCAGACCGTTCAGCATGGAGCTTGCGCCGGACATCAAAAAAGGACTGCTGGCCCAACCAAAATACGAACCGAGACCTCCGATAGCAAGGGTGCCTGTCAAGGTTCCCAAGCTAACCCACATATCAGTGCTATTGTCATTAAAATCATCCAAAGGCGAAACAAAGTCATAGTGCTCATAGACCGTCTTTTTGGCGCCCTGGATGGCCTTAGCCACCTCTTCTTCGAGGAAGACGATTCCCGTGCCCGACGTATCGCTGTCCGCGCGCAGGAGACCGTAGCCTGAAAAAAGGACATTCACATCGGATTTTTTTAGGATCTTTTCGACGCCGTTATCGCTGATTAGTAAACCTTCTTTAGAAAGTCCTTTGACGAGAACCATGTGATCGTCGTTAACGAATGCAATGAAAGGAATTAACTTCTTTAATTCTTTTGAAATTTCTTTATTATCGAAGTCAAAATTAGACCAATGAAAGGGCTTTAATTCGAGGTTAAACAGGAGTGCGGTCTTAGCCAAGGCATACAGGGAGTTTTCCAGCCGCTTGCCCTGGTTATAGGTATATATTTCAATAGAGTCAGATAAGAGGTCAAAAAGGAGCGCGTAGTGGGCGACCTGAAGGTAAGAAACCCCCCTGCCCGTAGAAGCCAAAAGACCGGCCAGGGCCTGAGCACCACATGTCACCAGGCTCTGCCCCCCCTGCCGCATCCAGGCATCGATCTCATCAAGCTTATCCTCGGTCAGGTTATAGGGTGTCGTGCGGCGGATGCTCACCTGGGGCGTGATCCGGATGTCCGTGGCGTTCTTGCCGATGAGTTGAGAGAGGACCTGACGCAGGGAGTCGGCGATCATCCTGTCCTGGGCTGCGTCCTTGACAGGCATAGACTCTCCCTGCACAACGGCCGCCTGCGGAGACGTAACCATCAGTCCCGGATTCAGCGCACCGCGCCAGTTATAGTCGAGCGCCCACGCGACTTGCTCGGGTAAGAAGATCGCAACGATCACCCATGCGAGGATCTTGACCCAAGACTTGTTCCGCATGTCTAACACATATTACGTTCGGGTTTATTCAATAAGCCCCTACGTCCTCCTTTCTTCGGCAATTTCCCGCCTCCCGGCAGAGAGGTGAGGGATGGTATCGAATCGTGTCCGCCACAGAACACGGTCCGTCGAACAAATCTATAACGCGTTGCCGCGCGGTTCGTCATTATCTGACTCCCCCCATTCCGCCCAGGAGGCTCCCGCTCATGAACTGGATCGCGATGGGCCCCCCCACGATGACGCCGACGACGGGCAGGATAAAGAAGATCAGAGGAATAAGCATCTTCATCGGTGACTGCAGGGCCGTGCGTTCGGCCCGGCGGAAAAAGCGTTCCCGGGTGTCTTCCGACAAAATATTCAAGGCCTCTGCGATCGGCGTGCCCATGCGGTCCGCCTGGATCAACGTGCGGGCAAAGGCCGTGACATCCGGTGCGTTCAGTCTGCGCGACAGGTCCCGCAGCGCCTCCCGCCGGGGCTTGCCAACCTTGATCTCCTGGAGCATCAGCCTCAGTTCCTCGATAAAGGCGGACGCGCGCGACTTCTCGACGATCCAGCGTGCCGCCGCCACGAAATCCAGGCCCGCGTCCACGCACAGCGCCAGGAGGTCCACCGTATCCGGCAGGGACCGAACCACCGCCGCCCGCCGCTGCTTGAGTTTCGCGTCCAGCCACAGGTCCGGCAGGAAGAAGACAAAGATCCCCGCGAGCCCGATCTTGAGGATATCGTCCGGCGGCAGGAACGCCGTGCCCACCATCAGCCCCACCAGGGCCATCATGATCTTGGAACCCAGGAATTGCTCCGCGGTAAGGCCCGCGCGCGCGCCAAAGATCTTATTCTCAAGGGCATCGCGCTTTATATAGCGCTGCAACAAAAAACGGGTCAGGGGCGCGAAGATGTCAAAGATGTGCAGGAAGACGGCCTTCTTGTCCTGCGGGTTCGTCTCGTAACGCAGGCGCCGCTTGATCGTACGACGCAGGTCGTGCATCACGAAGAACCACATGAAGAAGTTCAGGCACAGGATGAAGACGCCCGCAAAAAGCATGAGTTGTGATATGTAGACCAGCATCTTTTATCTCCTACACGTTGACCTTGCTGAAGATCCGAATCATGTACATCCCGACGAGCTCCGAGATCACCGCATAGACCAGGAGCCCGCGTCCCAGGGGACTTGAAAGCATGATGTCAAAGTAATTCGGCTGAAAGGACACCACCATGACGGCAAAGACGATCGGCAGCATGGACATCACGACACCCTGGATCTTACCCTGCATGCTCAATGTCTTTATCTGATCGTTGATCTTGAGCTTGGCGCGGATCGTCCCGATCAGACGGCTGAAAAGCTGCGTGATGTCGCCGCCCGTCTCACGCGCAACGAGGATCGCCGTCGTCAAAAGGTTCAACTCTTCCGAAGGCATGCGGCGATTCAGGTTCTCAAAGGACTCTTCCAGGGCGATGCCCATCTTGTTTTCGCGCAGGATCAGGCCGAACTCCTGGCTGATCGGCGCCGGCAGCTCCTCGACGAGCGCCTCGATGGACTGCAGCAAGCTCAGGCCGCCCTTCAGGCAGCTCGAGAGAATCATCAGGCCGTCGGTGATCTGCGCGCTGAACTTGTTCTTGCGCGTCAGAACCATGTTCTTGACGATCAGGGCCGGGATCACAAGGCCGATGCCCAAGCCGAGGAAACAGCCCACGATGCTGCGCGTCACGAGGAGCCCCAGGACGCTCAAGATCGTCGGCGCCACGATATTGACGATAAAGAGCTTCTGGGGGTCCATGTCCACGAAGACCTCCCGGAGCTTCGTGCGCTGGGCCTCGACGCCGCGCACGCGCCAGGCGTAAAGGCTCTCCCAGACCACGGGGGCCGCCTGCGTGACGAGGATCGCCGTCGCCCCGAACACGAAACCCAGCGTTATCACCTGTAAAAAGACAGACATCGTCAACCTCAGTGTTTCACCACGATCGTGGCCGGCGCCCCGTTCTCGGCCTCCTGATACTGCAGGCCCATGCCGATCTGGTCCGCCGATTCGCGCCACTTGCGCTCCACCGCCCGGCGGACGTACGTGTGCGTCAAAAAGAGTCCCGTGACCAGCGCTGCGATGAGGACGGAATACTCCAGCACCGTCAACCCGCCTCTTTTTGAACGCAACCGTTTAAAAAGCACGACGCGCCTTCCTTTCATATTCACGGAATACGTCTTCGTCCGTTATCTGCAAGGCCTCCATCCTGACCAATCTCCTCTTGCCCTTGCTGTGTTCGATATCGAAGATGAATACTATCTGCCGATTTTTTATGTCCGCCGCCACCCGCGTCATCCGGACAGGCTCCTTGAACACCTCCAGCACCCGCCAGTTGACGAAATTCTTGATATCGCCGCCCTCGGTCTTGAAGCCGGAGCGGAAGGTATCGATAAAGGAGCGCTGGAAATTCAACCGGTCCCGCTCATCGGAAAAGGCGCTGTACTGCGCGCCCACCGGCTGACGGATCGCCACGAACTTCTCCCAGTCGATCAGGTGCCGCGCCGAATAGCGGCCCTCGACGAGGAGGACCAGCACGCGGCGCGCCAGGGCCACGTCCTGCCGGGCCCCGCAGCCGCTGACCAAAAGGACAAAAACAAGGAGGCAGGCACCGCACAGCGCTCTGAGGGTTTTGTATCTTTGTATCTTCATATCGCTCCTCACGTACCCCTCTCTTGCCCTCCTATCGCCCCTTCCGCAGGCTCACCTCGTCCCACGTCGGACCATAGGAGTAATACGCCTTCTTCGTGATCGACCGGTTCAGCGGATTCCAGCGGCCTATCGCCCCCTGGCCCGAGGGCCGGTCATACCGCGAGACCTCGACGTAATTCTCGTCCCGGTGACGGTCGTTGAACTCCCACTCGTCGGAATAATGCAAAAGGTGGAAACACGTCTTTCCGCTGAGCCAATTGCCGTGCTTCTTCTTCTTGATGCTCGGTGCCCTGAAGTCGCCGACCCGCACGCGCACCCGGTGTCGGCCGCGGGCGTCGTTCCATTCGTACGTCGCAGGATTCTTCCCGCCCGGGATCTCGTTGCCTGCGTAACCATAGCCGCCGGCTATCCCCTTGAGGGCCGAACGCAGGAAGTCGAACAACATGGGACCCCAAGTGCCGAGCCATGACTTCACCTGCGAATACTCATAATCCGGTATGGTATCAAAGCTCGCGTCCTGCCACCACGTCCCGAAGTCCGTGCGGCACGGCGCGGTCACAAACTCGCCGTATTCATTCATCTGGCACTCCGGCCATGTGGGATACAGGGCGTCGATCTCCGCCATCCACTTTTCCATCTCGTAGATCACCAGCGTCAGGATCCCGTAGAGCGACGCCGGCGGATCCGCGTAGGGATCGTACGCCGGGTCCTCCTCCGGGTCCTCCGCCACGTCATAGACAAACCCGATCCAGTCGTCCCACGAGGCCGCCAGGTTGTCGGGGTTCTCCTGCCTCAGCGCGGCGATCCAGAGATAGACCTCGTGCAGAGAGGCCACAACCATATCAAACCGGTCGTAGCCGGGCGGGGCCGGCACGTTGCAGGCCGCGCCCACGCAGTCATCGTCGGAAATGTTGGCAAAGGCCGCCATGTATTGAGCTGCCGTCGGGCCCGGCTCCCAGAAACTCAGATTAACGCCTGAGGCCTCAAGGGCCCTGAAGCTGCGTGCGAGCAGCCCCTCGGGGTCCTTGCCCGGCAAGAGGACATCCAGCTGCGCCGGAGGCACTCTCAGATCCGTCTCCCACATGTACTCCTTGGAGACGAAGAGGTCCGGGGTGACAAAGACAAACCCCGTACCGCCGCCCAGAAGCCCCCCGATAAAGACCTGCAGGCTCTCAAGGTTCCGCATCGCGTACTCAATGTTGTTCGAGTCGACCTTGGGGATGTTCTCAGCCCGCCTCCACCACCAGACCTGGTAATCAGAGACCAGCTCCGTCGTATCATTGTTGTAATTGCAGTCGTTCGTATCCGGCGACATGTTCGGGTCGTCGACGACCCCGGCCAGGGCACGCATGATCGTCGTCTGGGTCAGGCGGTCTTTTTCGCTCGCCTTGCCGAACATCTTCGCAATCTTGTCCATGTAATCGGCAAGCGCCTGCTGGCGTTCAGCCTCGTTGTATCCGGCTGAGGTGATGCTCAAGGCCCCCGTCAAACCGGTTCCCAGGCCCGCATTGACAGCAACGCTCCCACCGACAAAGGTTGCGCCTTGCCCGATAACCGTACCCGCCGGAACAAAGGCTGTCCCTGATACGGTGGCAGCCTGAGCGCCGCTTATTACAGCGCCTTGCGAACCTGCCGCCATCCCGCCGACATTTGCCCCCACTGTCGGCGTTGTGGCCGGAGCAAGAGCGGCACCGCACATACCGACCGCCGCGCCGACCGCCGCGCCCGTCAAGGCGCCTTGCACCGCACCGGTTCCGGCGATGGCACCCCCGGTGGCGCCTCCGACAGCGCCAGCCACCGCCCCTGCAAAAATAAACGCGGTCTTCGACCACATGGCGGCCCCGGCCGGAGGACAAAAATACATGACAACAACCGTAAAGATCGCCGCGACGATAGCCAGGACAAAGCTCAGGAAACCCGTCTTGACGCACTTCTTGGTCCTATTGCCCAGCCCTTCATAAAGCTGGCGCGCCTTGGTCGAAAGCTGCGAAGACAATTGCAGGGCGGATGCGTCGGCCGAATTGGCCAGGGCCGTTGACTGAACGGAGACGTTGCCGATATTCGCCGTGAAGAGGACAAAGCTCAGGCCGATGACCATCAAGAGGATCAGGAGCGTCGCCATCTGACCGCTGACGGACTTCGCTCTCCCCAGATTAGTTAAAGAGGTGAATTTTCGGACGAGGCGATTCATCAACCTCCACCCCCCCTAAGATCGTGTCCCCCGCCGTCACGCGGCCCTCCGCGAAGGACACAGTTTGATGAGGCATGCTCCCGGCTGCGATGCGCGACGCCTCATAATCTTCTTGTCTATAAATGATACGCCGGTTGAGCCACGCGAAGATGCGCACCGCCGCGACAAGCATGAGAAGAACCATGATCAACGCGGCCGTCATCTCCAGAGACGACTGGCCGCGGCCCCTCCCTGCTCTTGGCCGGTGCTGCCCTGCATCAGGATGTTCACGTGATCTGTCCATGGCGCGGTCCCCGTCAATATGTGTGTTTTTGCGTCGACCACGTCTCGTTGATGTTCACCCGGGTATTGCTTGTCATCGGCGTCGATTCGACGTGCCCGGCATACCCCTGGGCCGTGGGCCGGACAAACTCCACACCCAAGGAGTTAAGGTTATCGTGGACGACCATCTGCCTGGTGGCCCGTTCGCGCATGCCGGCGGACTGCTGTGTGACGATGCGATCTGTCGTCTCCATCTTGTTGATGCTGATATCACGCGACACCGTGCTCGTTATGTCCGGCGACAACCCCGTCGGCGCGGGGCCGATCGTGCCCGTGCCGCTGGGGTCGCGGCCGAAGAGCTCATCGAGCACCGGAAACCGCCAGTACCCCTTCGAGGCATCGGCGCCCACCGCATACCACGGCCCGCCGGCGGCGGAATTGAAGGCGGTCCGATTCACCTGGTTGGGCGGATTGAGTACCTGTCCGCAAAGGTCCGTGCAATTCACATCGCTCTCGCTGGAGCTGCGCTCACACGTCGAGCGGCAATAGTCCTCGTCCACCAGCATCGTCGCCTGCTCATAGCACGTGTTGTAGTCGGCAAGATGACCGCTGCAAGGATCGACGATGCGCACCGTGGTATCATTCACCTCGAACACATCCCCATAAATCAACTTGTACTTGTCGATTTCAGCCTCGGTGTGCCCGGCGGCCTTCCTCTCGTAGCGAAAACCGGCGTTGCGAAAGATATGACGCCGCATGACGGGGGTGTCGGCCGGATCGTTCGTCCAGCCGAGCTGGACGTCCATGACAAGCGTCGGCAGATCGTTAGGATCCGCGCTCTCGCCGGCCCGAGCATCCAACTGATCGGTACGGATGACATCCGCCGCGGCCACTACCGGCATGCTCCTGCCGATGCCGAAGGGATCCGTCGGGTCCGGGATATACCTGTCTTCCATAAGCATGTACCTCCCGCCCCCCGTCTCCCGGTCCGAGGCGATCTTGAGCGCCCGGCGGAAGGCCTGCTGTTGGGCGCGCTGATTGTAATCAAACCGCAGGCCGTACGTGATCAGGGCGCCGACGATCATAAGGAAGATCGTCCCGAAGACGGCCACCTCCACCAGCGCCTGCCCCCGTCGCTCTTTCGCCGTGTCCCGTTGAAGGCCTTGCGTTCCTGAAGCCATCCCGTGTCCCCTTTGTTACGGCGCGCCGACCACTTCGCGGCCCGTCGTGTTCGACCTCTCGTAGTCCGTGTCGGTGACGACGGTCGTCACCTGGCGGTCCTCAGACCAGCCCGTCGCGGGGTCCACCACCGCCTGCTCCTGCGTCTGGCTGCTCGTCGTCGCGTGAGATGAATAAGTCGTCGTCGTGTTCGACCCGGTGCGCTCGAAATCATACTGCTGGCCGATGCTGTCCGCATCCCGGCGCAGCCGGCCCTGCACCGAACGCTTGATGTACGTCATCATCGCGATGAACGCGAAAAGGACCACCATAAAAAGTATCGCCGTCTCCATGATGCTTTGTCCGCGCCTCGGATGCAGGAAACCCCACGAAATCTTTTGCCTGTGGGACGAAATCCCGCCCGTTCCGACGGATGCCGGAACGGACGGCGGGACAAAGACACCGACACGCCCCCTGTTGTCGTTGCGCGCGTATCCTGATTGTCGGTTCCCATAGCGAGGCGTCATGACACTCAAATCCTTTCCTCTCCTTACCACGGCGTCGGGCCGCCGGAACCGCCTGAGCCGCCGGAGCCTCCGCCTGCCGCTACCCACTGCTGGCGGTAGTCCAACCTCGTGTCGCTCACCCGCTGCGAGGTCCCGTTGGTGTCCTTGGTGTCGCTGTACGCGTACGTCCCCTCGGCGCCGACCGTATTCAGGACGCTCGTCCCGCCGGAGAAGGTCTCCGAGAGCGAGCTGTCGCGCAACGGCGTGTTGGCGTCGGCATAGGGGGCGCTGGCCACCTGCTTGCCGATCATCCGGCTCGTCTGATCATGGATCATGGACTGCAGGCCGCGCTTGCCGTAGACGAACATCGCCGTCAAGGCCGCGCCGATCGCGGCGATCAAAATGGCATATTCAATGATCTGCTGTCCCGCCGAGGACAAGCAGCGGCGGCGGTGAGCCTC
This sequence comes from uncultured Planctomycetia bacterium, assembly GCA_964501505.1. Classification (GTDB taxonomy): domain Bacteria; phylum Omnitrophota; class Gorgyraeia; order Velamenicoccales; family Velamenicoccaceae; genus CAZCSY01. The sequence continues at coordinate 20,045 of CAZCSY010000020.1, forward strand.
AAGCGTCGGTTGCGTCAAGACGGCCCCGTCGGAGGCGGGCAGGCGGAGGGAGCGCACCCGCGCCCTCTCGGGGTTCGTCTTGTTCGCTTTCCTGAAATGGTACCGACGCATATCGGACTCCTTGCTGACGTATCAGGCTCACCGCCGCCTGACCAACCTTGGAACCGGGCGCTACACGCCCCAGTACTCGTTACCGGCCGACAGGACGTTCTCCGCGCCAGTGATGTTCTGCCACTGGTTCGTGATCGCTGTCGTCACAGAACCGCCGGCCTGACGGGTCTCCGTCACGGAACTGCCGGAGGTCGTAACCCTGTTCGAAACCGTGTAACCCGGTGAGAACTGCTCGCCGATCTGGTCCGAGGACTCCCGTAACCGTCCCTGGAGGCCACGCTTCAAATAAACCTGCATGGCGATCAGGGCCGCGATGATGACAACTATTAAAACCGCGTACTCGAGAGTACTCTGACCTCTTTTGCGAAACATCCTCAACATTCTTTCTTCACCTCCTCCGATCTTTTGAAAAGGCGCTCTTATCAGTTGCCGCCTTCATAATTGGCGATGACCTGGTTCCCGGTCCTGTCGGTGTACTGCGAGATGGCATCCCGCA
>CAZCSY010000021.1:0-15780 GCA_964501505.1 uncultured Planctomycetia bacterium
CGCTGCTCGGCGACATAAAGCTTCGCCTGTGCACGCGTCGCAAATCCTTGCCGACATTTGCAGAAAAATTTCTGATTGTCTGCCTGGAAAAGAAATCCCCGTGGGGCCTCTCCATTCGCGGCAGGTTCATTGATCATGGCTGAAGTCATAGCGATAGCGGGCAAAGGGGGCACGGGCAAGACGACGTTCGCGGCATTGCTGACCCGTTGGCTGGCCGAGCACCAGACGGCAGGGGTGTTGGCGATCGACGCCGATCCGAACAGCACCCTCGGCGACGCCCTGGGTATCGAGAGCGTGGTGAGCGTCTCGGAGGTCATCGAGCAGGTCGCGCAGAAGCCCGACGCCGTGCCGGCGAACATGGGAAAGGACGCCTATATTTCGTATCAGATCCACCAGAACATCGCCGAGAGCGACGGGTTTGACCTCCTCGTATTGGGCCGTCCCGAGGGGCCGGGGTGTTACTGCTATGCGAACAATGTCCTGCGTGGGATCATGGGGGAGCTGACGGCCGACTACGCCTTTACGGTTGTCGATAACGAAGCGGGCCTGGAGCATTTTTCCCGCAAGACCACGCGCGCGTGTCAGAAGCTCTTCGTGGTCTCGGATGAGACGGTGGTGGGCCTGAGGTCGGCGCGCCGCATCTTCGAGCTGGTCGAGGATCTTGGGATCCCGGTCAGGGAGCGGTATCTCGTGGTCAACCGGCATGAGGAAAAGCTGAGGAGGGATAAGCTGAAAGAGGAGTTTCGCGTCCGGCAGGTCTTCGCTATCCCGAAAGATGAGATGCTTTTGGAAGCGGCTCTTCGGGGCAAGAGCGTGTTGTCCTTGAGTCCGGCAAGCGTTGCGCGGGCCGCTGTGGAAGAGATAGGAGAGACGTTATGGCCGACGGGTTAAAACATCTTGAGAAGTGGAGTCTGGACGTTCATGTCGTGCGTCTGGGGGCCGGAAGGGACGACGGCGGCACCCGCGCGACGGTCCTCGCGGTCGGCGGGGAGAAGACGCTGCCTTTTCTCCTTGAAGAAGGCGTCCTGCCGCATCGGCCGCTGATCGCCGCCGAGGTCTATGACGTGCCTGATCCCGACTGGCCGCTTGCCCTGACGGAGAGGTTGACGCCCGTGATCAAGGATCCCGTCGCGTGGGCCAAAGGGTCCCTGAAAGAGGCGGACCTGGTCTGTCTGAAGCTTCAGGGGATCCATCCGGAAGAAGGCAAGACGGACAAGAAGGCGGCCGTGACCCTGACGAAGAAGATATTGAAGGCGCTTGACGTGCCGCTCATCGTCCTGGGCTGCGGCGACGCCCAGGCCGATAACGAGGTGCTGCCGGCGGTCTCCGAGGCGACGAAGGGCGAGCGCCTGCTCTTCGGTGACGTCGTGCAGGAGAATTACAAGACCATCGCGGCGGCTTGCACCGCCGACGGCCACAACATCGTGGCCGAATCGCCGATCGACGTCAACATCGCCAAGCAGTTGAATATTCTGCTTACCGATCTGGGGATGCCGGCGGACCGCATCGTCATCAACCCGACGATCGGGGCGCTCGGCTACGGCATGGAGTATGCGTATTCCATCATGGAGCGGGCACGCACGGCGGCCCTGTCGGGCGACAAGATGCTGGCCATGCCCTTTATCTGTTTTGTCGGTCAGGAGGCGTGGAAGACCAAAGAGGCGAAGGCAAGCGCCGAGGAGATGCCGGCGTGGGGGGGTGTCGCCGAGCGGGGCATTATGTGGGAGGTGGTGACGGCCCTGGCGATGTTGCAGGCCGGCGCCGACATCCTCACGATGGCCCACCCGACGGCGATCCGCATCGTGCGCCAGGCGATCGACGACTTGATGAAAAAGTGAGCCCGGCATGTTCGTTATCGGTGAATTGATCAACGGGATGTATCCTGAGGTCGCTGTGGCCCTGGAGCGCCGCGACGCGGCCTTCATCGGTCAGCTGGGCCGTCGGCAGGCGGCTGCCGGCGCGGACGCGCTGGACATTAACTGCGGGCCGTTGTCCAAGGACCCCGCGCAGGACATGCGTTGGCTGGTGGAGACGGTCCAGAAAGAGGTGTCGGTGCCGCTGTGCCTTGACAGCACGAAACAGGCGGCGATCGAAGCGGGATTGGCCGTCTGTCACAACAAGACCCTCATTAACTCCACGACGGCCGATGAAGATAAATTGAGCGTCTATTTCGAGTTGGCAAAAAAGAAGGACGCAGACCTGGTCGCTCTGACGCTGGACAGGAAGGGTGTGCCGCAGGACAAGGAGCGGCGGCTGGAGCTGGCCGCGCGCATCGTGGAGGCGGCTGCGACACGGGGCTTTCCGGTCGAGCGCCTTTTTCTCGATCCGGTCCTAATGCCGATAAATGTTGCCCAGGACCAGCTTTTTGTTATACTGGAGGTCATCAAAGATTTGAAGCTGCTCGCCCCCGAGGCCCGCACGGTCGTGGGCCTGAGCAATATCTCTCAGGGCGCCAGGAACCGCCGGTGGATCAACCGCGCGTTCCTCTTGATGGCGCAGGGGGCAGGTCTGGACGCGGCGATCCTGGACCCGCTGGACGCGGAGCTCATGAAGACCATGGTCGCCGGCGACCTGGTCCTGAACAAGAATATTTACTGCGACGCGTACTTCGACGCGTACCTGAAGGGCAGGAAGTGAGACAAAAAAGATAGGGATATTTTGTCTCAAAAACGCCGATGATGGACCGGATATTTCACGTCGATGACTTGGGGGCAACGCCCCAGATAAGCGATCAGATCTTTGAGGCGTGGGAGGCCGGATGGCTGGACGGTTTCAGCGTCTTCGCCAATTGCGACCACTGGTCCATGATCACCGAAAGGCTGGCGAGAAATCCTGAGCGGGCCGTGCGCTTGGGCATCCATCTGAATCTCACGGAAGGCACGTCCGTGTGTCCCGCCGCTGAAGTCCCCTCACTGGTCGACGTGGACGGTTATTTCCGGCATGATTTCCTGGGAATTTTCAAGGCCTTTTATTGTTCTTTCACAGAACGTCGGACGCGTTTGCTGGGGGAGATCGAGCGGGAGTGGACGGCTCAGATCGAGACGGTCATCGGGCATATCGCTCCTCGTCGTCTCGACGTCCTGGACAGCCACATGCACATCCACATGATCCCGTTTCTCTTCCGTCTGGCCTGCCGCCTGGCGCGCACCTTTTCTATTCCCTCGCTCAGACTGGTCCGGGAACCTTTTGACGCTTTCGGCAGGGAGTCTTTCAGCTTTCCCTTCGTTCAGAACATCGCCAAGCACGTGCTGTTGAGGGGTTTCGCCCTGGAGGACGCGTGGCTCGCGAAGAGATGCCAGGTCTCTCATCCGGACGGGATGCTGGGGGTCTTGTACAGCGGGATGATGAACGAGGCCGCTATCCGCCGGCAGACGGCCCTGGCCAGGCGGCTCGGTTTCAAGAATCTGGAGATCCTTTTCCATATTGGTAAGGCAGGAACACATGAGCTCGCGCGCTGGAAGAACGATACCGGCAAGGCCGCTTTCGTGCTGAGTGAGAACCGGAGGGCTGAATACGAGGCCCTCAAGAGGCTCAAGGATCCATGCCGCGGTTAGAGATCATTGAAGCGGACAGGCTTGATTACGGGGTCTACGCGGATTTCCTGAGGAGGGCGTATCGTGACCTTTTGGAAAAGAACAAGGCCAGCGATGCGTTCATGACGCCTGATTTTTATAGATGGAAGTACCGGACGCCTGCCGGTCTGGGGCGCGTCGCTCTCATCAAGGAAGGGGACGAGATTCTCAGTAGCAGCGCCATGATCCCGTATCATCTGAAGGACGACGCCGGTTCCCTGGTGGGCTGGCACTGTCTGGACGTGGCGACGATCCCGCCGGCGCGGCGCAAGGGACACTTCTTCGCCACGCTCAAGGGTCTGTTCGACGCGCTCCCGCGGGAGGGCCTCGTCTTTGCTTTTCCGAACGCTGCCTCCATCCCCAGCTTTCTCAATCTGGGCTGTCGGGCCAAGCAGATACTCACGACGTGGATCAACCCCTGCGCGGTCTTGACGGGGGCTCATTCGCCGCGCGTCCTAAAATGTGAAGGGATTCCGTTGGATACCTTCAGTCAGGATCTGGAGACGAAGGCGCCGGCCGTCCGCAGAGATCAGGATTACCTGCGCTGGCGTTATGCCGAACATCCGAACAACGCGTACCACTATTTTTTGCACGAGTATCAGGGAGACCGGCGGGGATACGCCGTCGCGCGCCTGGCGAGCGTCTTCGGCAGGGACTTCGCGCTCGTGATGGAGTTGTGGGGCCGTTCCTGGAGTGACCGGGTGAGGATCCTCAGGTCTGTCGCGGCCTGGGCCGTCCAGCAGGGCAAGAAGATGCTGTTTATGATGAATACGGATTTTTCTTTTGGGGAGGGTCTGGCGAGCGGCTTCGCGGCCGTTCCCTCGTTTTTGCTGCCCAAGAAGCAGGTTCTGGTTGTTTATCCCTTGGGCGCCCCTGCCGAACGTTTCCTCCATCAAAGGTGGAAGCTTCAGACAGGGGATTGGGACGTGTTTTGAAGGTCCGGCGAGGGAGGGTCGCACGGGATTCAATTCGCGGACGGCCTTCGGCCTACACTCTACGTCGTTGCGCTCCGTAAAGTGTCCGCTCATTGAACAAGCTATCATTTTCGGCGGCGTAGCTCAGTTGGTAGAGCAAGCGGCTCATACCCGCTATGTCGAAGGTTCGACTCCTTCCGCCGTCATGATCGCATAGGGCAATCCGAAGGGATTGCCTTATTTTTTGAATAAAGGTAGAATAGGGTGCGTAGAGCCGTATCCTTTTGAAGAGAGGCAGCGATGACGCAGGGACACAAGAAGACGTTGGGGTTGGCGGTCGCGAGCTTGGTCCTCGGGTGTCTTTTCTGGTTTCCTCTCCTGGGTATCCTGTTTGGTCTTGCGGCGCTTATCATGGGCATCGTTGCGCTCGTCAAGATCAATAAGAACAAAGAACAGCTTCAGGGCGAGGGATTGGCCATCGCGGGCATCGTCATGGGCGGCTTGTCGATCGTGATGATACCTCTCGTTGTCTTGATGGCGGCCATCGCCATCCCGAACCTGCTGCGTGCGAGGCTCTATGCGAATGAGGCCGCGGCGCAAGCGCGCATCGCGACGGTGAGAACCGCCCTTGAGACGTACGCGGCAGGTAATGTCGGTGCCTATCCCGTCGCGGAGAACGAGCTGACGGACGGCGATCTGTCTTATCTCGACCAGCCCTGTGACCGGCAAACCATCAACGGCTACACGTATTCCCTTCAATTGAGCCCTGATGCGTATACCATCGTCGCGGTGCCTGTGACCTGCGGCGTGACGGGTAATCACATTTTTCAGATGAGGGGGCCTGGCGGCGATGTGGATAAAAAGCCCTGCGCTATCGCTCATGGAGACTGAGGAGTCGTTTTGGGAGCCGTTTTGACAGGTGCCGGCCGTACTCATTCTATGTCTGAGAAAAAAACCCTTCTTATCTGGCCGCCGGTCTTGACGTCGAATATTCTTCCCCTAAGCATTCCCTACCTGAATGCCTACTTGTCTTCCCAAGGGCGTCCGGCGGTCCCGGTCTTTGACATGAACCTCGCGTACCTGAAGACGATACAGCCCCACTGGTCGCTGTATGCGCTCCTCTTGCAGGCCTCCAAGAACCTGAGGAGGCAGGGCCGCACCTCTTCCGGCGCGTACCGGTTCCTTGACGACAATGTCTATGTCCTGTTGGACCGCATGGAGGTGGAGGGCAAGAAATCGATCCCCTGGTCGCTGCAGGCGATCCTCTCGGCCCGCCGCCCCGGCAGATTCATCGAGGAGAAGAAAAAGGTGCGCGCGCTTCTTCGGGGCGCGGGGCGGCCGCAAGGGTTGGACCTCGCGGGCCTTTCGGTGATCTATCCGGAGCAGCTCTTCTTTGCCCTCCTGATTGCCGATGAGCTCAAGAGGATGTTTCCGGGTGTGCGCCTCGTCGCGGGGGGCGCGCAGATATCAAAGCACATCGATTATCTGAAGACGGACAAGGAGATCGCCGCCCTCTTTGATTATCTGGTCGTCGATGACGGCGAAGAGCCTTTTCGGATGCTGCTTGACGCGTTGGATTCCGGGGACGTCTCGAATATCCCCAATCTGTATGTCCGCCGTCCCCAGGGCACCTTTGAGGCCACCGGCAGGAAATTCCTCCTCCATCCCGATGATTATCGGGTGCCGGACTTCTCGGGTTTTGATCTGGACAGCTACCAGGAATACTTCCCCATCATGGCCTCGAGGGGGTGTCCCTGGTCCAAGTGCGCCTTCTGTAGCTTCTGCCTGAAGGACCGTCAGTTTTACGTGGCCGGCGTGGACCGGGTCGTGGCCGTGATGCGCGGCATGGGCGAGCGCTACGGGGTGAACAACTTTTATTTTATGGATGACGCCTTGCCGACGTCGTTCATGCGGGCTCTGGCGCAGGTCCTGACGCAACGAAAGGCACCGGTGACGTGGAGCACGGGGATCATCCTTGGCCGGGAATTCGCTGACCCTGAACTTTGTCAGCTTCTCAAAAAATCCGGCTTGCGTTTGGTCAGTTTCGGCTTGGAGTCGGTTTCACCGCGCGTGCTGCGCCTGATGAATAAGTACCACCAGAACCTGGCTCAGGAAGAACTGGTGCGTATCCTCCGGACGCTCAAGGAGGCCGGGATCATGGTCGCCGTCAGCGTCTTCTTCGGCTTCCCTACGGAGACCATCGAAGAGGCCGGCGCGACCGTGGATTTCCTGGAGCGCCATATCCGGTTTTTTGACGTGTTCAGGGTGCAGCCGTTTTGCCTCGAAGACGGCACGCTGATTATGCAGGAGCCCCAGCGTTTCGGCATCGAGAAGATCCACCTGGACGACAAGAACGTCGGTCGGCGGTTGGGGTATCGTTTCGACACGAAGGAGGGCATGACGCAGGCCGAGGCGGCGCGGTTCACGGAGTTCGCCCTGCGCAGGATTATGAGGGCGTATCGGGCGAGGAGACAGGTGTCCGTCGATAAAAAGGACAGACACCTTTAAGGGAGTCCCACCCGGGTCGCGCCGTTGGAGCGTCGGGCTAAGAGGACGTCAGTCCTGATTTTTTCTGGCGTTTTTTACCATCTGCTGATAGTCTATAAGGCATCAGGAGGTCCTTCGGTATGGTCTATAAGCTCATTCTGCGGTCAAAGGGCGTCGTGGCGGCTTCGGTCGTCCTGATGGCGTTCGGTGCCTTCAGCGCGGTCCTTCAGATCGTCAGCATGTTGCTCATGGTGGGCCAGGACGCTTCGCTCGGCATTCAGGTGTGGCCGGACGCGACGCTCGCGTTGCCGCTCTTCTGGGCCTCGTCTGGGCTCAACGTCCTGATCTTCCTTACCTGGATCATCTGCGGCATGGGGACGCTCCATCTGCGCGAGTGGGCCCGCATCTTGCTGCGCATCGTCATGAGCTTTTATTTCGTGAACGCGGTTGTGAACATTTATCTCAACATCTACCTCGCCCAGGAGCTGTCCGTGCCGGTCCCGGCGTCGGCCCTCGTCATCGGCGTCGTCTTTGTGTTGGCCTTTTATGTGGGCATGAACCATTTCTTCTCCCACCCGGATGTCGTGCGTCAGTTCAGATATAAGTCCCGGGAATATTGATCAGGCAGGTTTCGTATGGGCCCCGTCCAGCGTTCAGCGCGTTCTCTGATCTACCGCGTCGCCTCGACGATCGAGCGCTCTCGCATGTTTGAAAAGGGGGAACGTGTCGTCGTCGGCGTATCGGGAGGCCCGGATTCGGTCGCGCTGCTGCGTGTGCTTCAAGAGATGAATGCGCGGCTGTGTTGCGACCTGACGGTCGCGCACCTGGATCACAACATCCGTACCTCTTCGTCGAAGGACAGGCTCTTTGTCCGGGATTTATGCCGCCATGACGGGATACCCTTTTTCAGCAGGGTCTTGAAAAAGACGTTCCCACGGAGAGGGGCCCGGGCTGAGGAGGCGCTGCGGCGCAGGCGCTACGCCTTTTTTGCCGAGGCCTGCCGCCGGACAGGGAGCCGCAAGGTGGCCCTGGCCCATACGCGGGACGACCAGGCGGAGACCGTCCTGATGCGGATGGTGCGCGGCACCGGCCTCTACGGGCTGTCCGGAATACTCCCTGTCCTGCCCCGGGAAGGCTATACCGTGGTCCGTCCCCTGATTGAAGTGGACCGCCGCGATGTCCTGGAGTTTCTTGAAAACCGCGGCCAGATCTGGCGCATGGATCCGACAAACCGGGATACGCGGTATCTGCGCAATAAGGTCCGCCACGACTTATTGCCTTATCTGGAGAAATCCTTTAATCCGTCTGTCCGCGACGCGTTGGCGGCGTTGGCGGCGACCATCGGAGCGGATTATGCCCATCTTGAGCGGTGCGCGCGTGTGTTCCTGCGTCGCGCCGCGAAGAAGAAGGGTCGCTTGATCTGTGTGGCCCTGGGGCCGCTCCTCAAGGCAGATGACGGGCTGCGGCGGACCGCCCTGCGTCTGGTCCTCCGGGACCTCTGCGGTTCTCTGCGGCGGCTGACCTGGAAGCACTGGCAGGAAGTAGAGGACCTGTTGTACCGTAGACCTTTCGGTTCCGAGGTCCACCTCCCTCAGGACACGTGTGTCCGCAAGGAGGCGAGGGGGCTTGTCTTTTCTGCGAGAAAGCGATAAAAGGCTCTTGCCTTCGGCCGCAACTCCCTTTATAATAATATAGTTATGGAAAAGAAAAATCTGAAACCCGCAGGCGCTCCGGCGACCAAGGGGCGCGGAAAAAATAATTACGCCATCTTTTTGTGGGCGCTCTTTATCCTGGGGGCCTTTTATCTGATGTCGGTCTTCCAGAATTCGGCGAACGCCCGCAAGGAGCTCTCCTACACTGAGTTTTTCCGCGTTTTGAGCACGTCGCCGGACCGCATCAAGACGGTGACGATGATCGAGGACGTCCTTCAGGGCGAGTTCGTCAACGGCACCCGCTTTCTCGTCCATATCCCGCCGGACGACAAGGCCCTGCTCACGCTGTTGCGCACCAATGCCCAGGATTTCAACGTGCGTCCTGCCCGGACCTTCTGGACGACGCTGTTGATGAATTTTGCGCCTTTTCTTCTTCTGATAGGGCTCCTCTGGTATTTCAGCTCGCGTTCGGCCGAGACGGGAAACCGCATCTGGTCGTTCGGCAAGATCCGCTCACGGCTTGACAGCGCGGACACAAAAGAGAAGGTGACCTTTGCCGACGTGGCGGGTGTCGACGAGGCCAAGGAGGAGCTTCAGGAGGTCATCGAATTTCTTAGAGACCCCAAGCGCTTCCAGAGTCTGGGCGGCAAGATCCCCAAGGGTGTCCTCCTGGTGGGGCCGCCGGGGTGCGGCAAGACGCTGATCGCGCGGGCGGTGGCCGGAGAGGCGGATGTGCCCTTTTTCAACATCAGCGGGTCCGACTTCGTCGAGATGTTCGTCGGCGTGGGGGCCTCGCGGGTCCGGGACCTCTTCGAGCAGTCGCGCAAGGCCGCCAAGACCTTCGGCCGCGGCGCCATTATTTTTATCGACGAGATCGACGCCGTGGGCCGGCTGCGGTTCTCCGGGATCGGCGGCGGCCACGATGAGCGCGAGCAGACGCTTAACCAACTCCTGGTCGAGATGGACGGCTTTGATCCGCACCAGGGTATTATTCTTTTGGCGGCGACCAACCGTCCGGACACGTTAGACCCGGCGCTCCTGCGCCCCGGCCGTTTTGACCGCCACGTCGTGATCGACCGGCCGGACATCCGGGGCCGCGAGGCGATCCTCAAGGTCCACTCCGCAAAGATCAAGCTCGCCGAAAACGTCCAGTTGGTCGACATCGCGCGTCAGACACCGGGATTTTCAGGAGCGGATTTAGCGAACCTGTGCAATGAGGCGGCCTTGTTGGCGGCGCGCCGGAATAAAGTCGCCGTGACCCGGCAGGAGATGGAAGAGGCGATCGAACGCGTGGTCGCCGGCCCCGAACGCAAGAGCCGGGTCATCAGCGACAAGGAAAAAGACATCGTGGCGTACCATGAGGCGGGTCATGCGCTGATCTCCCTTTTGCTCCCCGAGGTGGACCCGCTGCATAAGGTTTCGATCATCCCGCGCGGCGTGGGGGCGCTGGGATACACGCTGCAGATGCCCCTGCAGGACCGTTATATCATGTTGAGGAGCGAGCTGTTGGCGCGGATCACCGTGTTGCTCTCGGGCCGTGCGTCGGAGAACATCAATTTCAACGACGTGACCACGGGCTCGGAGAATGACATGGAGCTCGCGACGGAGCTGGCCCGGCGCATGGTCTGTGAGTTCGGCATGTCCGAGAAGGTCGGTTACCTGACCCTGGGCCACCGACAGGGCTTGGTCTTTTTGGGAAAGAATTTGGCAGAGGAGCGCAACTACAGCGATCAGACGGCGGAGCTGATTGATGCCGAGGTGAAGGCGATCGTTGACGGATGTTATCGGCGCGCCAGGGACCTGTTGGAGAAAAACAAGGATAAGCTCACGCTTCTGGCTTCGACCTTGCGCGAGAAAGAGGTTATGGATGGGGGAGAGGTCAAGAAGCTTCTGGGCTTCTCCTGACTTCTTTTTAGCGATGACACCGCAAGTGCGTCTGCTGGCCCTGGAGACACCGGATGACCTGATGCGTGAGTTTGGTCGCATCGGCGTGGACTGGGGCGGCATGGTGCGGATGCGGGTCAAGGGATTCGTGCACTTTCTCAAGGTGGCGCGTCTGCCCAGTGTTTGCGCGAACATCCTTAAGCAGGAGATGTTGTCGTTGGGCGCGGATGCGGCGGTCAGCCGCGAGGCGCTGACAGGCGGTTCGCGGGTCACGGATTGTCTGCTCTTTGGGAATTTTTCTCAATACTTGGCGCTGGCGCAGAAACTCAAGAAACAGCCTTTCGGCCTGGCTGAGCTGGGCACGTCCATCCGCGATACGCTATGGCGCACGGGCCGGCGCCTGACGACACTGGAACTCGGCGCCAAGACCGTCACGCTGGGCCGCCGGACGTGGCTGATGGGCATCGTCAACGCCACGCCGGATTCCTTCAGCGGCGACGGCGTGACACGGCGCAGCGTGCAGGAGGTCGTGCGTATCGTCGAAGAGATGGTGCGCGACGGCGCGGACATCATCGACATCGGGGGCGCCTCGTCGCGTCCCGGCGCGCGTCCGGTCCCGGTAAAGGAAGAGCGCGCGCGTGTGATTCCGCTTTTAAAGGCGGTCTGCCGCCGAATCCGCGTCCCGGTCTGCGTCGATACGACGAAGAGCGAGGTGGCGCGAGCCGCCCTGGACAACGGTGCCCGGATCATCAACGACATCTCGGCCCTGCGGCATGACAAGAAGATGGCCGGGCTCCTGGCGCGCTCCCGGGCGGCGGTCGTCTTGATGCACATGAAGGGCACGCCGCGCACGATGCAGAAGGCGCCGCGCTACGACGATGTGATGGAAGAGGTGACGGTGTTTCTCGGCCGGGCGATGGACCGGGCCCTGCAGGCCGGCGTCGCCGTCTCCCGCATCATCGTGGATCCCGGCATCGGCTTCGGCAAGACCTTTGGGCACAATATCGAGATCTTGAAGCGCCTGGCGGAGCTGCGCGTCCTGGGCCGGCCGATTCTCGTGGGGTTGTCGCGCAAGTCTTTTATCGGCAAGGTCCTCTGTCGGCCCCCGCAGGAGCGCATCTGGGGCACGGCCGCCGCAACGGCGTTCGCCGTCGGCCAGAGCGCCCATATCATGCGGGTTCACGATGTCCGGGAGATGAAGCAGGTCGTGAAGCTGAGCGATGCATTGACGAAGTGAGGCGGTAGATATGAGGGAATTCATGCAGGAGTTCATGTCGCTCTACTGGATGATCTTGAAGCCCTTGATCGAAATCGCGATCCTCTGGTTTGTCTTTTACCGGATCATGATCTTTTTTGAGGGGACGCGCGCCGGACAGGTCTGGAAAGGCATCTTTATCCTCATCGTCGCTTTCTTCCTGGCGCAGAAGCTTGGTTTCAACACCCTGGATTGGATCCTGACGAAGCTGTTCGCGATCTCCGTCATCGCTATCATCGTCATCTTTCAGCCGGAGCTGCGGTTCGGTCTGGCGCGCCTCGGCACGCAGCATCTCTTCGGCCACGGCCTCCAAGAGGAAGAGATCGACGAGTTGATCCGTCAGCTCTCCGCGTCGATGAGCTATTGTTCCCAGCGTAAGATCGGCTGCCTGATCGCGATCGAGCGCGAGGACCCGTTAAAGAGCTATATTAACAGCGGCGTCGCGATGAACGCCCGCGTGAGCCCGGAGCTCTTGGAGACGATCTTCATGCCGGGCGCGCCCCTGCACGACGGCGGGGCGGTGATCCAGGGCGACACGGTGGCGGCGGCCAGCTGCCTGTTCCCATTGGCGCAGAACCCGTACCTTAGCCACGCGCTGGGCACGCGTCACCGCGCGGCCCTGGGCCTGAGCGAAGAGACGGACGCCCTGGTGGCCATCGTCTCGGAGGAGACGGGGATCATGTCGCTTGCCGTAGGCGGCCGCCTGATGCAGGGATTGACGCGTGAAGAGTTGATGCAGAACCTCCGGGCGCTGCTCGTCGTTCCGGAACCGATAAAAGGGCCCCCCGCCACATAACAAAAGAGAGAAACGATGCGGCTGCAGAACATCTTTTTCTGTGTCAAAAGGTGGTTCACGCATTATCTGTTGTATAAGATCATTGCGCTCATATTGGCGGTCGTCGTTTACTTTTACGTGAACGGCGAGTTCCGGTAGACGTTTGTTGGAGGCATCGCCTCAAACGGGGAAATAACGGGTACAGCGGGGGCGTTATGCCGTTGTTGGGCGTCAATATCGATCACGTGGCGACGCTGCGACAGCAGCGTCGGGGCGGCATCCCCGATGTGAGGACGGCGGCCCGTTGCTGCGAGCGGGCGGGCGCGGACTCCATCGTCGTGCACCTGCGGGAAGACCGGCGGCACATTCAGGACGCCGATGTCTGGGCGCTGCGCAGGCGTCGGGGCAGGCGTCTTAATCTTGAGATGTCCCTGGCGCCGCCGATCGTCGCCGTCGCCCTGAAGGTCAGGCCGGATCAGGCGACGCTCGTGCCGGAGAAGCGTCAGGAGTTGACGACAGAAGGCGGGCTTGACGTCGTTCGGCACAAGACCCGCGTGGCGCGCGCCGTCAAACGACTCCGGGGGGCCGGCATCGACGTGAGCCTTTTTATCGAGCCTGCGGCCAGGCAGGTGAGCGCAAGCCGTGACGTGGGCGCCACGGCGATAGAGCTGCATACCGGCGCCTATGCGCTGGCCATGACGCACAGACAGCGTCGGGAAGATCTGAAGAGGATTCACCGATCCTGCGACCTGGGCCGTCGGCTTGGCCTGGTCGTCAACGCCGGCCACGGCCTGGACTATAAGAACGTGCGTCCGATCGCCGGGATGGACGGGATACACGAGCTCAATATCGGCTACGCCATCATCTGCCGGGCGCTCTTCGTGGGTCTTGAAGAGGCGGTCCGGCAGATGCGAGCCCTCATCTGAGCAGAACGCCGAAAGGCAGTGATGGTAAAAGGAAGCGGCATCGATATCGTGGAGATCCCTAAACTGGAGAAGGCCGTCAAGCGATGGGGGGACGTCTTTCTGAACAGGATCTACACGGATCGAGAGCTGGCCTATGCCCGCAGCAAGCGCCATCCGATGCATCATCTGGCGGCGCGCTTTGCGGCCAAGGAGGCGGTCTTCAAGGCCCTGGGCACGAAGCCGGACATCGCGTTCAAGGACATCGAGATCTATAACGATAAGTTCGGAAAGCCCTTGTGCCGTATCCGCAACAAGCGCTCGTTCATTTCACTGTCTCTCTCCCATACCGAAAACTATGCGGTTGCCTGTGCGATTATCTAAGAGGCGTCTTGCGTCGCATAAAGGATCTTACGGACACGTCCTGGTTGTCGCCGGTTCGCGGTCTTACGTCGGCGCGGCGTACCTGTGCGCCGAGGGGGCCCTGCGTTGCGGGGCGGGTCTTGTCACGCTGGCGGTCCCCGAAGGCATCTATCCGATCATCGCCTCCAGGCTGACGGAGGCGATCTTCCTTCCCTTGCCCCAGACAGCCGGGGGCGCGCTGGCCGCCAAGGCCCTGCCGCGGCTTCTTGCCGCGGCCCGGCAGGCCTCCTGCCTTGCGATCGGGCCCGGTCTGTCGCGCGCTGCGCAGACGCAGCGGCTCGTCTGTCATCTCGTCAGTCGGATCGACAAGCCGATGGTCATCGATGCCGACGGTCTGAATGCCCTCGCCGCGAAAAGGGATGTTTTAAAGAGTCTCAGGAAGAAGCGGGCGGCGGTCATCCTCACCCCGCACCCCGGAGAACTGGCGCGTTTGACGCGGCAGCCCGTCGCAGCGATCCAGAAGGCTAGAAAAAAAGTTGCAAAGGATTTCGCGCTTCACTACAATGTTCACCTGATTTTAAAGGGATTTCAGACGGTCGTGGCCTCAGCCGAAGGCGGGCTTTATGTGAACCGGAGTGGCAATCCCGGCATGGCGACGGCGGGCAGCGGGGATGTCCTGACCGGTATCTGCGCGGGCCTCCTGGCCCAGGGGGCGACCGGCCGCGAGGCGGCGCGCTGCGGCGCCTATCTGCACGGCGTGGCCGGCGACCTGGCGGCCCGGGATATGACCGAGATGGCCCTCGTGGCGTCGGATATCTTGCTGTATCTGCCCGCAGCCCTGCGCAGGGCCCGGGCGCGATAAGGCGGTTCTTTGTAGATTTTATGCCGAAGTAGCTCAGTCGGTAGAGCAGCTGTTTTGTAAACAGCGGGTCGGGGGTTCGATTCCCTTCTTCGGCTGGATATGGAGCAAGCCGGGGTTGTTTAAATCTTCGGCTTATGTGAGACTTGTTTGAGGACAGGTACCCAAGCGGCCAAAGGGGGCAGACTGTAAATCTGCTGCATACTTGCTTCAGAGGTTCGAATCCTCTCCTGTCCACAGAATGTCCCGGCATCCGCAGCCCTCAGGAAGGGCCCATGTTTGAGAATGTCCTCGTCGTCGACGGTGATGTCGCGTCCCGTGATACTTTTTACGAGGTCTTGTCGTCCATGGGGTATCGGGTGAGCTGTGTGCCTAACGGCAAGGAGGCGCTCATCCGCGTCGAGCGGGAGCGGCCGGTCCTCGTCGTCATCGATGCCCGGATCCAGCGCTTCGATTGTTTCGAGACGATGACCCTCATCAGGAACTTTGACAGCGAGGTCCATTTCATCCTGATGGCCCAGGACGAGTTGCCGGCGGATCTCAAGAGCAGGGCCATCCAGGCAGGGGCCTTGGCCGTCGTCAGGAAGGATTTTTCGACCCACCATATGATGAAGGAGATCCTGGGCATCCTCAAGGACAGGCAGCGGGAGTTTACGGGAAAGACCCGCGAGGGCCGCATCCTCGTGATCGACGACGAACCGGAGATCCGCAGCCTGATCGCTAACTTCCTGACCTCCCGGGGTTACAACGTGGCCGCGGCCGCGAGCGGCGAAGAGGGTCTGTTCCAGATCAAGACGCGCCGCCCCCAGGTAGTTTTCTGCGACATCCGCATGCCCGGCATGGACGGGGTGATGGTGTTGCGCAAGATCCTGGAGATCGACCCCACGATCAAGGTCATCATGCTGTCGGCCATCCAGGATGAGGATGTCGTGCGCGAGGCGTTTGCGCAGGGCGCCGTCGATTACCTCACTAAGCCCTGCAGTCTGAGGAAGCTCGACGCCCTTGTCCTGTCGCTTCTGTCTTAAATAAATGCGAGCGTAGTTCAGTGGCAGAACACCAGCCTTCCAAGCTGGTTATGTGGGTTCGATTCCCATCGCTCGCTCTGAAACCAAAGCTC
>CAZCSY010000021.1:15880-20610 GCA_964501505.1 uncultured Planctomycetia bacterium
TTCCAAGCTGGTTATGTGGGTTCGATTCCCATCGCTCGCTCTGAAACCAAAGCTCGGCGATGAATAGATGCAGGTGTGGGTTTCTCCCTTCGGGGGGCTCGCTTGAATTTCAAAATGATCACGCCCTTTTTTCTTAACAATCCCGACTGCGTGTTGTTTTTTTACAGCGCGTCCTTTTTTCTCCTGGGCGTTGCGAGCGTCTTGTCTTACCTGCATCAGCGGTGCGTCGCGCCGAGGAGTTGCGACGGATTCTTGCTGGCGTGTTTTTCTTTTGTCTTAAGCTTGCATGGGTCGCTGGGGCTCGCCGCTTACGAGCTGATGCGGCCGCAGCTCTGGCTGGCGGAGCGCAACGTCCTGCTTGGCGTCGGCTTCATCTTTCTCTTCGCGTTCGGCGTTCTTCACTCAAGGCCCCGTTCCCGCGTCTCCTTGAGCGTCGTTGTGCTCGCGTCGCTGGTGGCGTGCTGGGCGACGATCGCCTGGTGCGTAAAGGCAGAGGGCGTCTGTGAGGCCGCCATCCGTACCTTTTTCGCCCTGCCGGCCGCCGTGCTGGTCGCTTTTGCTTTTTGGCGGGAGACTGCTTCCGAGGTTCCGGTCTTTGAATTCTTTGTCTTTTCGGTGAGGTTCTCGCGCGTGCTCGCCGTCTTCTTTTTGCTCTATGGTTTTTTCGCCGGCGTTGTCGTCCCCGGGGCGCTGTTAGGACTTCATGAGTTTTTGAGCGAGCGCCGGTTTTTTGAGTTCGTCGGGATACCGGTCACGGTATTCCGGGCAGCGATCGCGACGGTCGTAGCGGGCATTTTTATCTGGCGCACGACGCGTTCCCTTTTTTCCTACCGTTCGTCTCTTGGGTTGGGGCGGCGCTCCGCGGTCGGGCTGCCGGTTTCCTTTGGACTCCTCTATATCGTCTTCCTCGTCTTGGGGTGGCACCTCGTCCAGGCCGTGAGCGTCCACGAGAAAGACAACGTGAAGCGGCTGGTCTTGAGGGACGCCCGTCTCTATGCGCAGGCCTTGCTTGGTTCCTCCGATATCGATATCTTGGGTCTGACGCAGCAGTCTAAGTATCCCGCCCTGCGCCACGCCCACCATCGCATGGTGGATCTGGCCCAACAGGATTCTTTTGCCAAAGCGCTCTACCTGGTCCGGTTCGAAGATGAAAGACCCGTCTTCCTCGTCGGCAGTCAGGTGCAGGTCTATCCGTCCGTCGTCTCGCCGTCCTTCGGCTTGAGCGTTCCCCTGAAGCAGATCCTCGATGCCTTTCACGGACGGCGCCCTACCTTTGTCGGGCCCTATAGGGACCGGTGGGGCAAGACGTCGTTCAGCGTTTTTTTGCCGCTGGACAGGCCTGAGGGCGCGACGCCGTACCTGCTGGGTGTGGATCTGGACGCCCGCAAGATCTTCCTCGAGATTCGCCGGGCCCGGCTCTTCGCGTTTTTCGGCGTGATGGCCTTTTTGATCCTTCTCATCGTCGGGTACGGCTTTCTGATCCTCTTTGCCGTCAAGAACAGGGAACTCGAGGTACAGAAGAGGGGGCTCGATGAAGCCGTCACGCACCTGCGCGAGACCGAGGCGCAGCTTGCCCGCTCCGAGGAGACCTTCCGCGGAATCCTGGACAATTCGCCGAACGCCATCTTTGGCTTCGACAGGGACCTGCGTCTGATCTTCTGGAACAAAGGGGCTGACCGCCTTTATGGCTACGAGAAACACGAGGTCATCAATGAAAAGGACCCGCTGGAGAACCGGCGGATCGTGGAGCTCCTGGGCATGAAGAGCTATGAGTACGAAGTCGGCGATGTCTTCAAGGGGCAGACCATCGTTCGGGAGATGACGCACAAGACGAAGTCGGGACAGGCCGTCAACGTGGTCCTGACGGCCTTTCCCGTCCAGGACCCCAAGGGCAACATCCTTTTCGGTATGGGGTTGGTCCAGGATATCTCCGGACACAAGCGCATGGAGACGATCCTGGAAGAAGAGCAGGGGCGCCTGAGGATCATCGCGGCCCATATCGGCGCCGGCCTGAGCCTGATCGACAAGGATTTTAAGATCCTGTGGTTCAACGAGGTGATGGAGGGTTGGTTCGACAAGCTGGAGACGGTGAAAGGTCGTCATTGTTTTGACGTCTATCAAGGTTATCAGGGGGTCTGCGAGGGGTGTCCCACCGAGCAGGCCTTTCGGACGGGTGCCGTCTCGACCGCCGAACAGCGGGTGACGTATCCCGATGGCCGCGTCATGGACTTTTTGATCATCAGCTCGCCGATCAAGGACGCCATGGGCGAGACGCAGCAGGTCCTGGAACTGGTGCAGGATGTGACCGAGCGCAAGCGGCTCGAGGAGGAACTCAAAAAGCACACACAGACCCTGGAGGGGCTGGTGGAGGAGCGCACAGCCGCCTTACAGACATCGGAGCGCATGTTCCGCAGGCTCTTCGAGTCGGCCCAGGACGGCATATTGATTATGGACGCCGAACATGGTACTATAATCGATGTCAATCCGTATCTTATGCAATTATTGGAGACGACACACGACGAGTTGCAGGGCCGGCCGTTTCACGCGACGAGGCTCTTCCATGAGAATTCGGTCCTGCGGGGCATCCCTCAGGAGCTCAGCGGTAAGATCGCGGTCTTTCATGACGACGTGGTCGTGGCGACGGCGGGGGGACGGGAGATCAACGTCGAGATCCGCGCCTCCTGGTATTATGTCGCGAACCGCCGCGTGATCCAGTGCCACCTGCGCGACATCACGGAACGCAAGAAGCTCGAGAAGATCAAGAGCGAGTTCGTCTCGATGGTCTCCCACGAGCTGCGCACCCCGCTGTCGGCTATCAAGGAAGGCGTCGAGATCGTCGCCGACGGGACGCAGGGCAAGCTCAACCGAAGCCAGAAAGACTGCCTGGGGATCGCGCTTTCGAACATCCGGCGGCTGAACCGTCTGATCGGTGACATCCTCGACATTTCCAAGATACAGTCGAATCTCTTGACGGTGAAGCTCGCGGCCTGCGAGGTGGCCGATGTCGTCAATCAGGTCTATCACCTGGCTAGGATCGAGATCGAAAAGAGCGGTCTTGTGCTGGTGACGGATATCGAAAAGCGGCTGCCGCGTGTCATGGCCGACCGGGATCGGCTGATTCAGGTCCTTTTGAATCTTTTGAACAACGCCGTGAAGTTCACGCGTGAGCACAGTCGCATTCGGCTGACATGCCGCCGGATCGACAAGGAGATCGAATTTGCCGTCGCTGACGAGGGGCCGGGCGTCCCCGAGGAGGAGCTCGCGCGGCTCTTCGGGCGGTTCGTCCAGCTGGACTCGACGTTGGTGCGTCGGGTCGGAGGCTCGGGGCTGGGGTTGTACATCTCGAAGAACCTGGTGGACGCCATGGGGGGGCGAATCTGGGCCGAGTCCAAACTCGGCGAAGGAGCCGTCTTCAAGTTCGCGCTCCCGGTCGAAAAGGAAGAGAAACGATGAGCCAAGACAAGAAGAGAATCCTGATCATCGACGATGAGGTGGGGTTGCGCAACCTTCTTAAGTTTCGGCTTATCTCCTTCGGGTACGACGTTTTGGTGGCCGAAGACGGACACACCGGCCTTGAGGTCGCTAAGGTTCAGTCGCCGGACGTGATCGTGCTGGACATCATGATGCCGTATTTGAACGGCATCGAGGTCTGCAAGAAGCTCAAGTCCGACCTCAGGACCAAAGAGATCCCGATAATTTTTTTGAGCGTTCTGGCGCAGAAAGAAGATATCGACGCGGGCAAGGAGGCGGGGGGAGAGTTTTTTTTGACGAAGCCGTATGACCCACAGAAGCTGGACCTGTTGATCCGGATGGCCCTCAAGGGCGAATCTCAGCCACCCGAGATGCTGGAGTCGTGAGGAGGTATGAAGATGGCAAAGAAAAAGATCCTGATTGTCGATGACGAGCCGGATGTCCTGCTCCTGCTCGGCGAGCGCCTCTCCAAGGCGGGTTACGACGTCGTCAAGGCGCCGGGCGGCCAGGAGGCGATTGAGCTGGCCCATACGGAGTCTCCGGACCTGATCATCCTCGATATCGCCATGCCGGGCATGGACGGTTCCGAGGTTGCCAACGCGTTGCGCGCTCAGCCCGAGACCCAGGGTACCCCCATTATTTTTCTGACGTGCCTGTTCACCAAGCAGGAAGAGAAGGCCTGCGGCCACGTCTTGGGGCAGAACTTTTTTATCGCCAAGCCCTATGATGTCAACGAGCTCCTTTCGGAGATCAAGACCCGCGTTCGTTGACCTGCCACCGTGTTACCGGGGTATCCCCGCATGAGCGATTCGTTTCTTGAACCCGTTTTTATCGATGCCTTTGACTTAGACGACGCGTGGTTCCAGGCGCTGCGCGCGATCCTCGAAAAGGGAAAGGTCTACACGATCACGCGCGGCAGTTACAAGGGGGCCCGGCGCCTCGAGTTTGATTACGTCGTGGTGCGGGCCCGCAAACCCTCCCATCAGATTATCCCCCTCATCCCGGAAGGCATGAACATCCCGGCGCCGACCGACATGGAGTACGTGCAGGGGTATCTGTCTTATCTGTTGACCGGCACCAAGACCGAAACAGAAGATTATACGTACGGCGAGCGTCTGGTGGATCCCAAGGTGCGCGTCCGGGAGGTCGTGGAGGGTCGCGCGATGGTGCACGAGATCCCCCTCCAGGTCAACCAGATCGAAGAGGTGATCCGTATGTACAGGCTAGAGGGGCACGGGACGAACCAGGCGGTCATGGAG
>CAZCSY010000022.1:0-20535 GCA_964501505.1 uncultured Planctomycetia bacterium
CTTGGTGCCGGGGCGGTACGGCACGCTCAGGTCTTCGAGGATCGCGACGATGAGCTCCTTGGGCGAGAGGTGCGTGTTGGTGATCATGCAGACTTCGTTGTGCCGGTCGTCCAGACGCTTCAAGAGCGCGCGGCAGACCGTGGTCTTGCCGGCGCCGATCTCGCCCGTGATGACGACAAACCCCTTGCGCTCGATCACGGCATAGTAGAGACGGTCCAGGGCCTCGGCGTGCTTGGGGCTCGGGTAAAAGAAGCGCGGGTCGGGGCTGTTGTTAAAGGGCTTGCTCTTGAGGTTATAGAATTGTTCGTACACGGCCTTGGAGTGTTAGGGCTTCTGTAAGAACGAATACAATCCGGTAATCAGGATCAACATGACGCTGGCCGAGATGAAGACGAACATCCTGAAGCGGTTGCGGCTGCGGCTGACGGCGATGTCCTCCTCGGTGAGGATCTTTGAGATGCCGCCCAGGATCGGATACTCCAGGATCTCCTTTGCCTCGTCGATGCTCAGGATCGAGTAGTCCGTGAACTCCATCAACAGGACCAGGCCGATGCCGGCGGCGAGGCCCAAAAAGACGCCGATGAAGACGATGAGCGGCTTGTTCGGCCTGACGGGCTTCAAGGGCAGGCGTGGCGGGTCCAGGACGGTATAGCGCGTCCCCTGTTTGGAGGCCTCCAGGCGCTGGGTGATCTTGGCCGTCTCCAGGCGCTGCAGGAGCATGTTGTAGATGTTTTCGTTGACCTTGGCGTCGCGCGCCACGGTCGTGTCCATCTTATCAAGCAGGAGCAATTGATAGAGCGCTTCGTTGGAGCCCGTGGCCGACGGGTTGAGCTTGTCGAGCGGCACGAGGTCTTTGCCGGTCGAGACCTCGGCCTGCACCTGCTGGAGCGCGGTGTCGATCTTCTCCTTGATGACATCGGCGTAGGGAGAGGCCCCCGTGGCGATGGGCTGGGCCTTTTCGACGTCAAAATCCTCTTCCTGGAGCTGTCTGTTCATCTCGGCGATGCGGCGGCGGTAATCCTGGACCAGCGGGTGGGCCTCTGTCGAGTCGGCGAGGAGAGTATCGAGCTTGTCGCTCATGTCCGCGATCTCGGCCTCCTTGATCTTGCGCCGGTAGACCTTGATCTGGTCCTTCAGGAACTCGATGGCGATCGACGACTCCTTGTTCTGGGCCTTCATGTTCTCTTCGACGAAGATGTCGTTGACCGTCTGGACGACCTTCTTGGCCTCGGCGGGGATGGGGCTGGTAAAACTGATCTTGATAAGGTTAGGGCCCTGCATGCGCACGTTGATCTTGCGCCGGAGGTCCAGGACCAGCTTTTCGAAGTCGTATTGCGACTTGATGTCTTTGGCGAGCTGGAGGCGCTCGACGAGCTGGACGAGGCTGTTCCAGCCCAGGATCTGCTCGCGGATGTTGCGCATGCGGCTGACCACGTCCGCGGAGACGGCGATGCCGCTGATGAGCGGGTTGAGGGTCTTCTCTTCCTCGATCATGACGACGCTGTAGGACTCATAGACCTTGGGCAAGAGGGCGCCCACGATGATCCCGGCCACGATCCCGACGACCGCCGGAATCAGAAGAAGCCACTTGCGCCTGAAGAAGATCTTGACGTAACGGATCGGTAATTGTGTCGCGCTGAGCAATCCTTCGGTTTTCATGCCTTCTCCTCTTCCTGTCTTATCAATAAGGGGTCGTCAGGTCCTTGGCCGTGCTGACGGTGCTCTGCACCGGGCTGATCACGCGGAAGATCTTGGCAAAGAGCGTCGCCGGCACGACGACCACGTCGCCCGGAAGCATCTCGCGGTCGAGGTCGAGCTTTCCTTCATAGAGGAGGGCGTAGAGATCGACCGTGTTCTGATCGGGTTTTCCGCTCTTGTCCGGACGAATGAGGGCCGTGCGCCGCATGGCCGCCGACAGGGTCGGCAGGCCCGCCTGGACCACCGCCTCGCGCATGGAGATCGTGTCCGCCTTCATGTAATACTTGCCCGGCCGGCCGACCTCGCCGATGACGTAGATCACCTTGCTGCGGTATTCGAGGATGGTCACGTCGACTTCGGGCGTGATGATGTACTTGGCGAGGATCTTGGTGATAAGGTCCTGGACCTCGGTCTTGGTCATGCCGCTGATCTCGATGTCGCCGACGAACTTGTACTGGATCTTGCCTTCGGCGTTGATCAGGAACTTGTCGCTGAATTCCGGGTGGCGGCGCACGATGATCTCGATGACGTCATCCGGGCCCAGGGTGTAGCGGGTCGGCTCTTTCGTCGCCTCCTTGGGCGTGACCGGGGACGTGACCGGCGACGCGGGGGGCGTCTTTTCGACGCCGGCGTCCGCCTTCGCAGAACCATTCTCCTCGCCCTTGACGAGCGTGTCCTGGCCGAGCGCTTCTTTAAGGAGCTCCAGGTCCGACGGACGCAGGCCCGTCTCCTTGTCGACCTGTTCGCCGGCCGGACGCGGCTGCGTCTCTACGATCTCCAGCTCCGCGGCCGCCGCGAACGAGACCGCGCATCCCACGGCAACCACCACGATAAGAATTTTCAACAAATCTTTCATTTCAAACCTCCCGATTATTTGTGATCCCGTAAACATCTGTCCTCCGATAAACATCCTTAATAGAAAATGGTCTGGCGGAATGCCTTGAGTTTGCGCAGGTCCTTGTCGTCGAAGACGCGCCACCCGCGGAAGTCGCGCTTGGAACGGCGCACCTTGCCCGCCTTCTCCCAGCGGACGATGGTCTTGGCCGAGACGCCGATGAGGCGCGCGGCCTCCGTGATGGTCAAAAAGTCGGTTCCGTTTGCCATGCTGTTCTCCTTGTTGGTGCCGGGAAGTCCGTTTTTGCGCATGTTGGGGATTGTCTCATATTGTCTGGGTTTGTCTATGTATGTCCTGGTATGTCTGGGACGCGCCAACATCATCCTATTTATGCAGGCGGCGTGCCAGGGAGGTCTTTGCGGGCTGTTTTTCTGGCCGGGTGGTGTAACCCCTTAGGACGCAATCGGTAAGCGAGGCGGTTTTTTCGTTCTGGGAGCGGTATCGACGGGAAATCCGGAGGCGGCTGGACCGGATGTGTTGCCTTTAGGCCTCATTCGGGATGGTCGTGTAACGCCCGTTCCTTGGTGGAGTTGTGAAAAACCTTATTTTTGAACAGTTGTAACTTATTGGAGTTGAAAGGGATGGTTAAGTGTTGCGGATTATCAACACGTTTTCAACAATCCGAAACGGGGTTTGGAAACGGGGTTTGGAAACGGGGTTTCGAGAAAAGAAAAGAGGGTGGCGCGCTTGAATTGATCGGGATTTTTATAATACAACAAAATGGGTTCTCGTCTTAAATAAATGGGAGCCTCATTGCCTGGACTGAAATAGTGTTTCAAGCTTGACCATTTGTAGTTACACAAAAACTCTTTGCTAAATTGGCCGTCTTTTCCTTTCTGGACCAGTTTCAGCGGGTTGGTGTGGACGTATCGGACCACTTGAATCATATAGCTGTCATCTGCAATTAAATTCGCCCTGAAAGGACCCTGGAATAGAGTCCCTTCCCTTTTGTACTTTGCATTGAAATACTTTGCGTAAGATACTGTCAATTTATGCATCAAACGGCTTATACCATCCTCTGTTCTTTGATACAAGACTAGATGGAAGTGGTTAGGCATAAGGCAATACGCTGTGGTCTCGACCAACCTTCCCTTTCGTTCTCCGGTGTAGCGCGCCAGCGTATTAATATCGTTGAGAACTCGAAAATTACCTAAGAAACGCTCGTAATCGTCCTGGTCAAAGAAAATCTGCCGTTTTTCCACAGCTCGGTTGTAGACGTGGTAATAGTGATCCTGATGGAGTGGGACTTTTCTCATGGCAACCCCTTTGTTCTATGGTGTGTTTTTAGGGAATCGCCCGAAAGAGGGGATTTGCTACGGAGGGAAAATCGGGCTTGCGGCAACTGGCTAATAAAATACTCCAATTGCCACGCCCTGTCAAGAGAAACCCCGTTTCTAAACGGGGTTTAGAAACGGGGTTTGGAAACGGGGTTTCGGGCCTCGCCTCAAACAAGCTCAAGCATTTTGTTGATGGCGGCGCGGGCGCGGCGGCGGATATCGTCGGAGACGCGAACCTCGTATCTCTCCTCCTCTAAAGACCAGAGGATCTTTTCGAGGTTTGTGCGTTTCATGTTGGGACAGATGCCGTGCTCGGAGGCAGGGTAAAACTTCTTGCCGGGGTTATCCTTGGAGAGCCGATAGATGATACCGATCTCGGTACCGACGATGAACTCCTTGTCCTTGCTGTCGCGGGCGTAGGCGCACATCTTGCCCGTCGAGAGGGCGAAGTCCGCCATCTCTATCACCTCGGGCCGGCACTCGGGATGCACCATGATCTTGGCCTTAGGATGCTGGCGCAGCTGCTTGATGATGTCCTCGGGCATGATCTTGACGTGGGTGGGGCAATACCCGTCCCACGAGATGAGACGTCTTCCCGTCTTGCGGGAGGCATAGTCAGCGAGGTACTTGTCGGGGATGAAGATGATCTCTTTGCGGGGGTCGATCTTAGAGACGATAGCCACGGCGTTCGTGGAGGTGCAACAGATGTCGATCTCGGCCTTCACGTCGGCAGAGGTATTGACGTAGCCGACGACGACGGCGCCGGGGTGGCGTGCGCGCAATTCGCGCACGTCCCCGGCGGTGATCATGCTGGCCATGGGGCAGCCCGCCTTGGGATCGGGAATCAATACCTTCTTGTCCGGGCACAGAATCGACGCGGTCTCGGCCATGAAGTACACCCCGCAGAAAAGGATAATCTTCTTGTCGGACTTTGCCGCGATGCGGCTCAACTCCAGAGAATCGCCGCGGTGATCGGCGATATCCTGGACCTCGCCGATCTGGTAATTGTGGACAAGGATGACGACGTCCTTCTCCTTGCGGATCTTATTGATCTGGTCGATGAGTCTCTGCGCCATAACGCTTAAAAGCTCCCTTCAAAAGCTCCCCGTGATGCGGCCGCCTGCAACCACCGTGTCGTTTTTGTAAATAACCACGAACTGACCCGGCGTGATGGCCGGCTGGGCCTGGCGGAATTCGGCTTTCAGCCCGGCCCTGGTGACGCAGAGCACACGGAGGGCCGTCTCCCGATGATTATACCTGATTTTGGCCTTAAGGGAACGCCTTTTGCTAAGGGCCTCCCTTTCCAATATATTGACCTCGTCCGCGAAGAGCCCCTTGCGCAAGACCTGTTGTTTGGTGCCGACGGTGATCCGGTGGCCTTCCGGGTCGATGTTCAGGACGTATAGGGGCTGGTCGGCAGAGATGCCCAGGCCCTCTCTTTGACCCAGGGTGAAGTTGAAGATGCCCTGGTGGCGGCCGAGGACGTTGCCTTGCGTGTCGATGATGTCTCCTGACTTGAAGTATGCCGCATCGAGCCGCGTCTTCAGGAAGGCGCGGTAATCATCGTCCGGGATGAAGCATACTTCCTGGCTGCCCGGCTTGTCGGCGACAGCCAGACCCTTGTTATGGGCGATGCGGCGTGCCTCGTCTTTTGTTAACTTCCCTAACGGCAACAGGATATGACTAAGCTTTCTCTTGGGAACCTGGCAAAGGAAGTAGGACTGCTCCTTGCGGCTGTCGAGACCCTTCTTTAGGGAATAGGCGCGACCGCGCTTTTCGATGCGCGCGTAGTGGCCGGTGGCGAGGTATGGGATGCCCATGGCGCGGGCCTTGGCAAGGAGCCGGCCGAACTTCAGGTACTGGTTGCAGCGCACGCAGGGGTTGGGGGTGCGGCCGGTGGCGTATTCGTGGACGAAGTCGCGGATGACGAGGCGCTCCAGGTCCCTGCCGAAGTTCAGGACGTCGTGGCGGATGCCGAGTTGGCGCGCGACCCGGCGGGCATCCTCGATGCCCTCCCTGCCGCAGCAGCTGGGCCGGCGGCGAAGGCCCGTTGGGATGTTGAAGCGCATCGTGACGCCTGTGACGCTATAGCCCTGCTCCTTAAGCAGGAGCGCGGCCACCGAGGAGTCGACGCCGCCGGACATAGCGACTAATACGTGTCTGCTCATAAGTTCACCTGCCCGCCGAAAGTGGAACATAGGAGCCAGGCTCTTTGTTCCACTTTTACCAGCGGAGGTCGAGGCCGAGCTTGAAGAGGCGGCCTTGTTCGGGGATGCCGTCGATCTCCTGATACTCCTGGTTAAACAGGTTATAGACTTCGAAGAAGATGCGCCAGCCGTCAGATATGGGTAACGTTAGGCGGTCGTTGACCACCACCCAGGCGCGGCGGGTGGGCTTCTTCTTCATGACCACGTCGCAGCGGTTATGGCCGAAGGACAGGATCCAATCAAAACCCAGCCGCACCATGTGTTTCAGGTAGCTCGGGCCGTACTTGTACAGCTTGCCGTCGTCATCCAGGTTTTTATCGGAATAGACATAGCGCAGGTCGAACGCCGTCGTGTCGCCGGCCTGCCACCTTCCAAAGCCGTTCAACCCCCAGGTGTGGGCCCTGCTGATGTTGCGCGCCACGAAGAGCGCGTCGGCGGCGGTGAGCTTGGTGAAGTCGATCGTGTCCTCTTCGCGGCGGCCGAAGACGCTCAAAGAAACCTCGGTATCGGGGGTGACCTTTTTGTGCCAGCCCGCCTCGATGTTGATGGCGTGTTCCGGTTCGAGGTCTGGATGGCCCGTCGTCGTCGGGTCGCTGTAGTAAAGTTCCGTAAAGGTCGGCACGCGCATGGTGCGTCCGAGGGTGACGTAGACATCGGCGCGGTCGGCGGTGGCGTGGATAAGCGAGATGCCGCCGGTGAGATCGGAGCCGGAGGTCGTGTAGTCGTCGAGACGCAGGGTCACGTTAAGCGCGGTCTGGTCGGAAAGCTCGAAGCGGGGATCGAGGATGACGTCCCAGTGGCCGCGGTTGTGGTCACCGAG
The DNA here is from genome assembly GCA_964501505.1 of uncultured Planctomycetia bacterium. Taxonomy (GTDB): domain Bacteria; phylum Omnitrophota; class Gorgyraeia; order Velamenicoccales; family Velamenicoccaceae; genus CAZCSY01. The sequence continues at coordinate 6,898 of CAZCSY010000022.1, forward strand.
ATTGCTCGATGCGATACGCTCCTCGCCGTAGTCGAAGCCCAGCGGCAGGGTCCAGGCGTCAAAGTGACGGGTGACGGTAGCGCCTATGCCGTAGGTATCGGTGCGGTGATGATTGAGGTAGAGCGCGAGGTTTTCGACGCTGAGCGCGAACGTGTCGTCGTGTTGGCGGAAAGAGACGCGGGGCTCTACGGTCCAGGTGTCGCCGCCTATCCCTGTGCCGCCTGTGCGGGCCCGCAAGCTCACGAAGCGCGTGTTCGTCCATTCCTTGGATGGATAGCCGCAGTGCGGGGTATAAAAATCATAAGCGCCGAATTCTTTCTCATTGTAACCCGCGTCGAGGATAAGGTGGGCATCCTCATCCCCCCAGCCGGCCGAATAAAAAAAGGTCTCGGTGCGCAAATCCGTGTCGTAGCGCGAGCCGCCGCTTTGGGCGTGGGCGGCGCTGAAGGTATGGTGGCCTGCCAGACCCGCGAAGTTCAGGCGGCCGCGGGCCTCAAAGGTCTCGTCATTGCCGCCGGCGAGGGAAAAAGAGTTTTTGGCGGAGGGGGGCTGGTTGGCGGAAGGCGGCACGGCGGCAGGCTGGCCGGCGGCGGGAGCGGCGGGCTGGCCGGCGGCGGGAGCGGCGGGTTGGCCGACGACCGGGGCGACAGGTTGGCCGGCGGCGCGAACGACAGGCGCCCTGAGAACAAAATTCACCGCGCCGCCGATGCCGTCGGGACCATACTTGACGGAGGCGGCTGCCGGAATCAGCTCGACGCGCTCGATGTCTTCGACGTTAAAAAAAAGGTCCAGGTCGTGATGGGCGGTCTGGGAGTCTTTGATACGCACGCCGTTGACGAGGATAAGAACCTGCTGGAAAGTGGAGGCGTTGAGGGCGAGGTCGGATTTGATGCCGAAGCGGCCGCGGGCCTGCAGGTCCGCGCCCAGGGCGCTGAGCACGTCTTCTACGGACGAGAAGGCCCGCCTCTCAATATCCTCGCGCGTTATGACGGCCGCCACCAGGCCGGACCCTGTCTCTTCTACACCCTGTCTCACCACAATGGGTTCAAGGTCCAAACCTTCTGCCGCCCCCAGCGGCGCGAGCGCCAACAGGCACGCGGCCGCCGTCACGAACAGGCAAGCCGCGCTAGGACTTCTTCTCATCATAAAGGGGAGACATGGCGCGCAGCTTTGTCACGATGCCCGGGAAGACTTCCAGGAAGCGGTCGATGTCGCTGTCCTTGTTGAAGCGGCCCAGCGTCAGACGCAGGGAGCCGTGGCACAGCTCATGCGGACGGCCGATCGACAACAGGACATGGGATGCCTCGAGGTCGCCCGAGGTACAGGCCGAGCCTGTCGAGGCCGCGATGCCCAGCATGTCCAGGCTCAGGAGCATGGACTCGCCTTCGACGTATTCGATCGAGAAGTTGACGTTATTGGGCAGGCGCTGGTTCGGGTGACCGTTGAGGTAGACGCGGTCGATGCGCTTGGGGATCTCCGCGATGAGCCGGTCGCGCCAGGCGGTCTGCTGCCTGGACTCTGCGTCCATTCTCTTGGCGCAGATCTCGACCGCCTTGCCCGTGCCCACGATGCCGGGCAGGTTTTCCGTCGAGGCCCGGCGCCGGTTCTCCTGGCCGCCGCCGCGTAAAAACGGCAGGATGCGCGTGCCCTTGCGCACGTAAAGACACCCTACCCCCTTGGGCCCGTAAAACTTGTGCGCCGACAACGACAAGAGGTCGACGTTCAGGCCATCGACGTCAACGGGGATGTGACCGACCGTCTGGACCGCGTCGGTGTGGAAATAGACCCCCTTCTCCTTCGCGATCCTGCCGATCTCGCTGATGGGCTGGATGGTGCCGATCTCGTTATTGGCGTGCATCACGGAGACAAGGACCGTCTTGTCCGTGATGGCGGCCGCGACGTCATCAGGGGCTATCATCCCCTGCGCGTCGGGCTTGACATACGTCACCTTATAGCCCTGCTTCTCCAGAAACTGCGCCGGCTCGATGACGGCGTGGTGTTCCACCGCCGTGGTGACGACGTGGTTGCCCTTCTTGGCATTTGCCCACAGGACGCCGAAGAGCGCGGCGTTGTCCGATTCCGTCCCGCCTGAGGTGAAGATGATCTCTTCGATCTTAGCGCCCAGAAAAGAGGCGATCCGGCCGCGCGCGGCCTCAATGGCCTTGCGGCTCTCCTGGCCGAACCCGTGGATGCTCGAAGGGTTGCCGTAACGCTCGGTGAAATAAGGCATCATCGCCTCCACGACCTCCGGGTCCGTGGGCGTTGTCGCCGCATAATCCAGATAGATTCTCTCCATAGCGACCTCTCTTCTTTGAGCGAGGCCCCGCCTCGAACAAGAAATCAAATCTTGCCTGTCAGCCAAACGGCATAAAGCAGGCCCAACAGCAGGGACATTATACTCACCATCGCAAGGTAGATAAAGAGGATTTTGCCGCCGAACTTCTTGCGCAGGACAAGGATCGTGCCGTAGCTCGTGACGGGCCCGGCCAGGAGCAGGACCATCGCCGCGCCGATGCTCAGGCCCTGATGGATGAAGGCGTCGGCCAACGGCACGGTAGCGGTAGAACAAATATACATCATCAACCCGAAGACGAGGCTGAACGCATACCCCCACCCGCCGGCGAGATAGTTTCCGATAAGGGCCTTAAGGGGGACGTACGTCGCGACCCCGGCTGCCAACAGGATGCCGATGCCGGTCTCAAGGCCGATATCCCTGGGCATATCGATATAGGCGAACTTCAGGACCGAGAGCAGGCGCTGAGGCAACCCCTTCTTATGGGCGTGACAGGGCTCCTCCCTTTTATCGCACTCCGGGCATTTTTCGTCTTTTTCGTCCTCCTCGCGCGCAGGTGCCCTTAAACGGTTACCGACAATACCAATCGCCAACCCCATCAGGATCACGGCGAAGAAGATATAGACGGCAAAGGACAGGCCCAGGAGGCGATAGGTGACCGCCAAGGCACTGATCGACGTAGCGGGTGTGGCCACGAGAAAGGCCAGGATCGGCCCAAGACGCGCGCCCTTCTTGTAAAATCCGACGGCGACGGGCAGAGACCCCCAGCAGCAGATCGGTAGCATCGTCCCGACGACCGTCGACAAGAGGATGGGCCGTACCCCGGGCCGGCCGAGATTACGATCCACCCAGCGCTGGGGGATGAACTCATGGGCCAGGCCGCTCAAAAAGAAACCTATCATCAAAGCCGGCACGACCTCGACCAAGTAATGCCATAAGTGAAATAGGAAGTCATTGAGCATCTGTTCCGCCTTTATCGAAACTCCGTTTGGAAACCCCGTTTGGAAACCCCGTTTGGAAACGGCGTTTCGAGGGCCTGGTTCAGGCTCCCGGTACGGTAGCCACGGGGGTCGATCGTAACCTCTTTATAGCCCAAGGGCTTCAACAGCACCCTGAGGACGCGTCGGTCCAGGCGTCTGATCTCTTTTTTATCCACCTCGACGCGGGCGGCCGTATCAAAATCGCGCACCCTGAGGTTGCCGATAACGCCAAATCTTTTCCTGAGCCGTTCCTCGGCCTGCTCGATGCGGCGCAGGCGCTTGGCCGTAATCCTGGAGTTATACGGGACGCGCGAGGCCAGACACGCCAGCGCCGGCGCGTTCCAGGTCGAGAGTCCCCACTCTTTTGAAAAGAAGCGGATCTCCTTTTTGGTGAGCCCGGCCTCTTGAAGCGGCGAGACAACGCCATAAGCGGCCCTGGCCCGCGCCCCGGGACGGTAGTCTTTCAGGTCATCGGTATTGGAGCCGTCGACGACGGCCGCAAGCCGGTGTCTCCTGGCTATCTGCGTCAGGCGGCCAAACAGCTCGGATTTGCAGTAATAACAGCGATCGGGCGGGTTACGCCGGAAGCGCCGGTCGCGCAGTTCACGTGTGCGGATCAGACGCCAGTGCACCCCCATTGCGGAGGCATGGCGGCCCGCCCGGTCGGCTTCTGACTTCGTATAAGTCTCAGATAAGGCCGTCACAGCCAGGACACGGTCGCCAAGCGCCTCTTTTGCCGCCTTCAGGAGGAAGGTGCTGTCCACGCCGCCCGAGTAGGCCACCAACAGCGATCCCAGGCGCCGCAGCCGGCGCGTCAATTTGTCCAACTTCTGCCGACGAGTCATCACATCGCGGAGATGACCTCTTTGACCTCGGGCGCGTGTTTCTTGATGATGCGCTCGACTCCCATCTTCATGGTCATCTGCGCCATGGGGCAGGAGCCGCAGGCGCCGGTGAGCCTCACCGTCACCTTGCCGTCGTCGGTCACGCCCACCAGCTCCACGCTGCCGCCGTCGGCCTCAAGCAGGGGCCGCACCTCGCTCAATGCGGCTTCGACCTTCTCTTTCAACGCCATGTTATTCTCCTTTCTTCCTCAACACCCAAAGCTTAGCGTGGGCGCTTGCGCGCCACCGGGCCGCCTCACCTTCCCGGCGACCCCGCTAAACGGTCGGCCTTATTCGGCCGACCAGAGGCCTTTTATGGTATCCTCACGCCTCATAGGTCAGGACGCGGATGACACCCGTCGTCATGCCCTTGTCGTTTGTGATCGCGGTGTCGCTCGCGCTGATAACGCGTTTGACCTTCTCGTTCTCAATAAAAAAGTTTACCTCCAGATCCAGGGCCTTGAGCTCCGTGACAGCCCTCACCATGTCGAACTTCTGGGTAAAGGTCTTTACCTTTATCATAGCGGCCTCCGGGGGGCAATCACAATTGTTTAAGGACCTCGCGCATGAACGCGGGCAGGTCTTCGGGCTTGCGCGACGTGATGAGGTTGCCGTCGACGGCCACCTCCCGATCGACGAACTTGGCGCCGGCGTTGACCATGTCGTCCTTGATGGCAAAAAAGGACGTCGCGGTCTTACCTTTTAAGATCCCCGCCGAGATAAGCACCCATCCGCCGTGGCAGATAGAGGCGACGACTTTTCCCTTTTCAAAGAGCGCGCGCACGAACGCGTTCACCTCGTCATAGCGGCGCAGGATGTCCGGCGCGTAGCCGCCGGGGATGACCACGGCGTCGAAGTCTCTGTTGGCGGCCTCGGCGATGCTCAGGTCTTCCTGGATCTCGTAGCCGTGCTTGCTCTTGTAAATCCTGGAGCGGCCGGTGCCGATGGCATAGACCTCGAAGTCCGCCTCTTTCAGGCGCAGATACGGATACCAGACCTCCAGGTCTTGATAGAGATCTTCAATGAGAACCGCCACCTTTTTCATGTCATGCCTCCTTTGTTCTCGACACCTGAGGTTTGGAGAGGCTGCTTCCCGGCACCGCCCCCCCTGCCTTCCACGAAAGTGGAACATAGGAGCCTGGCTCTTTGTTCCACTTTGTGCGGCGCCGGCCCGCCTCCTTATCGATCAGGTCCTGGACCGAGACAGCGTCCAGATAGTCCTCGATGCGGCCTTTCAGGCCTCTCCACACGTCACGCAAGACGCACCTTTCATCGCTATGACAACAACTCTTGCGGGCCTTTTTGTTCCGGGCGCAGATCACCTCAAAGGTGTGCCCCTCGACCGCCTCCAGGACATCCTTCACCGAGATCTCCCGCGCCGGACGGCTCAAGAGGTATCCCCCATTGACCCCGCGCACGCTTTCGATGAGCCTGCCCCGCCGCAACTTCAGGAGAAGCTGCTCGATATAGTCCTGCGGCAGCGTCTCCGCGGAGACGATGTGACGGACCGACACCGGCCCCTTCTTGCCGGACCGGCCGATCACCATGAGACATCGAACCGCATAATCGCCCTGTGTTGTTATCCTCATACCATCTTATTGTATAATACCCGATACTTTTTGTCAAGTATTACCGAAAAATGAAAAAAAGGACAGGCACCATTTTCCTCGGGACACATCGGGATGTCTGTCCTGATTTTCGAAAAGGGTGCCTGTCCTGATTACTGCTACCGATGTATTACTCGGTATCTGTCTTTTCGGCCTCCATCTCCGTCAGGGCCGTCTCGTCGGCCGCCTCGGACGCCGCCAGGGCCGCGACCTCGGCGTCGGCCAGGGCCGAATACGTCTCCGGATCGCTCAGGAACATCTCTTTGCAGTCCCCGGAGCAAACGCTGTAGATCTTCCCATTGTATTCGACCGCGACCTTGTTGTCTTCGTCGATCATCGCGTTGCAGACCGGGCAGACGGTATTGCCAACGTCTTCGGCCACCTGTGTCGCTTGCGTCGTGGCTTCCTCTTCTTGGGCCAGCGCCGCGCCCGCCATGCCGGCAGAAACCAGCAAAGCGGTTATCGCCACTATTCCTACTGCTCTTTTCACCATGCTCCTCCTCCTCTATTTATGGTCAGCGGGCCTTCCGCTTGTTTATTGCTGGTCTGAAAGTAATTGCCGTTGTTACCGTTGTCACCATCTCCGGCCAGCCCCTTTCACCATGATCGTCTATCGTGACCAGACCAGCCAGCCAAACAGATATGCCGCCGCCACCGCGACAAGCGTAAAGGGAACGCCGATCCTCATGAACTCCCTGAAGGAAACGGGGTACCCCTGCTTTTTCAGAATGCCGCAAGCCACAATATTGGCCGAGGCGCCAATAGGGGTAATATTACCACCAAGGCTCGCTCCAATCAAGAGCCCAAATAAAAACAGGTGCGGGGGCATCGAAAGCCGCTCGCCCATGATAAGGCCCACCGGCAGCATGGCCGCCAGGAAGGGCACGTTGTCCACAAAGGCTGAAGCCACCGCGGCCAGAAGCACCAACAGCGTGTAGCCGTAAAAGGCGTTGCCGTGGACGACATCGGCAAGCCCGTCGGCGATCACCTCGACCCAGCCCGTGGCGGTGAGACTACCCACCAGGACGAAGACGGCGACGAGGAAGAGCGCCGTCTCCCAGTCGAGCGCCCTGATGCCTGGGACCAACGGCTTCTTGAGCCGAAGCTTCGCCCAGACGAAGCTCACGATACCGGCCGCGACGCACAAAAGCCCGGCCAGATACGAAAACTCCCTGTCGATGAGCGACGACAACGCCAGGAGGACCACCAAAACCGCCAGGATAACGGTAGGCAGCCACGAGATGACGCGCTCAGACGGTATCAAAGTCACTTTTCCACGCAGGCCGCGGAAGACGAAATAAAGCACGCCGAAGGAAGCGAGCGCGCCGATCTCGACGGCAAAAAAGATGCCGGGCTGCCCTTTATAGAAGAAAAAATCCATGAAGTTCATCCTGGCGAACCCCGCCAGCAACATGCTCGGCGGGTCGCCGATCAGGGTCGCGGCACCCTGGAGGTTGCTCGAAACGGCGATACCGATCATCATGGCGGACGGATGGATCTTGAGCTTGTAGGCGAGCGTCAACGCGATCGGGGCGACGATCAGGACGGTGGCGACGTTCTCGACAAAGGCCGAGATGAAACCGGTCATGAGGCAGATGAGAAGGATCGCCCAGGCGGAGTTTCGGGTGCGGACGACGATGGCCTCCGCGAGATAGGCCGGCACGCGGGACTCCATGAAGATATCCGCCACCGCGAGCGTGCCGACAAAGATGCCCATCACGTTCCAGTTCACGGCCAAGAAAGCTTCCCTAAGCGGCAACGCGCCGCTGGCTACGAGCACCAATGCCCCGGCTGCCGCCACCCACGGCCGGCGCCTGGGCCAAATCACAAACAGCGCGTAGCACACCGCGAAGACCAACAGGACCATGTACCGGTATTCCATCAAACCATCCTCTTTGGGGCCGCTTTCGGGCCGGCGACACTCCGTCCCGAACAATTTTGGAAACTGTTTTCCGAATAACTTGGAACCTGTTTCCGAGCTAACCTGTTTTCGAGCTCATCTGTTTCCGAGCTCATCGGAAAACTGTCCGCCTTGTCATTTTTTGAAGGCAGCCCGGGTCACGACGCGCTCGCCTTCGGACAACCCTCTCATCACGGGATAATATTCCCGACCGGCCCCGTCTCTCTGCTCCTTGGCAAAAGGATCGAGTATAAGTTTACGCATCTCAAAATCCCCGCCTCCCTGATCGACCCACACGAAGCGCTGATCGCCAGCCTCAAAAAGCGCCTCTTGGGGCACGGCCAGGACCATCGTGGCCAGAAAAGGACTCAGGTACAGCGAACGAATGGTCACGTCTACCTGCATCTCCGGCTTCAACTGAAAATCGGGATCCTCGACTTCTACCCGGAAGCGCAAGGTCCGCGTGACAGAATCATAGCGGGGTTGGACACGGCTCATCTTGCCCTCCCAGATCCACCCCGGCACGTCCCCGGCCGTTATCCTGAGCTCGGAGCCCGGCCCGACCCAACGGCTCTCGGGTCCGCGTACCTCAGCGTAAATCCACGCGGTAGAAGATGGTGCTTCGGCCGCGGCAGCCGCCGTAACCGCCGTAGCGGCAGCGACCGTGCCGACCGTGCGCACCTGCGTAAAGAGCTCACGCCTTTCGACCGGTTCGCTGGTCACACCCGCCGCGCCTAATTCCTCGCCCTGAATGCTCAGGCGCCCGAATGCCCCGGAAAGCCTGACAGCTGTATCGGGAGGAAGGGCCGTTAGCTCCTCACCGCAGACGACGCAGTGCGTGATGCCGCTCTCCTCCCGAACCGCAAATCCGTGCCGGCGGCAACCCAGATACACCGGCGGGGCGATCAAGGACTTCACGTCTTCGGCCGGTTCCTCTGGCGTCTCGGCATGCAGGGCGATCCCGGCGACCACGCTCGCCAAGAGCGCGACGGCTGTCAAAAAGACGATTTTATACCTTGGGCTCATGCGCCTCCCTCAAAACCGCATCAGGCAGTCTTTGGCGGCCTTGCACCAGTAGATACAGGAATCCTTTTCCGTGTAGGTAACGTCCTTCTTGCACTCGGGACAGCGCCGCCTGGGCTCATCGGAGAAAAACTCTATTTCCGTCCCGCAATGGGGACACTTGATATAGCGGACCTTAAGACCCTTATCCCTTCCGGGGCATTGGCTGAACATAGCTGACCCTGCAATATGACACCAATAGACCAGGTCTTTCAGTGTCAAAATATGACACAAAAAGACCTGGTCTCTTTGTGTCATATTTTCATATCAGGTAGCGCTTGGCTTCGTCGGGCGTCAAGGGGGAAACGGCCACCTCCTGCGTCTTCCCCTTGTGCGTGACGAGGACGCTCGGCGCACCGGTCTTCTGGTCGAAGTAGCGTGCGACCAGGCGCGCGGCGAGCAACCGCGTCTCTTCCTTGTCAAAATCAACGCCGCGACCCAGGGCTGAGGGTCCGGGCGCCTCCGCAAACGGCTGAAAAAGGTAATCGCCCTCCCGGACACAGCTTTCGATCATGGTATTATCGTGTTCATCACGGCCGACGACGAGTTTGGCGACGGATGTCAGGCGAAAGTGACGGCCGTGGTTGAGGAGCTTGACGTCTTCAAGGTTTAAAAGATCGTGGTCGATCAGGTCCCGGATGCGGCGGGAGAAGTTCGGGTCGGTCAAAAGGCACCCGCCGGCGGGACAGGGGTAATCTTTGACGTTGTACGTCTCGGCGAGCGCCATCTGCGGCTTACGGCTGCGACCAGAGATATCGAAGAGCTTCTCACGGTCCACCCAGCCGTTCTTCTCCGGCAGGGTCGGCTCGAGCAATTTTGCCGAGAGCGGCCGCAGGAGGATACCCTCCACCCCGGCCTCCTTCTCGACCATCAGCATGGCGTGCCCATGCTGGGACATGGGCCGCTGGCCGAGGACCTCGCCGGTGATGAGAAACTGGGCGTCGAGCTCCTGCATCAACTCTTTGGTCTTTTTGAGCATCAAGATGCGACAGTCGATGCAGGGGTTCATGTTGCTGCCATAGCCGTGTTTCGGGGACTTGAGGATCTCGAGGAAATCCCGGGTCACGTTGACGACCCTCAGGGGGATGTTCAGGTTTTCGCTGACGAATCTGGCCTCGTCGCGGCCGCCGTCCTTGCCCTTGGTGCCGTGGTCGCACCGGCAGAAGGACGAGACGAAGTTGACGGCGACGACCTCGATCCCCTGGTCCAGAATAATCTTGGTCGCCAGGGCGCTGTCCAGGCCGCCGGAGATAAGAGAGATGGCTTTAACCGTTTTCATTTCAGGACGTTCTGACGACCCTCTTGTTTGAGGCCTCGCCTCGGACAGCCCGCTGCTTGAAGCCTCGCCTCAAACTGCCGCCTCTCGCCTCGAACATGGGCGCGCCTACAATATCAGGTTCAGTATCCCGCCGACGACGAGGGTTGCGGCCAGCATGATGGCGGTCCCCCCTGCCAGATACTTCCAGCCCAGTTCCTTCAGGAAGACGACAAACGTCGCGATGCACGGGAATGACATCGCCAGCGCCACGCACGCGATGATGAGCTGTTTAAGCGAAAGGTCCAGCGGCACGAGGAGCCCCGCGGCGATGTCCTTGCGCAAGAAGCCGATGATCAAAGGAAAGATCGCCTCCTTGGGCAGACCGAGGACCTTGACCATCACCGGGCCGAAAAAGTCGCTCACGAGGCGAAAGACGTGTACGTACTGCAAGAGATTGACGACGAGCACGCCGAGGATGACGAACGGCAGCGCGTCCACGATGAACTCCTTGACGCGCATCCAGAGCTTCGTGAAGATAACGGAAAACGGCGGCCAGCGGTACGGCGGGATCTCAAGCATCAACTCCTGACTGTAGCCCTTGAGCGTCTTGTTGAGGATAAAGCCGATGACGATCCACGCTGAGAAGAGCGCGGCGGCCACGATGAGCAGCGGCGCGACGCCGTGGGCGCCCAGCAGGTTGATGATCATCGCCTGCAGGGCCACGCAGGGCACGCCGATCGAGATCAGCGTCGAGGCGATAAAGCGCTCGCGCCTGCTCTCCAGGACGCGCGTGGCCATGATGCCGGGGACGTTACAGCCAAAGCCCAAGAGGACCGGGATGATGGCAAAGCCGTGCAGGCCGATCTTGTGCAGGAACGTATCCAGGAGAAGGGCGAAACGCGGCAGGTAGCCGACGTCTTCCAGGATACCCAGCACCAGATAAAAAGAGATGATGTAGGGCAGCACCATGTTGAACTCGACGTACGGCGCCGTCGTCAGGAGGCCGATGGAGTTCTTGAAATCGATCCTGCCGTTGGTCAGTCCGCCGATCAGGACGTGATGTCCGAACGTCCCCTCCTTCAACGCGTCGCTCAGCCGCAACAGGAGCGGGGCGTAGAGGTTGTTGAAGACGGGGTCCATGACGTACGTGATGAGCCCCTCGCCGATAAAGCGCACCACCTTGAACATCGCGGCGATGACGCCGATCCCCATCAAGAGACCCGTGAACGGCCTGACCGACCAATCTTCAAGAACCTCCTTCCACGTGTGGTGGCGTGGGGTCAACTTCTGGATCTGGCTGACGAGAGTCCCCACCTCCTTCCAGAGTTCGTCGTGGGTGCGGCGCCGCGCGACGCGCGATTTGGCCTCGATCAAGCGCTCTTTCAGGACCTTGATGCCCAGCCCCGTCACCGCGCACGTCGCGATGACCGGCACGCCCAGGAGGTCCTGCATCTTCGCGACGTCGATCTCGATGCCGCGGTGCGTCAGGTCGTCGCACATGTTCAGGACGACGATGACGGGATACCCCTTGTCGATGAGATCAAGGGTCAAATGGAGGTTGCGCTCGAGGTTCGTCGCGTCGACGATGTTCAGGACGACGGCGTCTTTCTCTCGCTCGACGGTGTCCCTTAAATAATGATAGGCCACCTCTTCGGCCCTGGAGCCCGGCTCGAGGCTGTACGTCCCGGGCAGGTCGACGACCTCCCACTTGGCGCCGGCGACGATGGTAAAGCCCTTGCGGAATTCCACGGTCGTGCCCGCGTAGTTGGACGTGATAACGCGCACGCCCGTCAGGCGCGCAAAGACGACGCTCTTTCCGACATTGGGATTGCCGACAAGGAGGATCTTGTTCATGAAGAATTATCTAGGAGGAGGCCGGCCGGCTGTCGACGATGATCTTCTCCGCCATGCCGTGGCCGATGGCGATCGTGGAACGGCCCACCTTCAACATCACCGGGCCGCGAAGAGCAAAAGAGCTGATTTTCGTGACCAAGGCCCCCGGCCGCAGGCCAAGGGCGGACAGGCGCGCGTTCGCCATCCTGCCCGCCGTGACTTCCAGGATCTTCACCTTTTCGAGCTTCTTGACCACGTTCAGGGATATCTTATTCATACCTTGATACGATTATAGACGAACTACCGCCGGAGTCAAGGGAATACCCCCTGGCGCCTTCCCGAAAAAAAATGAGACTCCTCGGTTGGGGCTGTGGGTCTCATCCGGGAGGGCAAAGGGCCAGACCTTTCGGTCTCACCTGGACAGGCTGTAGGAGATGATGAAGGAGGCAAAGACGATGGAGACCATGGACATGAGCTTGATGAGGATGTTCAGGGACGGTCCGGAGGTGTCCTTGAACGGGTCGCCGACGGTGTCGCCCACCACCGCGGACTTGTGGGCGGCGGAACCCTTGCCGCCGTAGTGGCCTTCCTCGATGTACTTCTTGGCGTTGTCCCAGGCGCCGCCGGCATTGGCCATCATGATGGCCAGGACGAAGCCGCAGACCGTGGCGCCGATGAGGAGACCCGCCTGCGCCTCGAGGCCCACCAGGAGACCCAAGACGATAGGCGAACTGATCGCCGCCAGCGCCGGCAGGATCATCTCCTTCTGCGCGGCCTTGGTCGCGATGAGGACACAACCCGCGTAATCGGGCTTGGCCTTGCCTTCCATCAGGCCGAAGATCTCCTTGAACTGGCGGCGCACCTCGACGACGATCAGGGAGGCGGCCCGCCCGACGGCCTGCATCGTGAAGGCGCAGAAGACGAAAGGCAGCATGCCGCCGATGAAGAGCCCGATGATGACGCGCGGGTTCAGGAGCGAGAGGTCCAGGGTCTTGCCGGCAAGCCTCACCTGCTCGTTGAAGGCGGCGATCAGGGCCAGGGCCGTGAGGGCCGCCGAGCCGATGGCAAAGCCTTTGCCGGTTGCGGCCGTGGTGTTACCTAAGGCATCCAGGGCGTCGGTGCGCTGACGCACGGCCGGCTCCAGGCCCGACATCTGGGCATTGCCTCCCGCATTGTCCGCGATGGGACCGTAGGCGTCGGTCGCCAGCGTGATCCCCAGCGTCGAAAGCATCCCCACCGCCGAGATAGCCACGCCATACAGACCCATATGAAAGTTGCTTGCGCCGCCCGCCAAAAAGAAACCCGCCATGACCGCGCCGCAGACGACAATGATCGGAACAGCCGTCGAAAACATCCCGACGGCCATGCCGCCGATAATGACGGTCGCCGGGCCTGTCAGGGACGCCTCGGCCACGCGCCTCGTCGGGCCGTAACCGCTCGAGGTGTAGAACTCGGTCGATATGCCTAAAAGCACGCCCGCGACGAGTCCCGAGAGGACCGCCCAATAGACGCCCATGTGCTCGGCGCCCAGGGTAAAACGGACCAACGGATAGGCGGCCGCTAAAATAAGAAAAGCGCTGAAAAAGACACCTCTGCGCAGGGCCCACAGGAGCGTTGACTGCGATGCGTCCTCCTTGCTCTTGACGAAGAACGTCCCGACGACGGAAGCCAACACGCCGATCGCGGCCATCGCCATGGGGACACTCACCCCGGCCACGCCGAGGCCCGCCGCCACACCGAGTGCGCTCGTCGCCACGATGGAACCCACATACGACTCGTACAGGTCCGCGCCCATGCCCGCGACGTCGCCGACGTTATCGC
>CAZCSY010000023.1:0-14578 GCA_964501505.1 uncultured Planctomycetia bacterium
CTCAACGGTTTCCTTGTTCTCTTTACCCTCTGCGCCGTCTTCGGCCTCTTCGCTCTGTTGTCCGCTCTCTGCGATCTCGGCCCGCCTCTCTTTTGCCACGGCGATGATCTTTTCGGCCTTCTTCTGGCCGATGCCCTTGATGGCGACCAGTTGTTCGATGGTGGCGTTCTCGATCTTCTCCAGCGAATCCAGGCCCGCCTCGATCAGGGCATCGAGGAGCTTATCCCCCACGCCTTCGAGACTCATCTCGGCGCGCGCCTTCTTCACCTCTTCCTTCTCCTTGACGATCTCGGTGCGCGTGCGGATGTCCAGGTCCCAACCCGTAAGCTTGGAGGCCAGGCGCACGTTCTGGCCGTGCTTGCCGATGGCCAGAGACAGCTGGTCCTCGGCGACGATCACCAACGCCTTATGGTGGTCCTTGTCGAGGCGGATCTCGGTGATCTTGGACGGCGAGAGCGCGGCCATGATGTATTCGCGCAGGTCATCGCTCCAGCGGATGATGTCGATCTTCTCGCCCTGAAGCTCCGAGACGATGTCCTTCACGCGGGAACCGCGGATCCCCACGCAGGCGCCCACACAGTCCACCTTTTCGTCCTTCGAGCGCACGGCGATCTTGGTGCGCTCCCCCGCCTCGCGCGAGATGGAACGGATCTCGACGATCCCCTCGAAGATCTCCGGGACCTCAAGCTCAAAGAGTTTTTTCACGAAGAGCGGGCTCGTGCGCGACAAGACGATCTGCGGCCCCTTGGTGTCGCGTCGCACGTCGGCGACATAGGCGCGCACGCGCTGGCCCTGACGGAAGTCGTCGCGCGGCGATTGCTCGCGCTTGAGCAAGAGCCCCTCGGCCCGGCCGAGCAGGTCGACGATAATATTGCCGCGCTCGAAGCGGTAGACCGTCCCGCTGACGATGACGCCGACCTTCGCGCTGAACTCCTGAAAGATCACGTCTTTTTCGGCCTCGCGGATCTTCTGGATGATGACCTGCTTGGCGGTCTGCGCCGCGATACGGCCGAAGTCCACCGACTTGATCTCCTGGTCATCCAGATACGCGCGGATCTTGCCGTCTTCCTTGTCGATCGTGACGCGGATGTTCTCCGCGGTCTTGGCGCCGATGGCCTTCTTGACGGCGCTCACCATCGCCGACTCCACGGCCTGAATAAGGATATCGCGCTTGATCCCGCGCTCGCGTTCGATATGGTCCAGGATCGCCAACAACTCACTGCTCATGCCACCACCTGTTTTGCCTTGTTGATTTTATCGTAGGTTATATCGATCGTCTTATCGTCCAGGGCCAGACGAATCGCGTCCGCCCCCACGTCGTCCAGTATGCCGCAATGCTCGATCTTCTCTGCCACCGGCGCCGAGAGGAAGACCCGGATCCGGCGGCCTTTGGCGCGCCGGAAGTCCGCGGGCCGTGTCATCGGCCGGTCCATGCCCGGCGAGGAAACGTCCAAAAGATACCGGCCCGTCAAGATGCCTTCGCGCTCCAAGAGCGCCCCGATCTCGCGGTTGAGCGTCGCGCATTCATTCAGGGTAATACCACCCTCAGGCCGATCCGCCAGGAGCTCCAGAGCCTGGATGCCGGCCTGGTTCCGGTAGAGACGTAGATCGACGAGAACGTAGCCCGCCCGTTCGAGCTGCGGCGCGACCAGCGCCTTGACCCTTAAAAGAATCTCATGATGTGCCATCGCTAACTGCGAAACATCGCCGGCAGGTTCTCCAGGGTCACAAACTTCTCGAGGAACGCCGGCTTATATCCTGTCGACTTGAGTCGATAGGTACTCCCGCCGTCGCCGCGCGGCCGGACCGCGATGTAGATATCCCGCGTCGTGTATTCCGAAGGATGGTCCTTGAGGACCTCCGAGATCGACAGGACGCAGCGCGTCCCGTCGGGCAGACGATCCAGACACACGACCATGTCGATCGCCGAGACGATCTGGCGCCGGATGAGCTCCGCCGGGACGCTGGCGCTCCCCATCATCGCCATCGTCTCCAGACGCAGCAGGGCGTCCAGCGCAGAGTTCGCGTGGAGCGTCGTCATGGAACCGACGCGGCCGATGTTCATGGACTGCAGCATGTCCAAGGCCTCTTCCCCGCGGACCTCGCCGATGATGATGCGGTCTGGCCGCATGTGCAGGGCGTTGCGCAAAAGGTCCCTGATGCGGATCTCACCCTTGCCCTCGATGTTGGCCGGCCGGGACTCCATGGCAACGCGGTGTTTGAACTCCATGCGCAGCTCGAGCGTGTCCTCGATGGTGATCACACGCTCGGTCTCGGGAATGTAGGAACTCAACACGTTTAAGAGCGTCGTCTTGCCCACGCCCGGACCGCCCGCGATGACGATATTCAGATGGTTATGCACACACGCGCGCAAGAAATAGGCGGTGTCCTGATCCAGGGCCTTGCGCGCCATCAAGTCCTGCACGTTCATGATCTTGCGGTTGGCCTTACGGATCGTCACCGCCGGCCCGAAGGGCGCGATGGGACTGCGCACGACGTTGATGCGCGAGCCGTCCGGGAAGCGCGCATCGACAAAGGGCTCAAACTCCGAGACGTGGCGTCCCGACGGTGACAGGAGCCGCTCGATGTAATACTCCAGCTGCTTTTCGTCCTGAAAGGTCGCCTCCGCCTTCTGGAGATGTCCCTCCCGCTCGACGTACACCTCCTTGGGGCCATTGACCATGACCTCCCAGACCTCCGGATCCTTGATGAGCCGGTCGATCGGGCCGAAGCCGAATATCTCGTTGACGACCTCTTCGATCAGGAAACGCCGCAACGACTCGTCGATATCGCTCTGAAAGTCCGTCCGCACCACATCGTCCAGGGCCGCCTCGATCATGCGCCGTACACCGAGGTCGTCGGGCTCCAGATGATTAAGCTGCTGCTGGATACGCGGCATGACGCGCTGGCGCACCTCGGTCTTGATCAAATGCATCTTCTCGAGCCTATCCATCTTTGCTAACCCCTTCCAGGAAACGCAGCACGGTTGAGACGACCTCTCCCCCGGCTGCCTGGGCGACCTCCCGGGAACGCCGGTCCATCACCTCAAATTTTTTCGTCTGGGCCCACTTCTTACCGATGGTGATACGCACCGGGAACCCCAATAGATCCGCATCTTTAAACTTCACGCCCGCGCGTTCGTCACGATCGTCGACGAGCACCGACAACCCCGTCTCCTCCAACTGCTGATGCAGGAGCGTTGCGGCATTCACGCCGTCGGTGTCCGCGACGTTCACGGGCACGACCATCACCTCATACGGCGCCACGGCCCGGGGCCAGATGATGCCGTCGGCGTCGTGGTTCTGTTCGATAATCGCCGGGATCAGACGGCTGACGCCGATCCCGTAACAGCCCATCTGGACGACGTGCTGGCGGCCCGCCTCGTCCAAAAACTTCACGCCCAGAACCTCGGCGTACTTCCCGCGCAGCTTGAAGATGTGTCCGACCTCCAGGGCATGAATCTTCTCCATGTCCTCTTCGCAGTGCGGGCAGCTGGGGGTCTGGACGTCCTGCTGACTGAACAGCCCGTTGCAGACCTTGCAGCGATACACCACGTCCTCGCCGCTGTTGGCCGGGACCATGAACTCGTGAGAGACGTCGCCGCCGATGATACCGGAGTCGGCCTTCGCGGTCAAGAAATCGAGGCCCATGCGCCTGAAGATCCGCTCGTACGCCAGGCGCATCTTCTCATACATCCCGTCCAAACCCCTATCGTCGCGGTCAAAACTGTAGGCGTCCTTCATGACGAACTCGCAGCTGCGCACGACGCCGAAACGCGGCCGGATCTCGTCGCGGAACTTCGTCTGGATCTGAAAGAGCGTGAAGGGCAGGTCGCGGTACGACCGGACGTAGCCCGCCGCGATCTGGGTGACGACCTCTTCATGAGTCGGCCCCAGGCACAGCCTGCGACCCCGGCGGTCCGTAAGGCGCAGCATCGTCTCGCCCAAGAGCTCGTCGCGGCCCGTCTTCTGCCACAGCTCCAGCGGCTGCAGGGCCGGCAGGAGCACTTCCTGGGCGCCCTCGCGCACCATCTCCTCACGGATGATCCCCTCTATCTTCTTGAGGACCTTCCAGCCGAGCGGCAGATACGAATAGACGCCCGCAACCAACATCCGCACCATCTGCGTACGCAGCATCAATTGATGGCTGACGCTCTCGGCGCCCTCCGGCGCCTCCTTCAATGTCGCAATAAAAGACCTCGTCCAGAACATGGAGTACCTTAATGTCCTATTTCAGCGACATCCCTCGAAAAGGATAGGCTACTGTTCCCGAAAGATCTCCTGGGGGAGGGGCTGCCCCATCAAGGCGAAGCGCGGGTAAAAATCCGGCACCACCCCGTGCGTGCGCCAACGGCCGATGACGCTCTTGGTCTTTTCGTCGATACCCTGGGTCTCGTAACTGAAGAGATCGCGCAGGACGACGTCGTCGTCGGCCACCCCCTGCACCTCGGTAAGGTGCGTTATCTTTCGCTGGCCGTCGATGAGCTGTTCCTGCATGACGATGATATCGATCGCCTGCGCCAACTGCCGGCGGATGGCCCACAACGGGATCGCCGAATTGGCCATCAGGATCATAGTCTCGATGCGCGAGACGACGTCCTGCGGGGAACTCGCGTGCAGGACCGAGAGCGACCCCATGTGGCCGCTGCTGATCGCCTGGAGCATGTCCAGCGCCTCGCTACCGCGGATCTCGCCGAGGATGATCCGGTCCGGCCTCATGCGTAGAGAGTTCTTGAAGAGGTCGCGGATCGCCACCTCCCCCTTGCCTTCGATGTTTGCCTGGCGCGCCTCGAGCGGCACGACGTGCTCCTGCTTGAGGCGTAGCTCCTGCGTGTCCTCGATCGTCACGATCCGCTCGTCCCCGCTGATATAGGCCGAAAGGACATTCAAGGTCGTGGTCTTGCCGACGCCCGTGGCGCCCGCAAAGATGATGTTCATCTTGGCCCGGATGCAGACAATAAGAAAATCCGCCATAGCCCGCGTCAGTGTGTCGCGGTTGACCAGGTCCTCGATCACGGCGATCTCGCCCAGGAACTTGCGGATCGTCACCACCGGACCGATCAACGACAGGGGCGGCAGGATGATGTTCACGCGTGACCCGTCGGAAAGCGAACAGTCCACGTACGGCGACGACTCGTCGACCCGGCGCTGGGTCGGCGCCATGATCTTCTCGATCGTCTGCATGAGATGGCGCACATTCTCAAAACGCACGTCCGTCAGGACCATTTGGCCGTTGCGCTCGGCATAGACCTTGTGGGGGCCGTTGACCATGATCTCCGTCACGGCGCTGTCGCTGACGAGCGGCGTCAGGGGCCCGAGGCCCAGCACCTCGTCGATCAGCTCCGACAAAAGATTCTTCCTCTCCTCGTAGGCCAGGGTGATGCGCTCAAGGGTCACATAATAGTCGATCGCCTTGTTGATCTCTTTCTTCAGGTGCTCCTTGCTGATATCCTTCCCGAACGCGATGCTGCCTGAAATAAGATGCTGCCGGATCCGTTCTTTCAGATTCATCTCTTGCGCCCCCGCTTGAGCATCGATACCAGGGCCCCGTGGGCCCGGTCAAAGGAAACCGCCTTGACGATCCTGCCCTTCTTGAAAAGCATCCCTCTGTGCCTGGAAAAAGCGACGCCCAGGTCAGCTTCCCGAGCCTCTCCTGGGCCGTTCACCACACACCCCATTATGGCGATCTTGGTATGACCTATACGGGCCCTCTCCTCTTTGCTCAAATGCCGCAGACCCTCCTCCACCGCCTGTGCCTGCGCACCCAGGTCCACCGCGCAACGGCCGCATGTCGGACAACAGATAAACCGCGGACCGAAAGACCTCAAGTCCATAGCGGACAGGATGCCCTGCGCGACGGCGACCTCCCGGCTCGGTTCATCGAGCAAAGATGCCCTTATTGTATCACCGATCCCCTCGGATAACAAGACCCCCATCCCGATACTGGACTTGATGACGCCGTCCAGAGGCAGGCCGGTGGCCGTTACCCCCAAGTGGAACGGATAGTCGCAAAAGCGGGCCATGAACCGGTACGCGTGGATGGTGTCCATGACCGTTGAGGCCTTGAGCGAGATGACGATGTCGCGAAAACGCATCTTTTCGAAAGTCTTCAGGTAACACCGGACACTCGCCACGAGGGCCGCTGCCGGATCACGGCGCCGGATCCGCAGAGAACCGGAGTTCGCGCCCACGCGGATCGGGATGCCGGCGTTGCGTGCGGCCGCCACCACCTCCCGGACTTCCCGCAGCCGAAAGATGTTGCCGGGATTGAGCCGCACCTTGTCCACCCCGGCCTCGATGGCAGCCAGGGCGAGACGATAGTCAAAGTGGATATCCGCCACCAGCGGCAGCGCCGTGCGCTTCTTGAGCGCCGCGATCGCCGCCACGTCCCTGCGGTCTTCCACGGCGAGCCGCACGATCTCGCAACCTGCGTGCTCCAGCTCCTTCAGCTGAGCGGCACACGCCGCCAGGCGCCGGACCGGCGCCTTGAGCATCGACTGCACGGCAACGGGATGTCCCGACCCGATCTTCAGGCGTCCGATCCGAACCGTCCGTGTCTTGCGTCGCTTGATCATGCCAAATCCCTTGGAAACAGTTTCAAAATCATTCGGGAAACTGTCTCCTCTTTACGTGCCTCTATTTCACAAGCACCGAAAGGAACTTATCCCAGTAGCCGTAACGGATGAGGTCGTTAAAAAAGATGAAGGTCGCCAGGACGATCAGGAGGCTCAGGCCCACGTTGTTGATGATCTCTTCGATGCGCTGGGGCAGCGGCCGGCCGCGCAACTTCTCCATCCCCGCGAAGAAGATGTGCCCTCCGTCGAGGATGGGCAGCGGCAACACGTTGAAGACGGCCAGGCTCATGCTCAGGATGCCGACCACATGGACCACGGCCGAAAAACCGATCTTGGCGGCGTTGCTCGTGATGAAAAAGATACCCAGAGGTCCTGTCACGGACTCTCTGAAAGAAAGCGTGCCGGCGATGATGTAGTAGATAGCGGTAAAGGTCCGGCCGGTCAGTTCCAGCAAAGACCGACCGCCGCGCCAGAAGGATTCGAAGAACCCGTAGCGCACCAGGACGATGTCCTCCGAAGGCTTGATGCCGATCAACCCCACCTCGGCCTTCCGGCCCCACAGGGTTTCGACCTCTTTGGCCTCCGGTGTCATCTTGAGCTCGAAGCGCTCGCGACCACGCTCGATCGTGAAGGTCAACGTTTCACCCTGGGCCGCGTGGATGCGCTTGGTCAAATCATTCCAGTACGGCACGACCTCTGCGTCGACGGCGACGATCTTATCGCCCACCTGCAGGCCGGCCTTTTGGGCCGGCATCCCATCCATCAGCTCGCCGATCGTGGTCGTCAGGCGCGGGTACCCGAAATAAAAGACACACCACAGGCTCAAAAAGGCGAGGATGTAATTGAAGGCCGGCCCCGCAAAGACGACCCCCGCCCGCTCTCCGGGCGAACGCGACAGGAATTCGTCCCGTGCACCGCTCGCCTCCTGCACGTTGTCGCCGGCCATCTTGATAAAACCGCCGAACGGGATGGCCGAGATCATATACTCCGTGTCGCCCACCTTACGGGAGAAGAGCTTCGGACCGAACCCCAGTGAAAACTTCTCCACCCGGATGCCAAGCCGCTTCGCGACCAGGAAATGGCCCAACTCGTGCACGAAGATCAAAAGGCTCAAAATGATTAAAAAAAGGATCACCGAAAGTGTCTCTCCTTTCTCAGGGTACGGGTCCAGCGACCGGCGCTCTGGCGCGCGGCCGTGTCGGCCTCAAAGATCTCCTCGATCCTCGAGACCGTCTTCGGCCAATCACCCGCGAGGACCTTGCCGACGACGCGCGGGATATCGCCGAACATCAGGTGCCCTTCCAGATACGCACCGACCGCTACCTCGTTGGCCGCGTTCATCACGGCCGGCACGCAGCCGCCCCGGCGGGCCGCCTCATAAGCCAGGTCCAGACATGGAAAGCGCCTCGTGTCCGGCCTTTCAAACGTCAACGCGCCGCAACGCGTGGGATCCAGACGCAACCGCCCGCCGGCCCAGCGCTCCGGATAAGAGAGCGCGTACTGGATCGGCAGCTTCATATCGGTCACACCCATCTGCGCAAGGATGGAACCGTCGTGGAACGCCACCATCGAATGGATAAGGGCCTGACGGTGGATCACCACGTCTATCTTTTCGAGCGGCAGCCCGAAGAGATGCCGGGCCTCGATGACCTCCAGCCCCTTGTTCATCAGGGTCGCCGAATCGACGGTGATCTTCGGACCCATCTTCCACCGCGGATGCAGAAGGACCCGCTTCAGGGAAACACAGCGCAACGCCCTCTTCGTCGCGCCGTACAACGCGCCGCCCGACGCAGTGAGATACACCCGTTCCACGTCGCGCACGCGGTGGCCTTCCAGGCACTGGAAGATCGCGCTCTGCTCGCTGTCGATAGGAATGATGCGCGCGCCGTAACGGCGCGCCTCGCGCATCAAAAGCTCGCCGCCCATCACGACGGACTCTTTATTGGCGAGCGCCACGGTCTTACGGGCCCGCAGGGCCGCCCGCAGCGGAAAGATCGCCTCACTGCCGACGATGGCGATCAAGACGGTATCGACGTTCTTTTCGGCCGCAAGCCGGCACAACCCCTCGCGGCCCCGCAAGACACGGCCGCCCCACCGGCGAAGCTTCTGCGTGACGGCACAGGCATCCGCATCGCAACCCACCGCCACGACGGACGGACGAAACTCCTCAACCTGACGGGCGAGCGCCTTCGTGTTGCAGCGCACCGACAGGCCGACCACGCGCAACTTATCTTTGTGTCGGCGGACGACCTCGAGGGCCGCCTCGCCGATGGAACCGCTCGAACCGAAGATGACGATATTTTTTCTGGACACGCGAAGACTAAAAACCCGTTCCGCTGACGAACGAGCGGCTGATGTAATAATTCATGTAGAAATAAAAGGCCGGGGCCGTGAACAGCAGGCTGTCGATGACGTCCATGACGCCGCCCATGCCGGGCAGGATGACCCCTGAGTCCTTTGCGCTGCAATCCCGCTTGATCAACGACTCCGACAGGTCGCCCAGGAGACCCAGACCCCCCAGCACGCATCCCAACAGGACAAGATTGGGCCAGGAGAAGGCCGAGAGTTCGGGCAGAAAGGTCCGGCTTGCCAGAGCGCCGGCCACGGCCGCGGCCACTCCCCCCAGGGCCCCTTCCACCGTCTTATTCGGGCTGATGTGCGGGATGAGGGCGTGACGCCCGAAGCGCCTGCCGACGAAAAACGCGCCGATATCCGCCCCCTTGGTCACCAAGAGAAGAAAACCCACGAGGGCCGTCCCGGATGGCAACATCTTGAGCTTGATCAGGAAACTGAAAAACCAAGAGATATAAAAAAGAGCGAAGATGGTCGCTGATATGGCCAGGACCGTGTTCGTGCTCTCGCGCCGGGAGAACTGCAGGACGAAGAGCGTCCCCAGGGCGAAGCTGATGAACAGGAACTCCCACCCCTTGGTCAGCTCAAAGCGCAGGAAGATGGACAGCGGGATGATGACCCCGAGGGTGATGCCGAAATACTTGTAGATGGGGATGTCCTTTTTCTCCAGCATCGTGAAGAACTCATAGAGCGCCAAGGCGATGAGCACCACCACCACCACCACAAAGAGGGCGTCAAAAAAGATACTCACCGCCGCCAGCAACCCCATCGCCGTCGCCGAAACCAGCCGCCGCCTGCTAACCATCGAGCCCTCCGAAGCGCCGCTTGCGTTCCTGATAATCCCGGATGGCCCGCTTGAGCTCCACCCGGGAGAAATCGGGCCAGCACTTCTTGGTCACGTAGATCTCCGAATAACACACCTGCCACAAAAGGAAGTTACTGATGCGCATCTCGCCGCTCGTGCGGATCAGAAGGTCCGGATCGGGGAGGCCCGCCGTGTAGAGGGCCGCGGCCACCGTCCCCTCGTCGATCGCCTTGGCGTCGAGGCGGCCCGCCTTCACCTCGGCGCAGATGTGCCGCACGGCATCCACGATCTCGCACCGGGCGCCGTAATTAAATGCGATCTGCAGGTTGAGCCGCTGATTGCCGCGCGTAACGTGGATGGCATTGGTCAGCACCCGCTGCAAGGACTCAGGCAATTCGTTCCTCCGGCCGATGTGGCGCAGGCGCACCCCTTCCTTGAGGAGCATGGCAATCTCCTGCGTCAGCATGCTCTCGCAGGCCCCCATCAAAAAGGTCACCTCTTGCCTCGGCCGTTTCCAGTTCTCGCTCGAGAACGCGTAAAGGGTCAGGTATTTTATCTTGAGTTCGGCCGCGGCCCGGATGATCTCGCGGACCGTCTTCATGCCGCGACGGTGCCCCTCGCTGCGCGGCAGGCCGTGGCGCCGGGCCCACCGGCCGTTGCCGTCCATGATGATGGCGACGTGCTGCGGGACCTTCTTATCGGTGCCTCGTCTGGAAAGCATATGCTCTATGACAAAAGAAGCCTCCGGCGTTTTTTCTCGAAGAGGCTCCCCCTTTCTCGCGTTACTGATGGGCCCGGTAATCGATATCGGCAAAGATATTGTCTTTCGACTCGACCTCGCACAGGAAGGACTCGTCGATCTGGTCGCGCCCCACCTCGTCGGCCAGCTTGAAGAACCGCAACAGGTGTTCCTTCGTCCTCTTGTGAGCGTACGGGACGTGCGTGCCCGTCGCCATGATAAAGGCCCAGTCCGAACTCTGGGCGAGCAGGAGCTCGCGCAGCGCCTGGTTGAGGGCGCGGCGCTTCAACCCCTCGACGTGCGGATGGTGCCGGACGAGCTGCGTCATCACGCGCGAGGCCTTGTGCAGGTGCCGGTAGATCCAGTCGTTGGACCCCTGCAACCACACCTCGGAGTAGCCCTTCCATCCCCAGCTCGACATCGAAGGGGCGACGACCTGGTTCTTCGGGTTCTCGGCGAGGTATTCCGGCGGCGTCACCATGCGGACCGTCTTCTGGTCGAAGGCGATCTTGCGGATGAGGTACTCCAGCCACATCGGCCCCTCGAACCACCAGTGGCCGTAGAGCTCGGCGTCATACGGCGAGACGATGATAGGCCGGCGGCCCAGCATCTCGTAAAGGAATTCGATCTGTTTCTCGCGGTTAAACATGAAATTGCCCGCGTGCTCGGCGGCCTTCTCGCGGGCGGCGTCGGGGTCGTAGGGCTCCTTGTGGTTGCCCGGTCCCGTGATGCGGTAGTACTTGATCCCCGTGTTGATGCGGATGCCGTCGGGATGGACGTACGGCTGAACGTATTCGAAGTCCAGGTCAAAGCCGACATCGCGGTAAAACTCCCTGTAAGAGTAATCTCCCGGGTATCCTTCGACGCTCGACCAGACCTGTTTCGAGGACTCCATGTCCCGGCCGAAACACGCCACGCCCGACTTGCAGTAGACGGGCGCAAAGACGCCGTACTTGGGCCGAGGGGTCGCGTGCAGGACGCCGTGCGCGTCCGTAAAGAAATACTTGAACCCGGCCTCTTTCAAAAGGACGTCGTCGCCCGGCTGGTACCCGCACTCGGGCAGCCAGATCCCGCGCGGCCTGCGGCCGAAGAGGCGTTCGTAATGATCCTTCGCCACCCGGACCTGCGCCCGCACCGAATCCTTGGAGACATCCATCAACGGGAAGTACCCGTGGGTGGCGCCGCAGGTGATGATCTCGAGGTTGCCTGCGTCCTGAAAACGCTTGAAGGGGGTGATCAGGTTACGGCGATAGCGCTCAAAGAGATCCCGGGCCTGGGTGAAGAGGTTCAGGTACATCACCGCCAGCCGCTGAAACGCCGGCGTCCAGCGCGTGCGCTCCACTTCTTTGTGGGCGAGTTCGATGAGCTTCTCGATGTGCCGCGCGTAGCGGTCTTGGAGGAGACCGTCGATCAGCATGGCCGCCAGGGTCGGGGTCAGGGACATCGTCATGCGGAAAGGGACCTTCTCGTCGGTCAGGCGTTCGAACATCGCGATGATCGGGATATACGTCTCCGTGATCGCCTCGTAGAACCAGTCTTCCTCCAGGAAGTCTTCGTGTTCCGGATGGCGCACGTAGGGCAGGTGGCCATGGAGGACCATGCATAGATAGCCTTTAAACATTCTGTCTCCGTGATGAAAGGCGACGGACGCCGTCCGTTGCTTAAGGGTTGCGGACGGTCTTGCGCGTCACGATAGGCGTGATGGTACGCGTCTCATCGATCTTGGCCGAGCGGGCCGTCACCGGGATCTCCTGCTTGCCGTCGGGCAGCGCAAAGCGCAGGGTGAACGTCCCGTCCTTGCGCAGCTTGACCGGCTTTCCCTGGACGCTCACCGCGGCGTCCGGCTCCGTCGCGCCGTAGACGATCAGTTCGGCGTCGACGACAAGCCAAAACGGCAGCCTCTCGCCCTTGCGGCCGACAGGCGAACTCACCATCGAGGTGACCGCGCCCGAGGAGACGTCCCTCTTCAGACGCTCCTGCCAGAGCTTGCCGACCGGGCTTGAGACGTTGGGCCCCAGACCGACGGACATCCCGTAGAGGCGCCGGAAGGCGTCGTCGGGAATCATCCACTCCTCGTCCGTCATCCACGACGGTCCGTCGAGGGGCAGAGACACGACATTCGAACGCACGAGGGTCACGAAGCGGCCGCGGGGCAGGACAAACCCCAGGTCAAGACACCACGACGTGCCCGGCGCCCCCAGATTCATATACCAATTGCGCGCCTGGACGTCGATCGCGGTGTCGAAAAAACGGTGGGCGTTCGTTCCGTCGAACTTGATGAAGCTGATGTCGTACGCGCGCAGCGTCCAGCGGACCTTGTCAAAGTCGGCGCCGAACCGGGCGCGGCACTCATCCCACGTCTGGAAACGCAGATCCCAATAGACATGCGCCCACCACGGATCGCGGACCTGCACGACGAGGATATCCTCGTCGTAGCCCGCCGGCAGCTCCCGTTGCTCGATCGGTACCGGCGCCAGCCTGTCATAAGACGGCGTGGGGCCGGTGTAAAATTTCGCCTCGGCCACGTGCGTCTCCTGGATTGGGATCTGCTGGATCTTCTTTAACAGACTCCTTGTCGGCCGGGCCACCCGCCGCCCGAGGATCCGCACCCGACGCACCGCCTTCTCTTTCGGCGCCGCCTTTCCGGTCTTCGCGGAATGCGCCTTCGCCTTCATCTTCATGACATCCTCCGATTTACCCGCTACTATTATCCCGCCGAAGGTCCCGCGGCGCCTCTGTTGCCGCAACACGGGATAAATCGCCCCAGCTCGCCATCGCTCGCCTTCGTGCGAGCCGAAGCAAACAGTACCAATACTATGCCCAATAAAAAAGGAATCTGCCGATCCCTTTTCTCAAGACGTCGTCATGACCCGGAAACGCCCGGATGCGTCACACGGCGCCGGATGCGGCCGGTGCCGGCTGCGTCCCGGTCTGGCCCCGCGGCCGCGACAACTCCTCCCTTAGTCCCTTGTTTTCGCCCAACGCCTCGCTCAGGGACGCCTGCAGATTACTGATCGTGTCCTGGTCCTTTTCAAACTGCGCGGTCAATGACTTGATCCGCGCGTACAGGCCTGCCCGCTCTTTCTCCAGGGACAAAACCCTCTTTTCCAGGTCAAAACGCTGCGCCATCTCCTGGCGGAACTTCCAGTCCAACCCCTCGTTTCTCATCGAAGCGCGGACCAGAAGACCCAGCAAAACGATAAGGACGACAATAATCGCGATGAGAGGTGTCTTTTTCAAGTTGTCAGCGGTCCTGTCTGCGGCACCGTCTCTCATGGTCCCGTCGGACTACTTCAGATTTTCCCTGGGTTCCAGAAGACCGGTGTCGCTCGCGGCCGCGGAATCCCTCTGCGCCTTCTTGAGTTTGGGGAGGATCACGATCTCCACGCGGCGGTTCTTACGCCGTCCTTCAGGCGTCTCATTGGAGGCGACGGGCCGATGCTCACCGTAGCCGATGGCGGCCAGGCGCGCCGGGTCAACACCCTTCTTTTCCAGATAATAAACGACGCTGTTGGCACGCGCCGTCGAAAGCGCCCAGTTGGACTGCCAGCCTGAATGCTTGATCGGTTCGTTGTCCGTGTGTCCTTCGACGCCGACATCAAGGTCCGAGGCCTTTGCCACGATGACTGCCGAGACTTTGTCCAGGGACGCGGTCGCCTCCGGCCTGATCTTGTCCTTACCGGAGTCGAAAAGGATCTCATCCAGGAAAGTAACAACTAGCCCCCTGTCCTCCATGCTTAAGCTAACCCCTTGAACGCCTTTAAGTTTACTCTCAAGCTCAGCCTTGATCCTGGCAAGCCTGTCGAGCTCTTGCTCAAGTGTCTCGATGCGTTCGATGTCGGAACGGCGGCCCTTTTGAAAGACGACGGTGCAACCTGAAAAGAGCATAAGGCATATGCAAAAGAGAACAACCGGTGCCGCCCAGGGATAGCGCCTCAACATAAAAATCTCCTCCAGATACGAATCCGTTTCACCTTAACATAGGCGGTATGGTTCGTCAAGACAAAGTTAGGCACCCGCAGGTCCTAATCCCGCGCTTTCTGCAGGCTGTCAGCGGGAAGCGCGGGATTAAATTCGACCATCCAACTTACGTTCGCTTCGTTCGGTA
>CAZCSY010000023.1:14678-19502 GCA_964501505.1 uncultured Planctomycetia bacterium
GAGGCCCACTGCGGGAAGCGCGGGATTAAATTCGACCATCCAACTTACGTTCGCTTCGTTCGGTAAGTTGCGGTCTCGCAGGACCCTCATCCCGCGCCTTCTTGAGGCCCACTGCGGGAAGCGCGGGATTAAATTCGACCATCCAACTTACGTTCGCTGCGCTCCGTAAGTTGGGGTCTCATTTAAATAACGTCTCTTCTCTTCCCGAACCTACCGAAATAATATCCACTTTGACCCCGCACATATCCTCAAGGGCCCGCACATAGGCCTTGGCCCGAGGCGGCAAATTCTTGTAACTCCTCAAATGGCCTGTGGTTTCCTGCCAACCCTTAAAATCCCTGTACACGGGCTTGGCCTCCTGCATGACCTCCAGGTCGCCTGGAAAATCCCGGAAGGCCTTACCTTTATGCTTGTAGGCCGTACAGACCTTAATCATCTTCAGGTTGTCGAGGACGTCCAGCTTCGTTACGGCCATGAGATCCACGCCGTTGAGCATCACGGCGCGACGGACCATCACGGCATCGAACCAGCCGCAGCGCCGCGGCCGACCGGTCGTTGCCCCGAACTCATGGCCCTTCATCCGGATGGCCTCGCCCATGAGGACCGGAAACTCCGTCACAAAGGGCCCCTCGCCGACGCGCGTCGTGTAGGCCTTGACCACGCCGATGACGCGGTCGATCTGCGTCGGCGCCACGCCCGTCCCGACGCAGGCCCCTGCGGCTATCGTGTTGGAAGACGTCACAAAGGGATAGGTCCCGAAGTCAACGTCGAGGAACGTCCCCTGCGCCCCCTCAAAGAGGATGGATTCTTTGCGTATCGCGGCCCGGTGAAGGATCGAGGCGGTATCGCCGACCAGATCCTTGAGCTTGCGGCCGAACGCGAGGTATGTCTCATACAACTCGTCGAAGGCAAAACCCTTGTGGCCGAAGACATTCCTGAAGATCTCGTTCTTCTCCGCGAGGTTATCCTTGAGCTTGCGCTCAAAGAGACGCGGGTTGAGCAGATCGCCGACGCGGATGCCGCAGCGCGTGACCTTGTCGACATAACACGGTCCGATACCGCGGCCCGTCGTGCCGATCTTGCTGACGCGTTTGGTCTCGCGCAGGCCGTCGAGGATACGGTGGTAGGGAAAGATGACGTGGGCGTGCTCGGAGACGGTGAGACGCCGGCGCACGTCGACGCCCTTCCCGAGCAGGGCGGCGATCTCGCCCAGCAGGACCCCGGGGTCGACGACCACGCCGTTGCCGATGAGGCACTTCTTGCCCTTGTGCAGGATGCCCGACGGCAACAGGTGGAAGACGAAGGTATTCCCCCCGGTGACGACCGTGTGTCCCGCGTTGTTGCCGCCCTGAAAACGCACGATGTACCGGACGTCCTTGGCCAGGACGTCGATCACCTTGCCTTTTCCCTCATCCCCCCACTGTAAGCCTACGAGTATGGTGTTCATCTCTATTTGTTAGCTGATGGCGGGTCCTGTCCGAGGCGTTCGCCCCATCCGTCCTCGCTCGTCATCCAGGCTCGGCGTGGCCGCTTCCGCGGCCCCGGCCGGCCTCACATCTCGGCCGGCGCGCTACCCGGTCGGCCTTATTCGGCAGACCAGCGCCCCATCCCCCCGTGGGACCCCTTGCGCTGCGGGCGGCTGGGGCATCACGCCTCGGCCACCCGCCGCATATGAGACTAAAGGTCCCATCTTTTATCTTACGGCGACATCGTGAAGATCTTGCGTGCGATATCCGGGTACTTGGCCACGAAGATCAATTCGTCCGCAACGAGCGGCTTCTGGTTGTGGACGTTGGCGTAGCGCACGAGCTCCAGGATCTTGGCCGCCTCCTCTTCGCTCTTGAACTCCACCTCCAGCTTGTCGTAGACGTTGCGGAACCCCTTGATGCCGGAGTATTCGCCGGCGGTGATCTGCCGGCCGGTGTCGATCACTTCGGCCTCGCCGCGGCCCAGCTCCTCGTAGTCATAGAGCTCGTAGTTGCGGCGGTCCTTGAGCGCGCCGTCGGCGTGGATCCCGGATTCGTGGGCAAAGGCGTTGGCCCCGATGCCCGGCTGATTGATCGGTATGGACACACCGAAGGCGTACGACGCATACTTGCAGATGTGCCAGGACTTTTTCAGGTTCAGGTTCTCGTCCAGTTCATAGGCACCGGCGAGAGCGTTGGCGTGCTTGATAGCCAACAGGCAACTCACGAGGTCGGCGTTGCCCGCCCGCTCCCCCATGCCGTTGACGCAGGTGTTGATGTAGGCGTCGACGCCCGCGTCCACCGCCGCCTTGGCGCCGGCGACGGAGTTGGCCACGACCATGCCCAGATCGTTGTGGCAGTGGACCTCGATCGGGAGCTGAACCTCGGAGGCCAACTTATGGATGCGCTCGTAGATCGTGAACGGGCTGTCGGCGCCCAGCGTGTCGCAGTAGCGGATCCGGGCCGCTCCCGCTTCCTTGGCCGCCAGAGAGAACTCAATGAGGTAATCCATGCCGGTGCGCGAGGCGTCTTCCGCGTTCACCCCGACCGCCTCGGCGCCCGTCTTCAGGGCCAGACGTGTCGCCTCCGTCATCCCCTTGACGACGGCCTGACGGTCGAGCTTACCCTTGAACTTTCCGGTAATCATCTGGTCAGACGTGGAAATCGAAAGGTTCATGAACTTGAGTTTAGGGACGTTTTTGAAAGCGGCCTCGACATCGCCGCTGATGGCGCGGACCCAGCCGCTGAGCCGGATGCGTTTCAGGACGCCTCTGTCGACGAGCTCCAAATTGGCGTTCAGGTAATTCCTCTCATGACGCGTCATGGGAAAACCGAACTCCGACTGAGCGACACCCATATCGTCCAGCATCATGTTCAGGACGGTCTTTTGCAGCTTGGAGAGACATATCCGCGACGTCTGGACGCCGTCCCGGTTGGTCACATCCAAGATATAGATCCTTTTCTTTGGGGTTGCGCTCATAAAAACCTCACTTGTTTTCGTCGCTTGTCGTCTCAAGGCCCAATTTCTCTTCGAGCTCCTCCAGCGACGGCACGTGGATCATGCCGTAGACTTCGCAATTATTGACGAGCAGGGCCGGCCCCGCGGCCATCTCCAGCTCCCGGGTCAGCGCGATCTTCCGGGCCAGGGCCGCGTCCCCTTCGGGTCCCTCGGCGCAAGCGCGCAGACGGCCGACATCTACCGCCGCCTTATCCGCACAACGCTCCCACCACCCGGACTCCTTTTCGCTGGCGCGGCAAATAAAATAATCAAAGAATGATTCCGGCTGCGCGGCCTCCAGACAGGCCAGCCGCTTGTACTCCTCTATCGCCGGCAATCCGCCCTGCGCCAGAAACCCCCCCTCCTCATTCTGGGCCGCCAGAAAATGCAGGCCCAGCGACAGATCTTTGTGTTTTGCGCGAAGCTCCTTCAGGCGCTCCAGCAACGGCGCCAGGTAGGGATAACCCAGATCAAAAAAGACATCAAGCCGCCCTGGGATGAGGGGACGCTTCATGAAAAAGGATACGCCCGCCATGCCGGGCTTGAGCAGGTAATACGCCCCCTTCTTTTCGACCATCTTGCTCAACAGGACAAAAAGCTCATGCTCCCGGGCTCGCGCCTCGAAGACATACAGCGGCAGGGTCGTGGCCTTCAGTTCGTCGATGATCTTCTGCGCCTGCGGCGTGGCCGCATCGAGCCGCCGGACCCGCAGCTTTCCGAAGAGCGCCTCAAGGTCCGCGAGGACGTTTTGCGTCTGGCACGACCGGCACTCTTTAGGCGCGATGACCGTGACGTCCAGCGGTGAAGGCTCGGTATACACGCAACGCGACGCCAGGAGATCCCGGGGGTGCTCACAACGCGCCACCAATCCCTGGCGGGACGCACAATCGCCGTCCCGCATGCAGGCAGGCAATAGCGCCACCACCTCGGGGTCGTCCTCAACCTGCGCATCCAGCGCCACGGCATCGCAGGAGACAAGTTTTACCTTCTTGTCCCTCCCGAGACGCAATCGCAAGAGACCCGCCTGTCTCGCCTGCCACCAGGTCGAAAGATAAAGCGTCCCGCCGACGGTGCGGGGCGTGACCGCTCCATAAGACAGCGCGCCGTTGATCATGACATCGACGGCCGGGACGCTCCTGAGAAGCTCGGCGTCCTCCTCCTGGCTCAAAGAACTCAAAACAACGACGACCTCAACGCCTCTTCTCCTGAGCTCCCGGACCCTGTCATCCAAAACCAGGAGCGGCGTCTTCCAATCCGCGATACCCCGCTCGAGCGCCGAGGCATCGGTCAAACCCAGCACGCCGACGCGCACCCCGTTGACGTCCTTGATGACGTACGGCCGGCCGACGCTGCCGACATTCGACGACACGAAAGGATATTCCTTAAGATCCTTAACGAACGACGCGCCAAAGACAAACTCCTGGCCGCTCAAGAGCAACGCGTCGTACGCCATCACCTTGAGGGCGTCGAGGTAAATCTTTGTGCGCTCCTTATCCAGCTCAAAATTCACCGCGACCGTATCCAGGGGCCCCGAACCAAAGAGCGCCCCGGCCTCGACCACGAGAAGATTCGGTTCCCGGGCGCGCGCCGCCTTGAGGGCCGCGGCACGCCGGGCCACACCCCCCGCTCGCGCCCCCGGACAAACACAGGGATACAGGGCCGCGTAAGACTGACCCGTAAAAAATATACCGATCTCTTTCTCTTCGGCCCCCGCTCCCGGCGTCCCTAAACCGACAATCAGGACCGCAAGAAAGACAAAAAAGGCTGTGCGCCTTTGGGAAGGTTTCTTCATGAATCGCTCTACAGCTGCACCGTCTTGGCGGAAGTGATGTGGGGCAGACCCTTGACCTTCTCCAGGAT
>CAZCSY010000024.1:0-19246 GCA_964501505.1 uncultured Planctomycetia bacterium
CTCGATCTTGCCCATGATATTGTTCAGGTAATTGAGCGACTTGATACGGGGATTGATGGCCTCGGGAATGTTGCGCCGCGTCGGCACCGTCACGATCTTCAGGCCTTTCCCGTACACCTCTTTCGGATACAGGCGGATCTTATCCGCGATGATGAAGACCGTCTGTCTGGGACAGTTTCGGGGGTCCAGGCCCAGGTCGCCCACGCCGCGCGTCACCACCACACGGATGTAACCATCCTTGATCGAGTTTGCCTTGAGCGTCATCACCATGGCCTGCTGCAGGGCCTGCTTGGTAAGGGGAACTTTAAGCGCGATCACATGCGCCGAGCCGTAGAGCCGGTCCACGTGTTCCCGGCACTTGAAGATAAGGCCGCCGTAGATGCGGATGCCCTCGAAGACGCCGTCTCCATAGAGAAGGCCGTGGTCAAAGACCGACACACGCGCCTCTTCCCGCTTCACCAGTTTCCCATTCAGATAAATCAGCATAATACCTCCGCCTGCCTGTGTCGGATCATTCTCAAGAGACCGGGGCGCTCCGGGAACCCGTGATCCTCCCGTCCAGGATATTCAAGACGCGAGCCGCGCCCTCGGCCAAGGCCGGGCTGTGGGTGACCAGCACCAGCGTCGTGTTCTTCTGCCTGTTGAAACGAAACAAAAGATCGCGGATCTGCAATCCGGACTCGCGATCGAGGTTCCCCGTCGGCTCGTCGCAGAAGAGAACCTCGGGGTCGTTCATCAGGGCCCGGGCGATGGCGACGCGCTGCTGCTCGCCGCCCGAGAGTTGAGCGGGCCGGTGGTGTCGCCGCGCGGCGAGTCCCAGCGCCTCGAGGAGCGAGGCGGCCTTGTCCCTGAGCGCGGCGCCGTCCCGCCGTTTCGACGACCGCACGAGCGCCGGCATCATGACGTTCTCAAGGGCCGTGAACTCGCCGAGCAGATGATAAAACTGAAAGACGAACCCAAAACGCATGTTACGTATCTGCGAGCGGCGCGCATCATCCAGCCGCGAGAGGCACACGTCGTCGAGATAGACCGCACCGTCGGTCGGATCGTCGAGCGCGCCCAGAATGTGCAGGAGCGTGGACTTGCCGGCGCCCGACGGGCCGACGATCGCGACACTCGTCCCGCGCTCCACCTCCAGGTCCACCCCGCGCAGGACACACAGCTCCTTGTCGCCGGACAAAAAGGTCTTCGTTATGCCGTGGGCCAAGAGCATATCACTCGTACCTCAAGGCGTCCACGGGGTTCAGGCGTGCGGCCTTGCGCGCCGGATACACCGTGCTCAAAAAAGCGATCAAGAGGGCGCTGGCCGCGATGATGCCGACGTCCTGCGCCTGCAGGTCTACCGGCAACCTGTCAATATAGTAAATATCCTTGGGCAGCTTGATGAACTGGTACCTTTTCAGAAGGAGACACAGAACCGTTCCTCCTATTATACCAGAAACAACGCCCGCCGAACCAATGAGAAATCCGCCCCAGGTGAAGATGTTGCGTATCCGTCCACCGCTGGCGCCGATGGCCTTGAGGATCCCGATATCCCGGGTCTTTTCCACCACCATCACCACAAGGGTGCTGATAATGTTGAACGAGGCGACGAGCACGATGAGCGTCAGGATAATGAACATCGCCAGCTTTTCGAGCGCCAACGCCGCGAAGAAGTTCTCGTTGATCTCCATCCACGTGCGCACCCGCCAGGACGTCTCCCCCATCGCGAGGATCTCTCTTTTCACGGCTGGCGCCTTATCGGGATCCGCGAGCCTCAGGCCCACCTGCGTCAACACGGAGCCCAGGCCGAAAAAGGCCTGCGCGTCCGCAAGGTTCAGAAACGCCAGGTTCAGGTCATACTCGTACATCCCGGTGCGGAAGATCCCGCTGACGCGAAAGGACGTGTTGAGGCCGATGACCGGAGACGACAGGACCACCTCGTCGCCCTCCTCCACGCCCAGGACGTCGGCGAGCTCGCTGCCCACGACGATCGCGCCGCGAGGAAGACTCAATGACCCGCCCTGCATGTATTGCCGGATGCGGGTGACGCGGCTTTCAGCCTCAGGATCAACCCCCTTGACGTTCAAGGTCAGGACACGATCCTGGTAATACAAGAAGGCCTGGCCGCTCACGTAAGGCGTCACCGCCACGACGCCGGGCAGCTCCTTGAGCTTTTTAGAAAGAGCGTCAAAATCGGTAAACCCCTCCTCGCCTTGGATCAGGACGTGCGGGTTTGCGCCGACGATCTTGTCCTTCAGGTCGTTGTCAAAACCCGCCATCACGGCGATGACGACGATGAGCGCCGTCACGCCGATGGCCACCCCCAGCCCCGCGATGAGGCTGATGACGGAGATGAACCGCTCCTTTTGCGGCGTCAGAAAGTAGCGCCGCGCGATAAAAAATTCAAACCTCACGTCGGGTCCTGACCTTCGTCTTTATGCCCCTCATCCGGCCGCAAGAGGGGAAACAGGATGACATCGCGGATCGAGGGCTGATTCAAAAAGATCATGGCCATGCGGTCGATGCCGATGCCCAGACCCCCGGTCGGCGGCATCCCCATCTCCAGGGCCTGGAGGAAATCTTCATCAAGGATGCGGCCGCCCCGTGCGTCGTCCTTCATCTCCTGGAGGAAACGTGCGCGCTGCTCCTGTGGGTCGTTGAGCTCGGAGTAGGCGTTGGCCACCTCCATCCCGGCGATGTAGAGCTCGAACCGCTCGGAGAGGGCCGGCTGGTCTTTCTTGTTCTTGGCCAGCGGACACAGGATACTAAAGTACTCGGTAAAAAAGACCGGCTGCTGGGGACCCTGGGTGATCAGGATCTCCTCGACGATGCGCACGATCTGGGAACGCGTCAGGCGCTCTTCAACCGGCCGGCCGCGGCGCTTGAGCTTGGCCGCCATCGTCGCCGCGTCGTCATCGGGGTCGATATCAAAACTCTCCTTCACCGCCTCGGCGAACGAACGGCGCGGCCACGGCGGGGTAAAGTCTACCTTCTTGCCCTGATACTCAAAGTCCAGGCGGCCAAAAACCTCCTGGGCCACGTGGACGAAGATATCCTGGGTGATGCGCATCATGTCCTCGACGTCGGCGTACGCCTGGTAAAGCTCGAGCATCGTGAACTCGGGGTTGTGACGCGTCGAGACACCCTCATTGCGAAAACTCCGGTTGATCTCAAAGATCTTCTCGAAACCCCCGACGACCAGACGTTTGAGGTAGAGCTCCGGCGCGATCCGCAGGTAGAGGTCCGTGTCGTACTCCTCGTGGTGGGTCTTGAAAGGGCGGCCCGCCGCGCCGCCCGCGATGGGGTGCATCATGGGCGTCTCGACCTCGAGAAATCCCTTATCCGTCAGGAAGGCCCGGACGGCGGCCACGAGGCGCGAGCGCTGCAGGAAGACCTCCCGCACCTGGGGGTTGGCGATCAGATCGATGTAGCGGCGGCGATACCGGGTCTCGACATCCTTGAGCCCGTGCCACTTCTCGGGCAGAGGCCTCAAGGACTTGGCCAACAGCACGAAACGGTCCACCCTGACCGTAGGTTCACCCGTCCTGGTCTTGAAGGTCGCACCTTCGACACCGATGATGTCGCCGATGTCGAGCTTATTGAAAAGGTCGTAGGCCGCCTCATCAAGGGGTTCGCCCTTGCGGGCACACAGCTGGATCCGGCCCCGCTCATCGCGCAGGTCCGCGAAACAGACCTTTCCATGCTTGCGCCGGGCAAAGAGCCGACCGGCCAGCATCACGTTGCGTGCCTCCTGAAAGTCCTGCGTCACGGATGAGATCGGACCGGTGCGCTCAAAACGAAAGCCGAACGGCTCCATCCCCGCCCGGCGAAAAGCGTCAAGCTTATCTGATCTCTGCTGAATGATCTCGTTAAGTTCCATCTTTCCTGATATCCGCCTTCGCGCAACCCTCTTTGTCCGTAGGAGATATTGAAAAATGTACCGCTTCGGCGGATGTCGCTTAATGGTCAGGCGCAGAACCCGCCTGACCAAAGGGGACTCCATAATAACTCATGAAACGCCAAACACTTGGCGACGAAGAATCCACCGCCAGGAGGTCCTTTTAAGATACCTAATTATACTTGAGGCATGCGTGCCTGTCAACGGAAAGTGAACCCCCCACACACCGTTCTCCTCCTTAAAGAAAGAGCCTTGCGGGATAGGTGTCGCCGCAAGGCTCAAGAAAACGAAACTTACTATTTATGAACTACTTACGAACGAGGACGTGCTTCTTGAAGCGCTTTGCCTTAAAAAACTTGACTGTGAAACGGATTGCCTTCGGGGCGTCAAAGGCACGGCAGGAGAAGATGTTCAGGTAGGCGGCATTCCACATCTCCGAGAAGTGTCCCGTGATAGAGCTGGTCTCGATGAACTGCAACAAGGAGTAACCCGCGGTGTGCGCTTCGTTGTAGCCGAAGTGAGGCAGGAGCGTCTTACCGTACTTCTCCATCCTGAGGAGCCTGCACAACCGGGTGACGAACTGGGCCAGCCTTTTTTTGGAACGGATCACTTTGGGGTCGCACTCGTAGAGGTCCAAAATGACTTCCAGACCATAGCCGGCCTGGCGAGACCAAGAATCTTTGGCCATCCTCTTGTTATCCTCCTCCTTACGAAGCGGCCGCGTGACCGGATGCGACAGCGCCCACGCCGCCATGCTTTTTTTGCTTTTCTCGTCGGTATTCTCTGGGACGCGGCCGCTCTGTCGCGTGCGCCGCATCTTGTTTCGATGAAATTATACCCCCGACACTCCCCCAACGCAAGACATCTTTATATTTTTTTAGACGTCCCTACTTGACGCGGACGCTCGACGGCAGCGGCGGCGGATCTTCCAGCACCTGTGTCGGCAACCCCATCGTAGCCAGGAGGGCGATAAACGGGTCCGGGTCGAGCTCTTCGACGTTCACCATCGTCCGGGTGTCCCAAATATCCTTGGCGATCAGGAGGGCGGCGGCGGCGGGAGGCACACCGGCGGTGTAACAGATGGCTTGCGACTCGACCTCTTTATAACAGGCGGCATGGTCGCAGACATTGTAGATAAAGACAGCCTTCTTTTTGCCGTCCTTCTTTCCCTTGATGAAGTTTCCGATGCACGTCTTGCCCGTGTAGCCTG
Source organism: uncultured Planctomycetia bacterium (assembly GCA_964501505.1). GTDB lineage: Bacteria > Omnitrophota > Gorgyraeia > Velamenicoccales > Velamenicoccaceae > CAZCSY01. The sequence goes on from CAZCSY010000024.1 coordinate 5,091, forward strand.
GCGCCAACGACAGGGGGTCAGGCAGGACGGCCTTCAGGACCCTGAGGGGGATCACCTCGATACCGTCGGCCGTCCTAAGGGGTTTCTCCGACGTCAGGCCCAGGTTGGTCAGGACCGTGAAGACGTTGATGTAGTGATCGCTGAACCCCATCCAGAAACGAATGGTATCGGCGTCGATGTTCTGAGACAAAGAGTGCAGTTCGTCGTGGCCGTTGAGAAAGACCGGCTGCCTGCCGACAACCGGGAAGTCGTACTCCATCTTCACGGCGTGAACCTTCTCCTGGACCCACTTGCGGTCGATCCACGTCCAGACCTTGCGGAACTCCCGGAAGTTGATCTCCGGATCGAAGTTCGTGGCAAAGTACTTGCCGTGGTTGCCGGCGTTGACGTCCATGATGTCGATCGTCTCGATGGTGTCGAAGTGATGCTTGACCGCCAACGCGCAGTAGGCGTTGACCACGCCCGGATCGAAGCCAGCGCCCAGGAGGGCGGTCGTTGCGTTCTTCCTGCACTCGTCCCGGCGCGGCCACTCGTAGTTGGCGTACCACGGCGGGTCTTCACAGACCTTGTCGGGCTCTTCGTGAATCGCGGTGTCGATATAGGCCGCGCCCGTCCGGATACAGGCCGTCAACACCGACATGTTGACGTAGGCCTGCGCCAGGTTGATGACGATCCGGGAATCCGTCTCCTTGATGATCTTGACGGTGGCCGCAACGTCCAGGGCGTCGAGCGGGCGGCTCGTGATCTTCTTTTTCGTGTCCTTGATGCTCTTTTTTCTCCTGAGGCTCTCGATGATGCCGTCGCACTTCTTCTGTGTGCGCGAGGCGATGCAGATATCGCCCAGGATATCGTTGTGTTGCGCGCACTTGTGCGCCGCCACATGAGCCACGCCCCCCGCTCCGACGATCAAGACGTTCTTTTTCATGGAACGCGCCCTCCGTGAACGGTCGGTGGTTTACGACAGGTTGCCGAGGAAATCTCTATAGTCAAACCGCCGGACCACGTGCGTGCGGCCGTCGAGTCTTTTCACGGCGATGGCGGGCATCGCCAGTCCGTTAAACCAGTTCTTCTTGACCATGGTGTAGCCGCCGGCATCGGCGAAACGCACCGTGCCCCCGACCTTGAGCCGGGAGGCAAACCGGTACGTCCCGAATATATCGCCGGCGAGGCACGAGCGGCCGGCGATCATGTAGCGGTACCGGCCGCGGCCGCCCCCCTTGAGCTTGGCCGGCTGCCGGTAAACCAACAGGTCCAGCATGTGCGCTTCCGTCGAGGCATCGACGATCGCGATGTCGATCTTGTTGCGCACGATATCGAGGACCCTCGTCACGAGCTCTGCCGACTCGGTGACGACGCTCTCTCCCGGCTCGCAGTAGACCTGAACCCCGAAACGGTCGCCGAATTCCCGTAATCTCTCCGTGAACCTCTCGACGGGGTAACCCTCTTTCGTAAAATAAAGTCCGCCGCCTAAGCTCACCCACTCAAGGTGAGGCAGGATATCGGCGTAGGCATCTGCGATAAAATCAAGGTTGTTGGAAAAATCACGGAAGTCGTCGTTCTCGCAGTTGAAGTGGAACATGACGCCGCTCAGGGCGGGAAGGGCCTCCAGGAGGCCCTCTGTGCCCCTTACCCCCAGACGGGAGTACTTTCGGACAGGATCCGCCAGGTCAAAGGGAGAAGTGCTCACCCCGGGATTCAGCCGCAACCCCAACTTGCGACCGCGCAGGGCCGGGGCGAACTTTTTCAATTGGGACAGGGAGTTGAAGATGATCTTATCGGCGAGGGGACAAACGGCCGCGATGTCTTTGCGGGAATACGCAACCGAGTAGGCGTGGACCTCTTTGCCGAACTTCTCGCGCCCCAGCCGGGCCTCAAAGGGGGAACTCGAGGTCGTGCCGTCGAGGTAACGCCTCAGCAAACCGAAGACGCTCCACGTCGAAAAACACTTCAACGCCAGGACGAACTTCGCCCCCGAGCCGTTTCTGATGCGCGCAATGATCTTGAGGTTCTCTAACAACCGCCGTTCGTCGATCAGATAGTACGGCGTCTCTAATGCCATCGTCATCCGCACTTCAACCGCAACGAAGAAAATTTATTCCCTTACCATCATAGGGAGTATCCACCCCCAATGCAAGAAAAAATAAATCGGGACACGTCCCGATTTGTCTCAACCTTCGAAGCTGATCCTATTTATCTATGGGCGGGACCGCGGGGGAAAGCTTCTTCTTGACGAGGACGCTGACGCTGCCGGCGTCCGCGCGGCCCTCGGTGCGGCTCATGACCTCTTTCATGACGCGACCCATGTCCTTCATCGAAGAGGCGCCTGTCGCCGCAATAGCCTCCTCCACGAGACGCGCCACCTCCTCCTCCGATAAGGCCGGCGGCAGGTAACTCTCCAGGAGCGCGAGCTCGGCCTTCTCCTTTGCGACCAGATCCGGCCGGTTGCCCTTTTCGAATTGGGTGAGCCCGTCGCGCCGCTGCTTGACGAGCTTCTTGATCACGGCGATGACATCCGCATCGTCCAGCTTATCCGTTTTCTTGTCGATCGCGGCGTACTGAATCTGTGAACGCAGGAATGTCAAGGCCTGGGTGCGCGCTGCGTCGCGCGCCTTCATGGACGCCTTAAAATCCGCCATAATCTTCTCTTCGAGCGACATGGATGCTTCCTTACGGCTGTGTAAGTGATGTCTCTTGCCCTGTTACCCCTGCCCTTCAACATGGCGAAAACTCCGGGAAGGCAGGGGTTAATTCGGACATATCACTTACGTCGCCTGAGGCTGTGTAAGTGATGTCCTCATTAAAAGTACCACGAGAGACCGACCGTGATGACATCCGCCTCGATGCCGCCGTTGGGCTCCTTGATCGAAGCGTTCGAGACGTGGCGCCGCCGGTAACCGGCGTTGATCGCCAAATTATCGCGGATAAAATAAATGAGACCGGCCCCGCCCGCGCTGACGAAGTTAAACTGCGTGGACTGCTCATAGGTATGCAGGGTATAGTAATAGGGCCCGGACCCCACCTCGACGTACGGATAAAGCTTCTCGGTCAACGGGTAAGCGTAACGAAAGAACATCGGCAGGGCCAACTCGACGTCCCTCTCAGGCTCCGTGATGACACCAATATAAGGCTCGTAAATAAGCTCGAGCATGCCGGGCGGCTCGAGACCGAACTTCTTCGTGAAGGGTATCAGGTCGAACCCGAAGCGCATGCCCAGAGAAAGAACCTCAAAATCCAGATTGCCCTTCAAGGACCCGTCGCCATATCCCGCCACGACGCCGATCTCCTGCAACCACTGCCCTATACCTTCCGTGGGGCGCTCGGCCGTCGCCGCCCCCGCACCCAACATACATAGAAACAACACCGCTGCCAAAAATCCCAAAACCTTCTTCATGTCTCCTCTCCCGTTATTCCTGACTTTTGAGTTTTGGTGGGACCGCTTGCGCGGCACCGGTCCCGCCGCACCTCTTGGCGGGGCGCGCTCAACGGTCGGACTTATCCGTCCGACCGGCGTTAAGAGACAAAGTGCCCGGCTGTGTGCCTTTTTTTCCGGCTCGTGAAACCTGTTCCCCCAATTTTTCGGCGAGAAGAGCAGAAACCCTGTCTACCAGCGACGGAGACATCGATGCCACCTCGATGCGCGTGGCGCGTTCCGTGCCTGGCTCGAAGAAGACGCCGACCTGCGTCGTGTCCACGTGACCGACAAACCCCATAGCCGCCAGATACACCTTGTCGCGGTCTTTAAGATAGACCTGAGCGCCGCTGTCGGTAAGGATCTTTTCGACCTTTTCAAAAGCCGCGTCCCGCCCCAGCGTCACGTCCAGGACCTGGGCGTCGGCCCGCGCCTTCTCCAGGTGTGCGATCGAAGACCCCCAAAGACACCGTCCTGCTTCTTTCAGATGGGCGCAGCCCATCCCGGCCATCCCAAGCGCCAGCAGGAAAAAAATGCAACCGGTGCGCCACGCCTCACGTTTTGGGCTCAACATGGTGCCCATTATATCACCTTTTGAAAAAAATCCATTTAAATCGAGCGCGCACGCCTTCCTTCACGCCATGGCGCTCGGCAAAACCCGCCGGCACCTCCAGCGCAAAACGGGCCGGGACCGTGCCGCCGAAGCGCGGTGGATACAGTTGGCCGGCGGCCGGCTGGGCCCCCCGGATGAGCTCGACAACCTCTCTGTTTTCGTTCAACCAGAAGATATCAAGGGACATATAGGTATCCTTCATCCAGAACGGCCAGAACGCGGATTCGGGAAAGACAAAGAGCATCCCCCGCCCTTCGGGAAGGCGCGAACGAAACATCAGCCCCTGCGTCCGTTTGTCTTCGGTGTCGGCGACTTCCACGGTGACGCAGACATCCCCAAAACACACCTGCGGCCGCGCGGTCTTGGCAAAAAAGACCCCCCCCAGAAGACCACTCAGGACCAAAATACTCAAGACGACCCACCACCCCTTACGCCCTTTTCCGAGGGTGAACCCGGGACGCTCCCGGGCCATGATGCGCACAAGAGAGTTCAACAGATTCTCGGCGTTGTAGAAATTGACTGACTTGTCGAAGACACCGTTGGCGCCGAGTTTATAGGCCTCGACGCGCATGTTTTCGTGCGCGTAGGCCGACAGCATCACGACCGGCAACCGCGGAAAATCCTTACGGATGCGCTGCAGGGTCTGGATCCCGTCCAGGCCCGGCATCATGTAATCGAGAAAGACGATGCTGGGCGTCTTCTCCTTGAGAATATTCAGGGCCTGCTCCCCCGAAGGCGCCGTCATGACCCGATAGCCCTGCGTCTTGAACCAAAACGACATCGACGCCAGAAAATCCTTGTCATCATCGACGATCAACAGGAGAAAATCAGACTTGGCTCGTTGGCGTGCGCCCATCGGGTCCTTTCTTTATCAAGTCTTCTCGTACTTGCTGGGGATCACGAAGATAAAACGGCTGCCCTTGCCCTGCTCGCTCTCCACCCAGATCGCCCCCCCGTGGAGGTTGATGATCTCCCGGGTGATGGGCAACCCCAGGCCCGTTCCCCCAACCCCGACGGGGGCCACGAGACTGACCTGCTCGAATTTATTGAAGATCCTCTTGAAGTCCTTGGGGTCGATCCCGATGCCCGTATCCGAGACACAGACTTCCAGGCACGGCTTATCGCAGACGCCTTCTTTCTTTTCCAGCGGTACGATACCGATCCCGATCTCCCCCTTCGCCGGCGTGAACTTCAGGGCATTGCCGACGAGGTTTACCATTACCTGCATCATGCGGTCCCGGTCCGCGGTGACGGACAACGGCTGATCCGGCAGCTGTGTCTTGAACGAGATCTCCTTATCCCTGGCCCAGGTCAACAGGGAGGCCTGGGCCTGGCGCACGAGATCGCAGAAGTCAAACTCGGAAGGCCTCAGGACAAACCGGCCCGCCTCCAGGCGCGACATGTCCAGAAGGTCATTGATGAGCTTATTCAACCTTTCGATATTGAACTTTGACATCGAGAGAAAACGCTGCTGGTCCGCGGTCAAGGCACCCGTCGCCTGGCTGAGGAGGAGCTCGAGGGACTTCTGGATCGCCACGACGGGAGTGCGCAGCTCGTGCGTCACCAGGGAGACGAAGTGTGACTTCATCTCCTCAACCTCTTTCTGGTGCGTGATGTCGCTCAGGACCGCCACCATGCCGACGGCCTTGCCGTTCTCGTTCTCGACGACGGCGCTGCTCGCCTTGAGGATCCTCTTCGTCTCCTCGTTCTTCGAGTCCAACAGGATCTCCTTGGTGATATGCGTCTCGTCCGTATCGGCCAGGTCCCCCTTGGCCAAAGCCAAAAGATGCTGTTCCTTGATGCTCTGGATCAGTGATTTGCCGACGGCCTCCTGCATCTCCGTAGAGAGCAGCTTCTCCGCCGCGGGGTTCATCATGACGACGTTGCCGGTCTTGTCGACGACCACCAGGCCGTCCGCGAGATACCGCATTACCCCTTCGCTGCGCTCCTTCTCTTCCGCCAGGCGTTTGTTGGTCCGCACGAGGACTTCGGTCGCCACCTTCACGCGCTGGTTGACCTCCTCGTCAAAACGCTCGGCAAAACGCGTGAGCTTCGCCAGTTTCTTCTTGGAGATCGTGACCTCTTCATCCTTGGCCAACTCCCTCTCCAGTTCTTTCACGAACGTCCCGGCGGGCTCTTGAGCGACCCCCCGCTTTTTCAGGTGTTCCTTGAGCTTCGGCATGAGCCGCGCCTGATCATCTTCGTCGGCGAGGACCTTGGTCGCGAGAGCCATCCCCTTCTTGGCCGATTCCCCGTAGGTATCGTACGCCTGGCCCAGCATCGCGACCATAATATCGTCCGCGCACTCGGTGACCACTTCTTCGGCCTTGGGAAAATAGTCGAGGCCCTGTTCCTTCTTAAAAGAATCAAAGAGCCTCTGGATGAACTTCGCGGGATCGCGCTTATGTTCGATGACGATCGGCAGAACGTACTGGGACAGCCACGTCACGAATTTTGTAATGACCGCCTCAAAGTCTCCCGACTCCTTGGCGCTGGCGATAATGGCCTCGGCCACACCCGAGACGCCGTGCTCCAACTCCTTGAAGACGTCCTCCGGCGTCGTCGCGATGCTCTTCTCCTCGCCCAGGAGAAACTTCTTGATGTCTTCCAGGACCGATAATCGCCCGCCGCCAGGTCCGCCTCCGCCAGGCCCTCCGCCAGGTCCGCCTCCGCCAGGCCCTCCGCCAGGCCCGCCTCCAGGCCCGCCTCCGCCAGGCCCGCCTCCGCCAGGCCCGCCGCCAGGCCCGCCGCCGCCAGGCCCTCTGCCGCCAGGCCCGCCGCCGCCCGGCCCTCTGCCTCCAGGCCCGCCGCCGCCAGGCCCGGCGCCCTCGCCGCCCTCGGCGTCCAGCGCAACGACCTTCTCCCCCTCTTCGACACGCTCGTAGTGGATCTTCTTAATCTGGATGTGCTCGCTGCCCTCCTGGATAAGCGGAGGAATCTCGAGTTCTTTTCCGGCGTCTTTGACCGCGGCCTGGGCCAGGGCCTGGACAAAATTAGTCAGTTCCTCAAACGTCAATCCCGGGGTAAAGCTCACGCCGTCCAACTTGAGGAGCTTGAACCTCTCATGCACCTCGGAGACTCCCAGGGAATCGCTCTCGATCGACTGCTCGTTGACAAAGATCTCGTTCGCCCCGGCGCCGACGACGATCAGGATCTCCGCCTGCTCTCTCAAAAGCTCTTCGTACATCCTGAAAAGACTCTTCAGGATATCCTGGGACAACGGATGGCTCGTCGCGTACAAGGACAGCCGCTTGAAGGCCAGGAAAAACGACTTGATCACGTCTCGGTAAAGCGCTTTTTCATCCATGTCTGCCCCGTTTCAAAAGATTTCCGGCCTCCTTATGGCACGACCCGGCCGCCCTTAATCTTCATGATGGTTCTTGCTGCTCAGCGGTTCCATGTGAACGACGACGTCGCTGACGCCTGGAAAGCGACGGCACAGGTCTTCTTCGATCTTCGAGCTCATGTCGTGGGCCCTGACAAGCGTCGTCTGATCCCGGGCGATGACGTGCAGGTCGATATGGATATCGTCGGGGCGGCCGCGCGTGCGGATCCGGTGACACATCTTGACGCCCGGCACCTCCATCACGACCTGCTTGATCTTATCGGTATCCAGGACGGCCGTATCGCAGAGCACGGCCGAGGTGCTGCGCAGGATGCGCGTGGCGGAAAAACCGATGAAGACGACGATCACCACCGCGACGATGGCATCCAGAAGAGGAAACCCCATCTTGATGCCGATGAAAGCCGCCACCACCGAAAGAGAGGTGAAGACATCCGCCCGCGTATGCAGGGCGTCCGATACGAGGATATCGCTGCCGAGCCGCCGGCCCTTGTTATACTCGTAACGCATCACGGCGACATTCACTAAAAACGTCGCGCCCATCACGGCAAAGGCGGCCCCGTTGACATCCGGAACGGCGTACGTCCGCAGGCGCTCGATGCTGTCATGGAGGACGTGGAAACATACGATGAACAAAAGAAGGGCGATGAAGACCGAAGCGAAGGTCTCATATTTTTTGTGGCCGTATGGGTGATCGCTGTCCTTGGGGCGCGCCGCCAGACGAATCCCCAGAAGACCGATGATGTTCGAGCTGCCGTCGGCCACCGAGTGGTAGCCGTCGGCCACCATGCTCGCGCTACCAATGCCGTACCCGAAGATAAGCTTAAAGAACGCCACCAGCCAGTTCAAGGCGAGGGTCACAAGGAGCGTCTTGCGGACCTCCCGCGGGTAGTAACCGTTGGGACGATGGGCGTGATCGTGCATCATTCGGATGACAAAAGAAGTGCCATGACCTCTGCCCCAAGGATGATCGCCGCGGGCTGCATCAGAGACCGGCCGACGCTCACCTCCCGGTGTAGTTCGGGGAACGAGGTCCGCTCCTCTCGTTCGTTCAGGGCCAGGCTCAGGACGCCGACCCGTGAGACCGCACGCACCACGGCAACGCTCAAGAGACTCCAAAGCCAGCTAGAACTCACCTCATCCTGATGGATTCAACTAGAACACTGTCAATACGTTACAATCAGCTTAAGGCCAAAATCAACCTTTGTCAACCAGGGAAAACAAACACGCGCCCTCTCATGGGACCCCCTAGACCCTTGTGCCGTGCCGGCCGCCTCTCGTCCGGACAGATGGCACTATTGTAAGACACGGCCGCCGCCTTGGCAAACAAATTCACGGCCCCATGCTCATCTGGCGCGCGACGCCGCGCGGGATTTATGATATACTGCCCGTGCCATGAACCGCAAGAGGCTTCTCCCGCTCCTTGATGAGGGCTTTCGCCGGGCCGAGGTCGTCACCCGCGATCACGCTCGGACCTTTTACTTCGCTTCGCGCTTCCTGTCTCCCGAGAAACGACGGGCCAGCTACGCGGTCTATGCCGCCTGCCGCCTCTGCGATCAGGCGGTCGACGATATGACCCCCGACCCTCTCGGTCAACTCGAGATGATGCGCGTGCGCCTCGAGGCGGCTTACGACCTGCGTTCTTGCGGCGACGACCCGCTGATGGAAGCGCTGCGTGAGACCATCGTCGCCTATGACCTGCCCAGGAGATATTTCGAGGACCTCTCGGAGGGTATGAAGATGGACCTGACTAAGAGGCGATACGCCAGCTTCGCCGAGCTCTTCCTTTACTGCTACCGCGTGGCCGGTGTCGTCGGCCTGATGATGGCCAAGATCTTCGGCGCCGAAACGCCGGAGGCCGAAAAGCACGCGCTGGACACGGCCATCGCCATGCAACTGACGAATATCCTGCGCGACATCAAGGAAGACCTCGGCCGCGGCCGCATCTACCTGCCGCAGGATGAGATGGCCGCCGCCGGCGTCACCGAGGAAACTATCCGAAAAGGCGACGTGACGGCAGGCTTCCTCGCCCTGATGCGCCGCCAGATCGAACGCACCCGCTCCTTCTATCGGGAAGGACATAAGGGGATAGAAGCCATCATCGACAAAAACGCCCGGCTCGTCGCGATGCTGATGACCGGCCTCTACGAGCGTATCCTGGATAAGATCGAGCAACAACACTATAATGTCTTCAAGGCGCGCGCCGTGGTGCCGCTGCACGAAAAGATCTGGGGCGCGTCAAGGATCATCCTGGGCTCGTCACGATGAAGATCCGCCTCGCCCCCTCAGCAGGTTTCTGTTTCGGCGTCAAGAGGGCCCTGGAGATGGCCCTGGTCACCGCGCGGCACGAGCACCGCGTGGAGATGCTCGGCGATATCGTCCACAACGAAGACGTGATCGCCCGTGTCCGCCGGGCCGGAATAAAAAAAATCAAGCGGCTGGGCAAAGGCGAAGGTCATACGCTGCTGATACGGGCCCACGGCGTGCCGCAGGCCCTGCGCCGGCGGGCCCGGCGTCTCGGCTATACGGTCGTCGACGCCACCTGCCCGATGGTCACGGAGATCCACCGGCTCGCCGTGGCGGCCGAGCGAAACGGTGAATCCGTCATCATCATCGGCGACAAGAAACACGACGAGGTGCGCGGCATCGTCGGCCAACTCAAAAAACGGGCGATCGTCATCGACCGCATCGACACCCTCCCCCGCGCCCGCCTCAAAAGACTCAAAGAAGCCACGGTCGTCATCCAATCAACCCAGAACCTCGAAAAGGCCCTGGCGATCGTCCGCGAACTCGAACAGATCATCCCGCGGCTGACCTTCCACAACACCATCTGCGGCCCGACGCGCAAGAAGCAAGACGAGATCCGGTCCCTGCCGCTTGAAAACGACGCCGTGGTCGTCATCGGCTCGCGGTCAAGCGCCAATACCAGCCGGCTCTATGAGATCGCCAAGGGCCTGAACCCCAGAAGTCACTGGATCCAGTCCGCTCGCGACCTGAAGAAAAAATGGTTCAGGGACGTCAAGACGGTCGGTGTGACGGCCGGCGCCTCGACGCCCGACGTCACCACCCGGAGCGTCATCCGCGCCCTGCGGCGCCTCTGACCCCCACCTCAGCCCTCGAACGCCAAACACTCCCCCTCCTTCCTCGGTCAAAGAGGACGAAGGACGACCCCGTGTCGAACCTGAAACCTTTGTCTTCCACCATGTGGGCGCGGCCGCCGCACTCGGGAAGCTTTTCAAAGACCTCGACCTCGTGGCCGCGGCGGGCCAGGCGCGCAGCCGTAGCCAATCCCCCGACCCCCGCCCCCACCACGCCGATCTTCTTCACATCGTCTCCCGCGTCAAAAAGTCGTCTTATACTTCAACAAGACGGAATTATCGGTCTGTGTGGGCGCGGTCTCGTTCGCACCTGCCGCCGAACTGCGGCTGGCCGCCGTTGTCGCCTCCACGCTGACGCCGCGGGCCACGTCATAGCTGACGCCCGCGCTCTGGGTGGTCTTGCGGTCGTCGGCGGTCCGGCCCTGCTCCTGTTCCACGCCATAGCGCACCTGAAGGTCCTTGGTGACCTCCTTGGCCACGCCGATGCCCTGCGCGTTCGGCTCGACCCTGAAGGTGACGTCCGTGAGTCCGAGCCGGCTGATGAACTCCGTTATCCTGCCGCCAAAGACCAAAAGGTCCAGAACGTCTTTGGCCAGATCCGCCGGGATCTGACCCCGGGCCACGGCCTCCTGATCGCTGCTGAGCGACCGCCCCGTCAGAAGCATCGCCATCAGGTACATCTGCGACAACGACGCGTCGTCCGATGTGAACCGCAGTTCCGGCGCTGCCGGCGTCCCCGTCAGGTGGATGCGTATCGGCGTACGGCCCACCACCGCCTCGCCCCTCAGGTCGAGCGACGGGTCCTGCTCGTCCCTGCGCAACGTCACGCGGCCTTGCGTCAGCCGCACGGTGCTGCGCGGCAGGATCAGACGCCCCGACTCGATGACAAGGGCTCCCTCCAGGGGTTGGCGTGAAGAAGAAAAGACCGTCAGCGAAAAACGCAGACGTACGTCTTCGCCGGCGATGCGCTCAAAATATATCTTGCCCGTCTCAAGGCCCCCTTCCATCTTGAGCGCCGACACGGGACCTGTCAGCGTCGCGTCGAAAGACACCACCGGCCCCCTGAGGGATGCCAACTTTTTATCCGCCGGAAAAAGACTCAGGAGGTCCTGGATGCCGGCGTTTCGCACATACACCTGCGCGTCAACGCTACCCTCGCGGTATATGCCGTCGGCGACGAGGGCGGCGGAACCCGGCAAGAGGAGCCGGCCGTTGACGACCTCGACATTAAGGCCGTCCGGCGACAGGGAATCAAAATAGACATCGACCTTCTGGATGCGCAGGACGGTGCCGTCCGGCAAGAAGGCCGCGTCGCGTAGCTCCACCTCCCGCAGGGTCAGCTGAGACCCAAGGCTCCCTTGCATCGCCTTGACGTCATAGCCGTCCGGTGAGCTCAGGCCCGTCATCACCCGGCGCACCATGAAACGCCCTCCGGCCTGAGTAAAGATCAAAAAGGCCGTCGTGCCGAGCAACGCGGCCGCCCCCAGGACAAGGAACCAAAAAATCATCCATCGCTTCTTCATTTCCACCTCACCAAAAATTGAGACAAAAGTGCCTTGATCATCTTAGCCTCAGTTGGCTAGCGACAAAGGTAGAAGAACGGGCAACGCTGGCAATGCGCCGGGTCGCTGCGGTCCGGCTCGAACGGCACGGTCGGGTCGAAGATCTCGTTCAGGATAAAGGCGCAGGCGCGCTTGCAACCATCCAGGACGCGTCGCCGCTCGGCCGCCGGCAGCGCTTCGCCGAAAAAGCGCCTGAAGCCGTTTTCCTGACGCGCGGTGCGAAGATAATACAAGGCCGCGTCCAGGCCTTCGGGCCGCTCCTCTTGTTCGACCACCGCCAAATACAGCGGCAGCTGCAGCGACCGCATCCGGTTCTTCACGCTTGAACGCGTGAACGCCGCCCCCTCCCAGGCGCCGCGCCTGGGCATCACATCCGTCACGCCCGTCTTGTAATCCACAATAAGGAGGCTGCCGTCGGTGAGCCGGTCCAGCCGGTCGATCTTTGCCTTGAGACGGAAGGTCGTGCCAAAAAAGTCCAGGACCGTCTCATAGACCTTTTCGAGGCCCCACACGGCAGCGACAGGCCGCTCCTCTTCGCGCAGAAGAAACTCCTCCAGGCGAACGCGCAGGACCTCCTTGACCAGGAAGGCATCCGCGCGCATGCGTCGCGCCAGCTGCTGTTCGAAGAGATCGTCAAAATCCCTGAAAAAGGCCATCCGGAACTTCGCGTCGATCTTCGCAGGCCGGCCCAGGAACTTTTTAAACGTCCCCTCAAGCAGTCCGTGGACAAAATTGCCGATATCCGACCCTTCGGCCTCCTCGAGCAGGTCCTCGCGCTCGCGCAGACCCAGGACGTATTGATAATAAAAACGCAACGGGCAGCCCACGTAAATATCCAGGCTCGAGGCGGAAAAGGTCAATTGTCTAAGATGCGCGAGGGGAACCTCTCTCTTCGCGATGCACGCAGCCTCGGCGCTGACGCGGATCTCAAAGGTCCCCCGGCTGACCGGCACGACATTCAGACGGCCTGCCGCCTTCTCCTTCTCCCAGATCAATCCCTCCAGGAACCGGCTGGGCGAGCGGTCGTCGCGCTCCTGGTAAAAGAGGTGCACGTTCTTCGCCGCCGTCAGGAGGCGCGTGAACTGATACCGCTGGATCTCCTCTTCTTTTTCCAGGCGGTCCAGGCCCAGACTGATCATGACGTCGCGGGGGATAAGCGGCTCATGGATCTTGAGCTTCGGCAGGACGGACTCATTGACGTCTAAGACGAGGACATTCTCAAAGTCCAGCGACCGCGTCTCGAGAAACCCCAGGACCTGCATCCCTTTGAGCGGCGAGCCGGAAAAGGCCACGGCCTCGTGTTCCAGCCGGCCCTTGCAGATCTTGAAGATCTCTTCCCTCGGGAAGGGCTCGCGTCCACAGGCCGCCTGTCGCAGCTCCTCGCAGATCGCGAAGAGGCGCTGCATCAATTTAAGGTTGAGCGGATACTTCTCCAGGGCGCTGTGCGCAAGCAGGCAATCCAGCAGACCTTCCAGGGCCCGGGCGAACGAACTCAGGTCCGAGACCCCCTCCCACGATTCAAAGAAGACACGGTGCAGTCCAGACAAGGTCTTTTTCAGGGACGCGGCCCGGCCGGACGGCGCTCCTGCGAGAAAGACCTCCGCCTCCTGGACCGCCTCGCGGCACGCCTGCACTTCCTTGAGGGAGATAAAAAGACTTCCGGAAAGATCGCTGGGCAAGACACCGGACAAGGCCTCTTCGATCTTATGGACCAGGATACGTGTGGCGGCGGTATCACCGGAAAAATCGAGATTTTTTACCAGAGGGTGATTGAGGATGCGCAGGTAATCTTTCGCATAATAGGCATCTTCCCGGCGCGTCGCCTGGGCCTCGAAAACGGCCGTCAAAAGGGTGTAGAGCGACGTCCGGGTCACGGGGTAGCCCATCGAGACGTTCACGTCCTTGACGAGCGTCGCGATGTCGCAGAGCAAGGGGACGAGGGCGCCGCTGTCCGGAAGGACGACGACGGTCTTCTCGCGGTCCCGGATGCGGCTCAAGACATCGCGCACCTGCTCGGTCATGGCGTCGTCGAAGGCCGCACGGCGGCCGGCCAATTCGGCGGTCAACTGCTCGACGCGCTCCGGCGAAGGTGGCCGCGGTGCGCCGACCAATCGGCAGATCCGCCCGAGCA
>CAZCSY010000025.1:0-17961 GCA_964501505.1 uncultured Planctomycetia bacterium
ATGGCGAGCGCCGTCTCCTGGGAGACCGCGCCGTGCCTTTTGAGGATCCGGGCCTCGACTTTCAGGAGACCCTGCTTGAGACCGTTGGCATAGGCGATGACGGCGCCGCGCAGATACCGTGAGCTGCCGGGGATGTCGGTCAGACTGTGGGTGATCAGGCCGCCGGTGCAGGATTCAGCGACGGCGAGGGTCCACTTCCTGCGGATGAAGAGGCGCGCGATCCGATGGGGCATAGCCTTATTATACAGAAGTAAGGGCCTCTTGACAACGGTCCTCCGGTAGCGTATAGTAAAGGGGTCTTCGGGATAGGGTGGAATTCCCAGCTGGCAGTGAGTCTTCTCAAAAGAGAGGACGAGCCTGCGAGCCCGCCAAAGAATCAGTGGCGGGCAGATCAAGTGCGAATCTTGAGCCAATAGTCGATAGCCTAGACGGGAGAAGACAAGAGGTAGGTTGTCTTTATCTGTCCCGAAGCAAGGCTTCGGGATATTTTTTTAATGAGGCTCCGGCTTAGGGAGACGCCGCAGGCGGCGAACCTAAGTCGGACGGCCGAATTAACCCCTGTTTCCCTGCTTTTGAGTAGCGGGGGAGACAGGGATAAATCCCTGTCTGCTGGCCTCTGAATAGCGAGGGAGGCACAGGTGAACGGATAAGCGTATGGCATTCGACACGATTGAAGAGATACTCGACGATCTGCGGCAGGGGAAGATGGTGATCGTCGTCGACGACGAGGACCGCGAAAACGAGGGCGACCTCGTTCTGCCGGCGGCCTTCGTCACCGCGGATCACATCAATTTCATGACCAAGTACGGCCGCGGCCTGATCTGCGTGCCCATGGAAGAGGAGCGGTTGCGGGTCTTGGATATTCCTCCCATGGCCGGTGGTGGTCAACACGGCGGAGCCTTCGAGGATCCCTATGCCACGGCCTGGATGATGTCCGTGGACGCCCGGGAAGGCGTGACGACAGGGATCTCCGCTCCGGACCGTGCCAGGACGATCCTGAAGCTTATCGCGGCCGAGGCGGCGCCGTCGGCCTTCACGCGTCCCGGCCACGTCTTTCCTCTGCGGGCCCGTCAGGGCGGCGTGCTGGTCCGCGCGGGCCATACGGAGGCGGCGGTGGATCTGGCGCGTCTGGCGGGCCTGTACCCGGCCGGCGTCATCTGCGAGATCATGAATGAAGACGGGACGATGAGCCGTCTGCCGCATCTCCAGATTTTTGCGGCCGCGCAGGACCTGAAGATATGTACCATTCTGGACCTGATCGAGTACCGACGCAAAAAGGAACGGTTCATCGCGCGGACGGCCACGACGACCCTGCCGACGGCTTTCGGCGTCTTTGACATGTTTCTTTACGAGTCGCTCCTCGACGGATCATACCACGTGGCCCTGTGCATGGGGCTGGAGGAAGGGGGGTCCGAGGAAGAGGGGCCCTTGGTGCGCGTCCACTCCGAGTGCCTGACCGGAGACGTCTTCGGCTCGCTGCGCTGCGACTGCGGCGCGCAGCTCCAGGCGGCCATGACGGCCATCGCCAAAGAGGGCCGGGGCGTGATCCTTTACATGAAGCAGGAAGGCCGCGGCATCGGATTGGCCAACAAGCTGAAGGCCTATGCCTTGCAGGACGGCGGCCTGGATACGGTTGAGGCCAACGAGGCCCTGGGCTTCGCCCCTGACCTGAGGGACTATGGTATCGGCGCGCAGATCCTCGTGGACCTCGGCGTGAAATCGCTGCGCCTGTTGACGAACAACCCGCGCAAAATCGTGGGTCTCGAAGGCTACGGTCTGCACATCGCGCAGCGCGTGCCGCTGCAGACGCCCAAGACGCGCACCAACGCGCGCTACCTGGACACGAAACGGGAAAAGCTGGGCCACTGGCTCGAATAATCCGGCATCCGTGCGTCCTGCTTTACGTCGCTTCGGAGAACGGCGCAGGGCGCCGACAATAAATCGTATCCATCGGATGTACACAGGGAGGGTAAGATGATTAAGGTAAACGAAGGGCAGATGGTGGCAAAGGGGAAGAGGTTTGGTGTGGTCGCGTCGCGGTTCAACGACTTCGTGACCAAGGCATTGGTCGAGGGGTGTTGCGATACGCTCCAGCGCCACGGCGCCAAGGAGGCCGAGATCGAGATCTTCTGGGTCCCCGGCTCTTTCGAGATCCCGCCGGTGGCCTTGCAGGTAGCCCGGTCCAAGAAGTTCGATGCGGTGATTTGTCTGGGTGCCGTGATCCGCGGGGACACGCCCCACTTTGATTTTATCGCGAACGAGGCGGCCAAGGGGATCGCCCAGGTGGGCATGCAGACGGCGGTGCCGGCGATCTTCGGCATCATCACCGCGGATACGCTGGAGCAGGCGATGGAGCGCGCCGGCAGCAAGGGCGGCAACAAGGGCCGCGACGCTGCGCTGCACGCTATTGAAATGGCCAATTTGTCGGATATAATATAGAGCGATGCCAGCAGCCCCCTTGTGGAGCGAACGATGAGGAAACGCACGAAGGCACGGGAGACGATCCTGCGGCTGCTGTATCAGGCCGATATCACGGCGGCGGACCCCCGGGACATCCTGGATGTTTTTCTGGTCGACTACCCCGATGTCAACGGTGACCCGTCGTTACGCGAATTCGTCCGGGAGCTGGTCGTCCTCCTGTCCGAGCGCCGGGCCGAGGTCGATAAAATCCTGTCTTCCTCGGCCACCAACTGGCAGTTGGACCGCATGGCGATGGTCGACCGCAACATCCTGCGGTTGGCCGCGATCGAGCTGCTCTTCCGTCAGGACGTCCCGCCCAAGGTGGCCATCAACGAAGCCGTCGAGCTTGCCAAGAAGTATGGGGATCTGGAGAGCGGCAAGTTCGTCAACGGCATCCTCGATAAGATCCATAAGACGCGTTGATCTTTTTTGATGAAGACCGCGGACCTGCACATCCACACGTTTTTTTCGGACGGTACCTTTGCGCCCGAGCACGTCGTGACCAAGGCGCTGGAGGCGGACCTCGCCTGCATCGCCCTCACCGACCACGACAGCACCGACGGCATTGAGCCGGCCCTGCGCGCGGCGGACGGACGCCTGGAGGTTCTGCCCGGCATCGAGATCTCGACGGAGCTCGACGGGGAGGAGGTCCATATTCTCGGCTACCTCATTGATTTTCGGCGTCCCGCCTTCATGAAGATAGTGGAAGAGATGCGTTGTATCCGGTTGGAGCGTATCCACGGGATCTGTCGCAAACTCAAAAAGCTCGACATGCCGCTGGGGGCCGAGGAGGTCTTTGCCGTCTCCGGCAGGGGCAGTGTCGGCCGGCTGCACGTGGCCCAGGCGATGCGCAAGCGGGGTTTCGTCGCCACGCTCGGCGAGGCCTTTGCGAAGTATATCGGCAACGGGGGGCCGGCGTACGTCGGCAAGTTCAAGATGACCCCCAAGGCGGCGATCCGGTGGGTCCGGGACAACGGCGGTGTGCCGGTGCTGGCGCACCCATGCACCTTGAGCGACCACGCGCTGATCATCGATTTTGTCAAGGCCGGCATCATGGGGCTGGAGGCCTATTACCCCGAGCACACCTCGTTTCAGACCGAAGAATATTTGAAGATGGCCGATAAATACGGTCTCCTGGTGACCGGCGGTTCGGATTTTCACGGCGATGTCAAGGCCAACAGCAATCTGGGTAAGACGCGGGTGGCCTATGAGCACGTTGAGCGATTGAAGGCGGCGCAATGCGGTCTCAAGTAGAGCATTACCTGCGTTCGGCCCTGGACCTTTCCCGAAAAGGCCAGGGCAACACGTTCCCCAATCCGTGCGTCGGCGCGCTGATCGTCAAAGACGGCAAGATCGTGGGCCGGGGATTTCACAAAAAGGCCGGCACCCCGCATGCCGAAGTGATCGCGTTGAAGCAAGCCGGTCGAAGAGCCCGGGGAGGTGTCCTCTATTGTACCCTTGAGCCCTGCGTGCACTGGGGTCGGACCGGCCCGTGCACCGAGTCGATCATCGCCGCGGGCATCAGGCGTGTTTTTCTCTGCATAAAGGATCCGAATCCGCTCGTCCGCGGCAAGGGGATAAGGAGGTTGCGCACCGCCGGGATAAAGGTCCGTGCCGGTTTTCTCGAAAAAGAGGCCGCGGCGTTGAACGCATCTTATATTTTTGCGATGCGTCGCCGACGCCCCATGGTGACGGCCAAGATCGCATCGTCTCTGGACGGCAAGTCAGCGACGCGCCGTGGAATCTCGCGTTGGATCACGGATTCCATCAGTCGGCAGCACGCCCATCGCGCGCGGGGATCTTTTGATGCGATTATGGTGGGGATCGGGACGGTTTTAGCGGATGATCCGCGCCTGGAGGCCGTGCCCAAGAAGGATCATTGGACGAAGGTCGTCGTCGATTCAAAGGGCCGTCTGCCGCTTCATGCCCGGCTCCTCAGGACGTCGGGCCGCGTGGTCGTGGCCACCGCGGCGATGAGACGAAGAAAAGAAGAGGCCTTGCGCCGCCGGGGCGTGTCGGTGGTGCGTTGTCCGGATCTGAAGGGCCGCGTGGATGGCGCGCGTCTCTTGAAGGCCCTGCACGGTTTTGAGGTCCGTCACCTTCTCGCAGAGGGTGGCCCGACGCTCATCGGTTCCCTCTTTGACCGGCGTCTCGTGGACCGGGTCGCCTTTTACCTGGCGCCGAAGATCATCGGCGGGGCCCAGGCCCTGCCGGCGGTGGGTGCAAGAGGCATCGGTCGTCCGGATGAAGCGCCGCGCCTCAAGAATGTGTCCTGGCAGCGCCTGAAGTCGGATTTCTTTGTTACCGCTGATGTCGTTTATCCCGATCAGATCCATCCTGAGCGGAGCTCAAGGACGGGCCGCGGAGCAAGCCGGTCGGGATTCCGCCCCGAAGGGGCAGGAAACAGGGAACCCCGGGCTAAAGCCCGGGCGGGGCTCCATCTTTTTGCCCGGTAGGTCTTGAATGTTTACGGGGATCGTCGAAGGGTCGGGTACGGTACGCGTTACGCAGCATCGCGGCAGGGTCTGGCGGCTTGAGGTCGAGGTTCGCGAGGCCGTCGAGGCGGTCAAGGTCGGCGACAGCATCGCGGTGGACGGCGTGTGCCTGACGGTCGCGGGGTACCGGGGCCGCGTCCTGTGTTTTGACGTCATGCCCCAGACGTGGCACAAGACCACTCTTCACAAGAGGCGGGCAGGCCATCGCGTCAACGTTGAGCAGGCCCTGCGTCTGGGCGAGCGGGTCGGCGGCCACTTTGTCACGGGCCACGTGGACGGGATCGGCGTGATCCGGTCCAAGCGGCTGAACCGCGGAAATCTGGAGGTCCGGGTGAGCCTGCCGTCGGCCCTGCGCGCCTTTGTCGTGGGCAGGGGCTCGATCGCCGTTGACGGCATCAGCCTGACGGTCGCTGCCTTGGAGCGTGGGACGTTGAGCGTGTATTTGATTCCCTTGACCGCCCAAAAGACGACGCTGGGCGCGAAGCGCGCCGGCGACAGCGTCAACATCGAGTGCGACATGCTCCTGAAGCGGCCGGACGTGAGACAAAAAGACCAGGTCTATTAGTTTCGTTTTTGATTGTCTGTGTGTAAAAGGAATTTCCATTTGGCACACCCGCTTATTTTCTCGGAGCAGGGCAAAATCGTGAAGTTAACCTTTCGTTGTCAAGCCCCGCCGGGTGTGATAAAATCATACAATTCCGATCAAACGGAGTTTCGCGCACGTTTACGGGGAGTGGCTCAGTTTGGCTAGAGCGCAACGTTCGGGACGTTGAGGTCGTGGGTTCAAGTCCCACCTCCCCGATAGTATTTTTACGCCGCCCAGGTTTCAGCGCGTCCGTTATCCCCATGAAAAAACAGTTACGCGTCATCTTCAGCGGCCGCGTCCAGGGCGTGGGATTCCGCTATACGGCTCGGTCTGTGGCGCATCGTTTGGGGGTCGCGGGCTGGGTGCGCAATGAGCCCGGCGGCGGCGTGGAGATACTGGCCGAGGCGGAGGAGGAGGTCCTCGAGGATTTTGTGGGCGAGATCGAGGCGCAATTCAAGGCATATATCCGCGACAGACAGCTGGAATGGGGGGCTGCATCGGGGTCGTTCCGTGATTTCGGCATCCGGATGTGATGAGGACCGTCGCCGTGTTTTCGGACGTGCATGGCAACCGTGAGGCCTTTGAGGCGGTGCTCGCTTTCTGCCGTCAACAGGGGGTGACGCGCTATTATTTCGTCGGCGATATCGTCGGATACGGCGCGGACCCGTCCTATTGTATCGGTCTGCTGCGGGACCTGGCCGCGTGCTCTGTCGTAGGCAATCACGATGCCGCGGCCGTGGGCAGGCTCGACACGGCGTTTTTCAACCCGGCGGCCCGCACGGCGATAGCCTGGACCGGCCTGCGGCTTTCGGTCGAGGAGCGCCGTTTTCTTGACGCGTTGCCTTTGGTGTACGAGGAGGCGTTCACGCTGGTGCACGGCACGCCGGCCCGCCCGGAAGATTTTGATTACATCTTGTCGCCGTATCAGGCCATGAAGGCTTTTTTGGCGCTTGGTGGTTCTCTTTGTTTTGTGGGTCATTCGCATCGGCCCGGCATCCTGGTTGAGGAAAAAGGCGCGATTCGCTTTGATGGCTCGGTATCCCTTGAGTTGGAGCCCGAGCAGCGATATATTGTGAACGTGGGTAGCGTCGGCCAGCCGCGCGACGCAGACCCGCGCGCCTGTGTGTGTCTTTTTGACGAAGAGAAGAGAATGATTTCCCTGCACCGGGTGGCCTATGACGTGGCCCGGGCCGCCGCAAAGATCCGCGCGGCGGGCCTGCCGTGCGTCCTGGCCGAGCGCCTGTTTGAAGGGCGTTAAGGAGCGCCTTGTGGAAGCGCATAAAGAGATAGAGCGCCTGCGGGAGAAGATCCGGCACCACGACTACCGCTATTACGTGTTGGATGATCCCGAGATCTCGGACCGCGAGTACGACAGTCTGCTAGCCGCGCTCAGGCGGCTGGAGGCGCGCCATCCGGACCTGGTGACACCGGATTCCCCGACGCAGCGGGTCGGCGCCGAGCCGGTCTCCGGATTCCTCACCGTGCGCCATCGGCGTCCGATGTTCTCGCTTGACAATACCTATACCTTTGACGAGTTGCGCGCCTGGGCCGAGCGCGTCAGGAAGGGGCTGCAGGACGACGAAGAGGTTTCCTATGCGGTGGAGTTGAAGTTGGACGGGGTCAGCGTCAACCTGACGTATGAGGATGGCGGCCTCGTGCGCGGGGCCCTGCGCGGAGACGGCGAAAAAGGCGAGGACGTGACGACGAACCTGCGAACGATCCGGGTCCTTCCCCTGAAGTTACGCGGATCAGGACACAAGGGGCGCATCGAGATCCGGGGCGAGGTCTTCATGTCTCTGGCCGATTTTGGCCGCATGAACAAAGAGCGCGTCCGGACCGGCGCACCGGCGTTCGCCAACCCGCGCAACGCCACGGCCGGCACGCTCAAGACGCTCGACCCGCGCGTTGTGGCCGAGCGTGGCCTCTTGTTTTATGCCCATTCTTTAGGAGATGCGACGCGCGAGGCCTTTGATACCCACGAGGCGTATCTCAGGCAGCTTAAGGAGTGGGGCGTGCCGGTGGATCCCCAGACCAAGATCTGCGCCGATATCGAGAGCGTGATCGGCCGCTGTCAAAAGATGCAGGAGCAGCGCGACGGGCTGGATTACGAAGTGGACGGCATGGTGATCAAGGTAAATGCCCGCGCCCAGCAACGGCGTCTGGGTGAGACCCTCAAGAGTCCCCGCTGGGCCATCGCCTACAAGTTCCCCGCCCATCAGGCGACCACCACCGTGCGCAACATCATCGTCAGCCTCGGACGCACCGGCGTCCTCACGCCGGTGGCGGAGCTCGAGCCCGTTCCGTGCGCCGGCGTCGTCATCAGCAACGCGACCCTCCATAATTTCGACGAGGTCGAGCGGCTGGGCGTGAAGATCGGCGACCGGGTACTCGTGGAGCGCGCCGGCGACGTGATCCCGAAGGTCGTCAAGGTCGTTACGGGTGTCCGCTCCGGGGACGAAAAGACTTTTGTCAGGCCCCACGCGTGTCCGAAGTGCGGTGGCCGGATCGAAAAAGAAAAAGAAGAGGAGGTCGCGTACCGCTGCGTCAATCCGTTGTGCCCGGCCCAACTGGAGCGCCGAGTTCTTCACTTTGCCTCGCGGGCCGCGATGGACATCGAGGGGATGGGCGAGGCCATCGTGGCGCAGCTGGTGGCGCGAAAGATGATCAGGGATGTCGGCGATATCTATCGCCTGAAGACGCAGGACTTCCTCAAGCTCGACCTCGTCAAAGACAGGAAGGCGGCGCAGTTGATGGAGGGGATCAGGGCGAGCAAGAAGAGACCTCTGTCGCGTCTGATCTTCGCATTAGGCATCCGTCATGTCGGAGAGAAGGCGGCCATGGTCCTGGCCGAACACTTCGGGACCATGGAGAAGTTGAGGGCCGCCTCGCCGCCGGAACTGGCCGCGATCCATGAGATCGGCGAGGTGATAGCGCGATCGATCCACGACTTTTTTTATCAGAAGGCAACGCCCCTCTTGATTGAGAAGTTGCGGAGAAGCGCCCTCACCATGCAGCAGCCTAAGCGTCGCCGGGGCGCGTCGTTTTTGGCGGGCAAGACTTTTGTCTTCACGGGTGAACTGGAGGACCTCGCCCGCGGCCGCGCCGAGGCCCTGGTGCGGGAGGCCGGTGGTGCCGTCTCCTCGAGCGTGAGCAAGAAGACCTCCTTTGTGGTCGCGGGCGTTGCCCCCGGATCCAAATACGGTAAGGCCGAAAAGCTCGGTGTGCCGATCCTCAATAAAAAGGACTTTCTGAAGATGGTGGGAGGGACATGATGGGCAAGCGCATGGTTGTTTTGAGGGGCTGCGTTCTGGTCCTGGCCCTTGTTTTGGCGGCAAGCGGTTGCGAGACCCTGCGCCGCAAGTTCACCCGCCGCAAGCGCCGCAAGACGGCGCAAGAGGAGATGGTCGTCGCCCCGCGCGATTACAGCGAGCACCCTTTCCCCAACGACGTCCTGTACCAGCAGTACTTCACCTACTGGAAGGCCTGGAATCAGGAGTGGGTGGCGAGCCTCACGGACCGCGACGCCCCTAAGAAGATCGCCGGCTGCGGCGAGCAGGCACTGGTGAATCTGGAGAAGATGAGGACATATCTGGCGGATGAGAAACAAAAGGAGCTCGACCCTTTCATCGAAAAGACGCGTCTGCTCTTGGAAGAGAACAAGGCGCACCCGACCTTCTTGCCGTCTCAGTACGGCGGCTACCGTTACCGTGCCGAGCGAATCCTGAGCACCGTCAACCGTCGGTTCGACATGCGCCACGTGAAAGAGGCGATCCGTTAAGGGGGCCATGAAGATCCTGCGTTTTGTCGTGGGGGCGCTCGCCACCAACTGTTACATCGTCGTCTCCGCGAAGAAGAATGCCTTTATCATCGACCCCGGCGATGACGCGGCCACTATCCGTAACGCGTGCGCGCAACGCAGGATCCGCCCCCGGTTTGTCGTCAACACCCACGGTCACATCGACCACATCAAGGCCAACAGCGCGCTGAAGCTGCCCGTGGCCGTGCATGCGGCGGACCAGGAGATGATCCGCAACCCCAAAAAGCATCTGATGAGGGCTTTCTTTGGGACCTTTGAGGGGGTCCAGGCCGACAGAGAGATTAAGGAAGGTGACCGTCTGGAGCTGGATGAGTTGACGTTTGACGTCTGGCATACGCCAGGCCATTCTCCGGGCGGCATCTGCCTGGTGGGACACGGCGTCGTTTTCTCGGGAGATACGCTCTTCTTCGACGGGATCGGCCGCACGGACATTCCCGGCGCAAGCGCGGCAAGGCTCCGGGAGTCTCTGCGGCGGTTGGCGGGTCTGCCGGACGACACGATCGTCTATCCGGGCCACGGTCCCCAGACGACGATCGGCCGGGAGTTTCGGTCTGGGTAAGGGAGAGGCTGGCTGGCGGTCGGCGGACCGTTTCCCCACGAGGGGCCTGTTCGCCGCCGGAGCGGCCACGGTTCGTCCTCGCTCGCCTTCCCGCGGGAGCGCAGGCGAGCGAACACGGAGCGAAGTCCGGCCACGGTGGGGCCGGGCGAGCATACCCGAGAGGGGAAATGGCCCGCTGGCCGCCCTCAAGGCGAACGCCCCTATACCTATGGATAGACTGGCCGAGATGTTTCTGGACTATCTGAGCGTCGAGCGGGGGCTGGCGGCGAACACCATCCAGGCCTACCGCCGGGACCTGGCCGCTTATCTCAAATTCCTCGACGCCGTGGCGAAGAAGAACGCGGCCGGGGCGGACCGCGACGACATCCGCGCGTACATGCTTTTTGCCAAGGACAAGGGGTTATCGGTCAGCAGCATCGCGCGGGCGCTGGCGGCCCTGCGGATGTTCTACCGTTTCCTGGCGCGCGAGCGGCTCATCAAGGCCGACGTCTCCAGCTACATCGATTCCCCGAGACTCTGGAAGCATATCCCCGACATCCTGAGTCTCGAGGAGGTGGAGCGCCTGATCGAGGTCCCGGACCTGAAGAGCGTCCAGGGACGGCGGGACCGGGCCATCCTTGAGGTCATGTACGCGACGGGCATGCGCGTCTCGGAGACCTGCGGCGTCAAGATGAACGACGTCAATACCGAGATCGGCTTTGTCCGGTGTCTCGGCAAGGGCCGCAAAGAGCGGCTCGTCCCGCTGGGCAGAAAGGCGGTCCTGGCTCTGACGCGCTATCTTGAAACGGCGCGGCCCCGGCTCTTGAAGAAGGGGACGGCCGCGGAGCTCTTCCTCAACCGTTCCGGCAGGCGTCTGTCGCGCGTCTCTCTATGGAAGATGGTCCGCGCGTACGCGCGCAAGGCGCGGATCAAAAAGAGGATCCGGCCGCACCTTTTACGCCACTCTTTCGCGACGCATCTGTTGGAGCGCGGGGCGGATCTGCGCTCGGTTCAGGAGATGCTGGGCCACGCCAATATCGGCACGACCCAGATCTATACGCACGTGACCCGCGACCGCCTGAAGTCGGTCCACAAGGCCTTTCATCCGCGAGGGTAAATGTTAAAGAGCCTTTTTGACAAGTGGCCCCAGCGCGTCCGGCGCTTTTGCCTGGAGGCGGCTGAGCTGGCAGATAGCCAGGGATGGACGTTGTACCTGGTCGGCGGCTGCGTGCGCGACCTTCTCCTTGGCGCCGGGCACGTGGATGTCGATCTCGTCGTCGAGGGCGACGCTATGGCCTTTGCCTGTCGTTGCGCTCGGACCTTCGGGGGACGGTGCGTCACGCACCGGCGCTTCGGCACGGCCACGCTCGAAGCACCGGACGGCCTTAAGGTGGACATGGCCACGACCCGACGCGAGACATACGAGAGGCCGGGCGCCTTGCCGCGCGTGGAGCGAGGCACGATCCGGGACGACCTCCTGCGCCGCGACTTCACGATCAACGCCATGGCGATGGCGCTGAACAAGGCGTCCTTTGCCCGGCTCATCGACTTTTGCGGCGGTGAGAACGATCTGCGGCGCCGGCGGATCCGCGTCCTGCACCCCAATAGCTTTATCGATGATCCGACGCGCATCGTGCGCGCTGTGCGTTTTGAAGAACGTCTGGGGTTCCGGTGCGAACGCCGGACAGCGCAATGGTTGCGCGCCGCCGTCGCCAAGAAGGCGCTCTTTACCGTCGGCAAGCACCGTCTGCGCGATGAACTGGTTCTTTTGTTTCAGGAGCCGCGGCCTTTCGGCTATCTCAGGCGTCTTTACGACACGGCGAGGTACGGTTATATCAGCCCGCGACTGCGTTTTCACAGGGTCTGGCGACGGCGTTTTGACCGTGCCGCCGAGGCGATGCGCTGGTTTGAGGAAAGATCAGCGCACCGGCGGCGTCTTGAGGCGCATGCGGTCTTCATGAGCCTTTTCTTCTTTGTGCTGCCCGTCAAAGAGCTGGAGGCGGTCTGTCGCGCGTTTGCGTTCCGCCGCAGCGAGAGCGAGCATATCCTGACGCTGCGGCGGCAGGCCCAACGCATCAAAAAGATTCTCTCCCGTAAGGAGGTCCGGTCGAGCGTCGTCTACCGAGCCCTGGAGCCGTTGAGTTATGAGGTGATCCTGAGTCTGCTTGCGCTCTTCGACAACAAGCATCTGTGTCGTCACATCGAGGATTTTTTCCTCTTTTTCAACGGTCAGCGCATCCATCTCGGCGGCCAGGACCTCAGGGCGATGGGTCTGGAGCCCGGACCCGATTACCGGTGCATTTTAGATAAGCTCTTGCTGGCGCGGCTTGATGGCCGCATCAAGACAAAGGAAGAAGAGGTGGCGTGGGCGCGCCGGTTCATGGAGAAGACATGATCATCGGCGTGGCGCGCATCAGCCTGCATTTGCCCGTGTGCCGCTCCCTCAAGGAGAAGCGGCGCCACCTGAACGCGATCAAGGCCAGGTTGTCTTCGGCCTTCAACGTCTCGGTGGCGGAGATCGACGATCAGGATAAGTGGCAGAAGGCGGTCCTCGCCGTCGCGCACGTGGGTGTCTCGCGGCCGGTGGTGGACAGCGTGCTCGCGCAGGCGGTGGACAAGGTGGAGGCCTATCACGACGCCCGATTGCTCGATTACGAAACGGAGTTGATCGCATGAGTCGTTCGGACAAGGTGGCCCAGGAGATCAAGAAGATCGTCAGCGCCGTCATCCAGAAGGAGCTCTTTGATCCGCGTATGGGTTTTACGACGATCACGCGGGTCGAGCTCACGGATGATCTGCGCTTTTCGCACGTCTACTACAGCGTCCTCGGCGATGAACAGCAGTGGCAGAATACCGGCGAGGCGCTGGAGCACGCCGCGGTGTTTATCCGCCGCCGCCTTGGGGACGAATTGAATCTGCGTTACGTCCCGGAGATCGTCTTCAGGCCCGACCATTCGGCGGAGTACAGCATTCGTATCGAGAAGGAGCTCGAAAGCATCCACCGAGAACTGGAAGGCGAGACGCACAAGAGGACAAAGAGACATGGTGCCAAAAAAACTCGTAAACGCACTAAGAGATAAAAAGCACAAGGTCTTTGTCGTGGCGACCCACATGAACGTAGAGGGCGACGCCTTGGGTTCGGCGCTGGCGCTGGCTTCACTCCTGCGCCGGCTGGGCAAGAAGGTGCATGGCGTCATCGAGGAGAAGGTGCCCACCGAGTACGCTTTTTTGCCGGGCCTCAAGAGGCTGCGGCGCCGCGCCTGGCCAGAGGATTACGATGCGTGCGTGCTGATCGATTGTTCCGACAAGACGCGCCTCGGGGACCTCGCCCGCAAGGTCCGCCGGGACCGGCTCCTCGTGAATATCGACCATCACGTCAGCAATACGCGGTTTGCTCATGTGAACTGGGTGGATCCCACGGCGTCCTCAGCCTGCGAGATGGTCCACGAACTCTTCAAGGCGATGGGCCTCTTTATCCGGCACAGCGAGGCGGTGCAGCTTTATACGGGTCTCATGACGGATACGGGGTCTTTTTCTTTTGCCTCTACCACTTCCCGGACGCACGCGGCCGCGGCGGACCTCTTGCGTCATGGCGTGGACGTCCATGGCATCTACCGCGCGCTCCATGAACAGTGGCCCTTCGGCGCCGTGGCGTTGCTGGGTGAGGTCCTCGGCACGCTCAGGCGTGACCGGTGCGGCAAGATCGTCTGGCTGACGCTCAGCGCCTCGATGTTGCGGCGTCAACCGACGCTCCTTTCGCGGACGCAGGACATTATCCGTTTTGCCCGCTCTGTCGCAGGGGCCGAGGTGATGATCCTTTTTAAAGAGGTGCGTCCCGGCGAGGTCCGGGTCAATCTACGTTCCAGCGGCCGCCGCGATGTCAACGCCCTGGCCAAACGCTTTGGCGGGGGCGGCCATCCGATGGCGAGCGGTTGCACGCTACGGGGGTCCCTCAGAGACGTGGTGCGGCGCGTCGTGGCCGCTGCCGCGCGGTGGAAAACATGAAAGAAGGATTGCTGGTTATCGATAAGCCTTCGGGGATGACGTCGCATGACGTCGTGGATGTGGTGCGCCGGCGCTTTAAGATGAAGCGCGTCGGACACAGCGGGACGCTGGACCCCGTGGCAACGGGCGTCCTCGTCATCCTGCTCGGCAAGGCGACGAAACTCTTTACCCAGTTCGTTCACTTTGACAAGACCTACGAAGCGACGTTGCGCCTCGGTGTGGTGACGACCACCGGCGATATCCAGGGCGCTGTCCTGAAGGAGCAGGATCCCGGCGGCGTTTCGCCCGATGATGTCCGGCGCGTCTTTAGCGCCTTTGTCGGGCAGCGCCAGCAGGTGCCGCCGATGGTCTCGGCCATCAAACACAAGGGGCAGCGGTTGTATGAACTGGCGCGCCGCGGCATCCAGGTCGAGCGCAGCGCGCGTCCGATAAAGATTTATGAGCTTTCCATCACGCGCCTGGCTCTGCCAGAGATCGACTTCACCGTGCGTTGTTCTAAGGGGACGTACGTGCGCCGGCTGGGCGAGGAGATCGGCGAGGCCCTGGGGGTCGGCGGGTTCATTGCGCGCATCCGGCGCGTTGCCCTCGGACCCTTCCAGATCAAGGACGCGGTCGCTCTGGACGTCTTCAATGAGAGTCATATACGGCATTGGTCCTCTTGAGCACGGGCCCCGGCAGCCCAAGGTTGTGACCGTCGGGGTCTTCGACGGCGTGCACCGCGGACACCGCCGCGTGCTGCGGTATGTGCGCCATGCCGCCCGCAAAGGCAACCGGGTATCCGCGGTGGTGACATTCGCGCGCCACCCAAGCCGTACGCTTTCGGTAACGCGGTCCGTCCGGCACCTGACCTCCTTGACGCACAAACTCCTCTTGCTGGAACGGGAGGGCATCGATTGTTGTTATGTCTTGGAGTTCAACCGGGCGATGGCACGGCTTTCGCCCGAGGCCTTCGTGCGCGATATCCTCGTCAGGAGACTCAAGACCGCCGCGCTTTATGTCGGTGAAGACTTTGTCTTTGGAAGGGGGGCGAAGGGCGATGTGGCGACCCTGGGTGCCGCCGCGCGGCGCTTTGGCTTCCGCTTTTTTGCGTTGCGGCACAGCGTCGCGGGCGGCCGCGTCATCAGCAGCACGCGCATCCGCGAGCTCGTCGAGAGAGGCGACCTTGCCGCGGCGCGGCGCCTTTTGGGCCGGCGCGTTTCGCTCCTGGGTGTCGTGGTGCGCGGCGAAGGCCGCGGCCGAAAGCTTGGCTTTCCGACGGCCAATCTCTGTGTCGAGCACGAGGCGCTCGTCCCTGATGGTGTGTACGCGGCGCGCGGGCGCTTGGTCCGGCGCACCGGATGCGGCACGCGCGGCGCTCGCTTCGCTCGTACCGAAGACGGCACTCGCTTCGCTCGCTGGCGGCCATGCGTGGCCTATGTCGGCCGCAAGCCGACCTTCCACCGGAACGCAGGCCGTGTCGTGGAGGTCTATTTCTGGCAGAAGGGGGTAGGGCGTCTGCGCGGCCGCCTGCTCGAGGTCGAGTTTATCCGGCGCCTGCGGCCCGACAGGCGCTTTGCCGCGGCAAAGGACCTGATGCACCAGATGCATCGGGACGTCCTCCTGGTCAAGAGGATTTTAAAAGGATTTTTTTAACCCTGCCTATAATACCTATCAGTTTTTAATTCAATAAGTTAGATCATACCCGAACCCGCTCGAACGAGCGGGCTTTTGTTTTTTGGGTGGAAACTTTTCCTTGACAAAGGGAGGCTTGTTTTCTATACTAAGGTTACATATGGAGTAAAGTGGAGGAAAGTGGATTAAATGTTTTACGGTGAGTACTCTCATGCCATCGATAACAAGGGACGCTTGATTCTGCCGTCGCGCATCCGCGAGGTCGCCCAGGCGCACTACGTGGAGAAGTTTTTCATCACGCGCGGCCTGGATACGTGTCTCTTTATGTTCGCGGAAGAGGAGTGGCGCAGCGTCGAGCAGAAGTTCAAGGGGATGTCGTTCACGCGCCAGGACGCGCGGCGCTTCAACCGTTTTTATTTCTCCGGCGCCATCGAGGCCGTGCCCGACAAGCAGGGCCGCATCCTCATCCCGACGTACCTGAAAGAGTTCGCGGGCATCAAGCGCGACGTCATGATTCTGGGCGTCTCCAACCGCATCGAGATCTGGGATAAGGCACGCTGGCAGGAGTTCTACCACGCGAACGTGGGGCAGTTCGAGACGACCGCGGAAAAACTGATCGATAATCTTTCTTAACCCGGTAAGAGGAGGCAAGACATGACCAGACCATCAAGCGCCCCCGTCACGCCCCACGCCGCCGTCAAGACCGATAAACGTATCTTTTTCCGCAATCCGCTTTACGACGTGCGGGCCTCGGTGAAGAACGTGACGACGGGCGAGCGCTTCGACGCCCTCATCAAAGACATCAGCGGATCGGGGATGGGTCTGTCTACCCCCGTTCCGATTCTGGTGGGTACGGTGATGGAGATTGCCCTCGAGATCCCCGACGGCTTCGGCCCGTTGAAACTCTTGGGTCGGGCAGTCTGGTCACGCTCGATCGATTTCTTTGGCGTGCGCACGGGCGTCACGATCCTGAATCCGCGATTCATGTCCGTGGCGCGCATCCTGAAGCTGTTCTTCTGATGTATAATCCGGCGTCGTTCACCCCGGATTTCGGAAACCCCAAAAGGGAAATCCGGGGTGGTTTGCGGGAAGGTAAGTGAGGGCAAACCATGCACTCTATCGTGGCCAACGTTGCGTTATCGATCGATCGTCGCACGGACGGCGGAAAGGAAGCGATGTCTGGAACGGTTACTCATAAGCCCGTTATGTGCGCCGAGGTGCTTTCGGCCCTGGCCCTCAGGCCGGGGCAGGTCCTTGTGGATGCGACGCTGGGTCTGGGCGGGCACGCCGTCGCGATCCTCGCTGAGATTGTCCCCGGCGGTCGTCTCATCGGTATCGACAGGGACGAGGAGGCGCTCGCGCTGGCCCGCGGCCGCCTCGAGGGGTCGTCCGCGTGCTGTGATATCGTGCACGACGACTTCCGGCACCTGGATCGGATCCTGGACCGTTGCCGGGTGGACGGCATTGATGGGGCGCTCTTCGATCTGGGCGTCTCGTCCTACCAGTTGGAGACGCCCGAACGCGGCTTCAGTTTTCAGGCCGAGGGGCCGCTCGACATGCGCATGGACCGTCATGGCTTTATCAGCGCCTATGACCTCGTCAATACCCTGACACAAGAAGAGCTGGCCTCGATCCTTTATAAATTCGGCGAGGAACGGTTCTCGCGCCGCATCGCGCAGGCCCTGGTGGGGGCGCGCCGGCGCGCCCCCATCGCCTCGACGCGCCAGCTCGCCGACATCGTTAGGAAGGCGACGCCGTTCAAGGCCCGCCGCCGGCGCATCCATCCGGCCACGCGGACCTTCCAGGCCCTGCGCATCGCCGTGAACCGCGAACTCGAGGGCCTGGACGAAGCGCTTAAAAAAACGGCGGTCTATCTGAACGAGGGGGGTCGTTGTGCGGTGATTGCGTTCCACTCCCTTGAGGACCGGGTCGTCAAAGAAAACTTCAAGGCCCTGGAAAAGACCGGGCGTTTCCGGCGCGTCGCCAAAAAGGTGGTGCGGCCGGCCGCATCGGAGTTACATGAAAATCCGCGCAGCCGCAGCGCGCGACTGCGGGTGATAGAGAGAATCTCATGAAGACGACACGGTGTCTGGCCATAACGGGATTGGTGACGGTCTTGGGTCTGTTGTACGTTTTTCAGCAGACGCAGGTGCTCAAGTTGGCTTATAGGATCACCGCCGAGGAACAAAAACTGGAGGCGGCCCAGGACCGGCGGACCGCCTTGGAGTTTGCCCTCTCGACGCTGGAGTCGCCGGTCAGCATCGAGCGGAACTTCATGCTTCCCAACGGCAGCTTTGAGATGCCGAGCGCTTTCCGTCTCGTGAAGTTGGAAAGGCCCGCCTCGGCCGCCGCGTTGAGCGTGGCGACCTCCTCCACGTCCCCGGGCTGGCGCCATTTTGCGTTTCGTTCATTGTTCTCAGCCAGGCAGGCAGAAGCCCGGACCGTCAAG
>CAZCSY010000026.1:0-17580 GCA_964501505.1 uncultured Planctomycetia bacterium
AACAGGAAGGTTGACGCGCAGTCTCTTGGCCTGTCTTTTTTCAGCCGTTGCCATAAACGCCCCACATGAGTCACCAGCATAGCATACTCTCCTCCGCCGTGTCAATTTTTAATGTTTGCGGAAGGTCTTCGGGTAGGAATCATGCAACTTTTTCTTACGTCCCCTGTTTCTTTCAAGACTTTACAATGCAAGGAGAGTCGTGTTATACTTTTGTCGTATGTCAGACCAGAATCCCGAATATCCTTACAATATTCCCGGCGCCAAGCCTCCGCCGCCTCCGGCAGAGGGGGATAGCCCGACGCCGCCTGCGCCGCAGGATCCGCAGGCGGGACCAGAGCCCGGCGCGACGTCCCAGGTGCGACAGGCTCGCGAGCTGAAGCCTGAGGCGGCACCAGAGCCGGAGTCGAAGCCTGAGACGCAACAGGCGTCGGAGCAAAGGCCCCAGAAGAAACAGGCCCCCGAACTGAAGGCCGAGGTGCAACAGGGGGTAAAAAAGGCTGGAGCGCCTGCGACGAAGAAGCCGGGGTTGCCCCTCCCTCTTATCGTTGGGATCGTCCTTTTTGGTTTTGCCGCGGCCGGACTGCTCTTTTCTTTTCTGACCAAGGTCAGGGCTGGCCGCCGGGTGGAAACAGCGCGTCCGGTCTTTCCCGTCAGCAAGCCCAAGCCCCAGACGGTCATTGAAGAGGCACCCGCTGAAGAGGAGGAGATGGCGAGCCTCGCCGCCGTCACGCAGGCCAAGAGGGAGATGCCGAGGCTCACGCTCGGCGGCATTCTTTACAGTGAAGGGGAAGGGAGCGTCGCCCTCATCAACGGCAAGATCGTTCCTGAGGGCGGGGTGGTGAAGGGCGTGAAGGTGGTCCGGGTGTTGCCGGACAAGGTGGAGATGGAGTTTGACGGCCGTCGGATCTTTATGAGATCCCTGTAAGCCTTTCCTGAATTATCCTTCGTAAGAGATTCCCGGAAATATTTTCGACGATACACGTCGTTGCGATCCCTTTGAGCATGACGAAGCGGCGTCTGCCCCTCTTGTGCTTTTTGTCGTAGGCGATCGCCCGCTGGACGCGCGACCAGGCCATCTTCTGGCGGCAGCGCACCGGCAGTTTCATGGCGGCCATGAGCGCGAGGATGCGTTCGTGGTCTTTCTTTTTGAGCAGGCCCAGCGCCCGCGACGTGTCCGCGGCGCAGGCCATCCCCAGGCTGACCGCTTCACCGTGTGATAACCGGTAGTCCGAAGCGGCCTCAAAGGCGTGGGCAAAGGTGTGCCCGAAGTTGAGGATGATACGGATGTCTTTGTTGTCGAATTCGTCCTGTTCCACGACGCGCGCCTTGATGGCGGCGCAGCGGGAGACGATTTCTTCGAGCGCGTCGGCGTCTCGCCGCAGGATCTGCCGTCGGTTCTTTTCATAAAAGGCGAAGAGTCTCTTGTCTTTGATCAGGGCGTATTTGACGGCCTCCGCGAGCCCGGCCAGGAGCTGGCGTTCGGGCAGGCGCCGCAGGAAGCCGATATCCGCCGCGACGAGGCACGGCTGATAGAAGGCGCCGAGCATGTTCTTGCCCCAGGGCGCGTCGACCGCCGTCTTGCCGCCGATGCTCGAATCTATCTGCGCCAGGAGCGTCGTCGGGACCTGGACGACGGCGATGCCCCTCCTGTAGATGCTGGCCACAAACCCCGCCAGGTCTCCTACCACCCCGCCGCCCAAAGCCACGAGAAAGACGTCGTTGCCCTGCGCGCATCGGGCTATTCTTTGGGTAAGCCGCAGAACCTGCGAGGCGTTCTTGCTCTTCTCCGTATCAGGCACGGTGAGGAACGTCACCTTTTTGCCGGCGGCGGCCAGGGCGCGCTTGACCTTCGAGCCGAAGGCGCGCTCGAGTCTCGGAAAGGTCACGACGACCGCGCGACGGCCCAGGTCGCACCTTTTGACGGCCGGCGGCAGATCGTGCCGCAGATTATCGGTGATGAGGATCGCGTAGGTCCGTTGCTGCGTTTTGACGCGGATCGTCTTCATGACGCTCCGAGAAAGAAGATTTTCATGATCAGGGTCACGGCCGGCCAGAGGATGGCGCTAAAGACACCCGTATATAATAGCGCAATAAGAATCAAGATTCCATAGCGCTCCAGGCCTATGAGGAGTCCTGCCGCCTTGGGTGGCAGGAGGCCCATGGCGATGCGGGAGCCGTCCAGCGGCGGAATGGGCATGAGGTTGAAGACCGCCAGGACGATGTTGATGAGGAGAAACTGGGCCAGGATGCCTAAGACGACGGGCGGTCCGTCATGTGGGATGAACCGGAGGATCTGCGCTACGATAAAGGCCACGGACAGGTTGGCCAGCGGACCGGCGGCGCCGACCCAGATGATGTCTTTTTTGGGATTGCGCAGGCGCGCAAAGTTGACGGGAACAGGTCGGGCCCAGCCGATGACAAAGGGCGCGCCCGTAACGCTCAAGAAAAGCGGCAGGAGGATTGTCCCGACGGGGTCGATGTGGGCCAGGGGGTTGAGGGTGAGGCGTCCGTGTTCGGCCGCCGTCGCGTCGCCGCGACGGTTGGCCACGAAGGCGTGCGCGAACTCGTGGAACATGATGGCCAGGATGAAAAGGACAAAAGAGACGAGAGTGCCCATAGGTCTTGATACCACGGCCGGTGCAGCCGTCGATCGCCTTGTGATTGTCTTCTTTGAGCGAAAAAGCGAGACTACTTCTTGGGGGCGGCCTTGGCCTTTTGATCCGCGGCAGCGGGTGCAGCAGCGGGTGCGGCGGTCTCGGCAGTCGCGCCTTCTTCGGCCGGTTTTTCAGCCGCCTTCTCCTTCTTGACCTTCAGGCGGACCGCCTTGATTTTCGGCAGACCGAAGACCTTGCTGTCGTCTTTCCAGAGGCCCTTGGCCATCATGTGCTTGATGCGCTCGGCCCTCTTCAGGACGGACTTTGCCTGTTTGCCTTTCACCGCTGATGCTAATGAGGGGTGTATCGACATAGCCTTTTAGATTTTTTTGATAAAGCAATCGCTGTACGTTTTTCTGAGTTCGCCGATGCGGCCCTGCGCCTCTTCTTTTTTTAGAAAGGTGCCGGCCAGGACCACGACATAATCGCCCGATGTCTTGGTAAAGGACGGCCAGCCCTCTTTTGTCAGCATCTCGGCAAGACGGCTCGCGGCCTGTTCGGTCTTCAGGGAAGCGACCTGAATGACGTAGTTCCCAGGCCCGGGTTCATCCTTTTTCTTTGCTGCGGTTGCGGCCGGGGGTTCATCTTGTCGTGCCGTGCCCGCGGCGGCCTCTTGGGGAGGTGTTCCCGCCTCAAGGGCCGGGGTCGCTATCTTCTCCCAGGGCGCAGGCGGAGCCGAGGCCTTGTTCTTGGAGACGAGCTTGCCGCGTTCTACGCCCAGGGTGAAGCTCGCGACCAGGAGCATCACCATGCAAAGGAGCAAGATGATGACGCTCTGATGCGGCAGGGCCACGGTAAAGGAAGGACTGCCGGAGGGCGTATCTTTTTTTATATCAGCCAGATACGAATAATTGTCTTTCGCATTTTTCGGAAAGACGTCGAATTCTATCTGTTGGCTGTCCCTACTCTTCATTTGTCTTTATTATATTTTCTATCCGTTCAAATTCAAGTATTTTTTTAATTTCTTATTGTGAATAATATGGATAAGAGATTTGACGATCTGCGGGTCGAATTGACCGCCGCTGTTTTTTTTGATCTCATCGATCGCCCGCTGTGCATCGACGCGTTCCTTGTAGGGGCGGCCATAGACCATGGCGTCGAAGGCGTCGGCCACGGCCATGATGCGGGCGCCCAGGGGGATCTGGCCTTTCTTGAGGTGGGACGGATATCCCGTGCCGTCATATTTTTCGTGGTGGTGCAAAATGATCGGGATGACGGGCTTGAGCATGTTCATGTGCTTGAAGAGTTCTGCCCCCTTGACGGGGTGATGTTTGATGATGTCGTACTCCTCGCCCGTGAGCCGGGTCGCCTTGGTGAGGATTTCGACGGGGATGTTGACCTTGCCGGCATCGTGGAGCATGCTCGCGTACTTGAGACTCATCACGTCATTCTTGCGCAGGTGGAGTTCCTGGGCCAGTGCCGTGACGAGCCGCGAGAAATACGGGGTGTGGGTATAGGCCGCGGGTATCCGGGAGTCGAGTACACGGACGAGGGACTTGATCGTGCCCATCACCATCTTTTCCTGTTCCTGGTAGAGCTCGATATTCTTGATGGCGAGGATGATCTGTCCGGCGATGGTCATCAGCGCCTCCAGGTCGTAGGTGTCGAAGGCCCTCTCTTTTTGGCGGCACCGCCTGCTGCGGCCGATGACAATGGTGCCTATCACGTCCTCGCTGATGAGCGGCGTGGCAATCAGGTAATCCTTCTTGATCGCGGCGCTGGTGGCAATGAGGTGTTTTTCGATCTGGTTCTTGACGACGACGCGCTTGTTGGAGATGCTGCGCCGGGGGTGAGACAGCCAGCAACGCAGGACGATCCACCGCTTGGACCCTTTCTTTCTGGGTTTGTCCAGGAGCGCGAGGGTGCAGTTGTCGGCCCGGAAGATTTGCGCGAGAAGCTTCGTGAGCTTCAAGACGAGGTCCGGCAGCTCGTAGCTTGAATGGATCAGCCGGTAAACGGAGTGCAGGGCCGACAGAAGCGTCTTATACTTTTTCGTAAGGGTCAAATAATTTCTTGTGCTCATTGAGGGCGTAGCGGTCCGTCATACCCGCGATGTGATCGCAGACGACGACATACTTGTTCTTTTTCTTTTTGTTGATCTTGTCCCGGAGGTCCTGCGGCAGCATGCTCGCGTTTTTGATGTACGCCAGGAAGATCTCCGTTATGAAACGCTTGGCCTTATCCGACATCCGGTTGACGCGGGAGTGTTGATAAAGCTCCTCTTTCAAAAAATCGCGCAAGGGCTGGCGTATCTTTTTTATCTTCCGGCTGAAGTCGATCAGGCGGCCGTGGTGCCCTTTGGCCTCCGCGACGCTCCGGATGCGCCCGGCGGATAGGCGCCTCCGGGATTCGGCGATGCAGTCGTCGACGAGAAGGCCGATCAGATTGCGGATGATTTGATATTTTTTCAAGCCCCTGCTGATGTTCGGGTAACGTCGTTCGATGTCTGCGCGGACGCTGGCCCACAGGGGCACCTCGCTCAACTTCGTCTCCGCGATGAGGCCGCTCGTCAGCCCGTCGTCCAGGTCATGATTATCATAGGCAATTTCGTCGGCGATGTCAACGATTTGGGCCTCGAGCGTGGGCGCCTCGTGGGGAGCAAGTTCCCGGGGGATGCGCGCGTTGTCAAAGCGGGTGGTGTGTTTGACAATCCCTTCCCGTGTCTCCCACGTCAGGTTCAGGCCCGGGAAGCCGGGGTAGCGCTCTTCGAGCTCGTCGACGATCTTCAAGGTGTGCAGGTTGTGGTTGAAGCCGC
The DNA here is from genome assembly GCA_964501505.1 of uncultured Planctomycetia bacterium. Lineage (GTDB taxonomy): Bacteria > Omnitrophota > Gorgyraeia > Velamenicoccales > Velamenicoccaceae > CAZCSY01. The sequence goes on from CAZCSY010000026.1 coordinate 5,410, forward strand.
CGTGTTTTTTCATCAGTTTGTTGAGGATCTCTTCCCCGGCGTGGCCGAACGGTGTGTGGCCCAGGTCGTGGGCCAGCGCCAGCGCCTCGGTCAGGTCCTCGTTCAAGCCCAGCGCCCTGGCGATGGTCCGAGCGATCTGCGCGACCTCCAAGGAGTGCGTCAGGCGCGTGCGGTAGTAATCGCCTTCGTGGTTGACGAAGACCTGCGTCTTGTATTCGAGGCGTCGGAAGGCCGCGCTGTGGATGATGCGGTCGCGGTCTCTCTGGTAGGGTGTGCGGTAAGGGTGTTCGGGCTCTTTGTATTTGCGGCCGCGGCTCAGGGCAGCCTTCATCGCATACGGGACAAGCGCATATTCTTCCTGTCTGATGGTTTTTTTCATTTTTTCTTTGCCCCGCAGCAGAGCTGACGGTACAACGCGTCGAGCGACTGGGAGATGACCTTTGCCCCGGCGCAGACCGGCATGAAATTGGTGTCCCCTTTCCAGCGCGGCACGACATGGACGTGCAGGTGTCTGTCGATGCCGGCGCCGGCCGTCCGGCCGACATTGATCCCGATATTGTAGCCGTCGGGCCTCAGGATGCGGTCGAGCCGCCGGGTGGCCTCTTTCACCTGTTCCATCATATCGCACAACTCGTCCGACTTCAACCGTCCGATCGCGCCCACGTGGCGGCGCGGGGCGATCATCACGTGGCCGTTGGTGTAGGGGTAGATGTTGAGGAGGCCGATCGCGTGCCGGGAGCGTAAAAAGACGTAGCGGTCCTGGTCCCGCCGCGAGCGAAGGGCCCGACAGAAGAGGCACCCTTTCTTCTGCTTGTTGAAGTTTTTGAGGTATGTCAGGCGCCAGGGCGCCCAGAGGAGGTCGGGTCTCATAATCTGATGATCCGGGCGGTGATGGTTGTTCCGATATCTATGAGGCCATAAGAGTTGTACGGTGCAAAGATCGTATCCATCGGGCTACCCGGGTTGAAAAAAAGGGTTTCGCCGATTTTCTTTAAGCACGGCGCGTGGGCGTGGCCGAAGACCACGAGGTCGTAGCTGGCGTCGAAGTCCTTCTGGATGTTGTCCAGGATGCGTTCGGCCTTCCCGTATCCGTGGATGACGCCCACCTTGAATTTCCCCGCCCGGAAGGTCGCGGTGCGCTCCAGGCGCTCGGCCAGGGCCGTCTCGTCCATGTTCCCGCGCACGGCGGTCATCTTCTTGCTGAGTTTGCGGATCGTCTCATAGGCTTTGACGCTGGTGAAGTCGCCGGCGTGGATGAGCCGGTCCGCGGCCCTGATGTCGTCGACCAAGCGCCTGGGCAGCTGGGCGGCCCGGTCCGCGATATGGGTGTCTGAAATGACGCACAGGCGCATCAGGCGACGATCCTCGGCTGCCCGAACAGGTCGAGCAGGTTGTTGACGTGGGCGATATCCCATGTCAGGACGTGGAATTCCTTGGCCAACAGCTTGGCGTTGCGTTCGACCGGACCGAAACCGATCAGGATCTTCTGGATGGTCTTGGGGTTGAACTTTCCGGCCTCCTTGATGAGGGCGTTGACGTCGCATTCCTCGATGCCGCCGTTCTTGACCGCAGCCAGCCATTGCACGTCCTGGGCCTTGCCGAAGATGCCGACGCACGTGTCGGTCTCATCGAACCGGAGGAGCCGTAGCTCTTTAAAGGCGCACAACTGGACCTTCTTTCTCTCCCAGAGGATCTCGTCGTTCTCGAAGCGGTTGAAGAGGTCGAGCAAGCGATGGGCCACGTCCTGGCGGCAGGACTCCGTGAACCGGTCGAGCTCTGCGGCGCAGTGCGCGCGGAAGTGCTGGGCCTGTTCGCGGTGGTCGGGCGTCAGGCTGTAGAGCTTCTCGGCGTGGACGAAGCGCAGCCAGAACGACATCAGGCGGTCTTTGACGAGGTAGAACGAGCCGTTCTTGGCGAGCATGTCGAGCTCGGTCAGACGGTTGATCTTTTGCGTGATTTCTTTTTTGGGTCGGCGCAGGTACCCGGCGAGATCCCTCATGCGGTTCTTGCCTGTTGCGATAGCGTCCAGGAGATAGACGAGTTCATTTTTATTGCGGCCGGTAGTCAACAACGACAGGTGGGTCGCGAACTTCAGGTTGAAGAGCCCCCAATCATAGAACATGAGCCGCTCCAGGGCCTCAATCACGTCCTCCCTGTCGCAGACGCTCTTGCCCTGGGCGCGGCAGACGAAGCCGAGCTCGTCGGCGATGACCTTGAGATAAAACGGGTGGCCGCCCGCAAAGTGGATGAAGAAGGCGATGATCGGCGCAGGCGCCTCGAGGTGGTCGAGGCGCGAGGTGATGAGTGTCGTGCTCTCCTGGGCGCTGAGCATGTTGAGCTCCAGCGTCTCGAAGTTGCCGAACAAAAGCGACAACTCGTTCGTCAGGATGGCACGGGCCTCGTTCCTGGCGGAGCTGGCGAGGATGACGTGGCAGTTTTTCTGGAACATGACCTTTTTGCTGAGCTCCTCCCAGATGTTCTTGGTGTTAAGCTTTTGGAGGTGGTGGAATTCGTCGATGATCAGCACGCACTTCTTGCGCGATTCGTGCATGAAGTAATCCAGGACCCCGAAGAGTTCCTTGAAGAGGTGGTCTTCTTTTTCGCGCTCAAGCCCCGCGAGGATATCGGTGATGAGCCGCACGCTCTGGGGGATGTGGCCGCGGGCGCGTTCCACCATGACGTCGAGGTTCTCGCGGCTCGAGATGAGTTGGGTCTGCTTGAGGTAGTGATACAACAGGCTGTTGAGGACCCTTTTGACGAAGAGGGCGAACTCGTAGGGGACGACCTCCACGTAGATGGGGATGACGTCCGGGTCGTTCATCTGCCTCAAGAGGTCCTTGAGGAGCGTGGTCTTGCCCATCAGCTCCTCACCGATCACCGCGACGTTCTGGCGGTAACCCTGCGAAAAGTCAAGGACCCGTTTGTACAGGGATGCCTGAATTTCCTTTCGGGCGAGGCCCGTTGTGCGTTCCATGTTTTAGTCCAGAAAGAAGAGCGGATTTTGCGGTTTATGCTGTCGGCGGATTTCGAAGTGCACCTGGCCGTCCTCGGCGCGGGCTGCGCCGCCGGCGTGCGCGAGCACGAGACCCTGCGCGATGTCTTGGTCCACAGCCACGGCGATGTCCCGCGTGCCGCCGTAGACGGTCGCATAGCCGTCTCCGTGGTCGAGGACGATGGTCGTGCCGTAGCCCGGTAGCTTACCGATGAAGGCCACCCGGCCGCTGCGGGCGGCATGGATTTTTTCGCCCGGCTGCGCCTGAATATCTATGCCTTTGTTGGCCACGCCATGCACCTTCTCTTTAAAGTACACGATGATCTTGCCTTCGACGGGCCAGACGAAGTCGAGGCCCTCGGAGCGCGACGCCTTGAAGTTCGTTTCGGGTGTCTGCGGAACGATGAGGACCTGGCCGACGTCGATCTTTCTGGCGTCGGCGATCTTGTTGAGTCGGATAAGATCTTCTAATTCGGTATTGTGGTAGCGGGCGATGCACCAGAGCGTCTCGCCGGGCCGCACCGTGTACAGGACGTACCCCACCGGGGGCGTGAGGACAACGGCGTGAGAATCAAGACGAGAGGATGTCGTGGGGGCGCCCGCGCAGGCGCACAGACTCGCCGCGATGGCGAAAGAAAGGACGGCGTTGCGTATCATCGTTGTTATTGTATAAATTTAAATAAAACCAGTTTAAGAAAGCGTGTCTCGGCGCTTAGAGCGAGCGGCTTAAAGCGAGCACCCCCGAAGGGGAGAACTCACGCCTGCATCTATTTATCACAGAGCTTTGGTTTCAAAGCGAGCGATGGGAATCGCCGGAGCACCTCATCGTCGGGCCTTGCGGAGGTCCCCCGAAGGGGGGAACCCACACCCGCATCTATTCATCACAGAGCTTTGGTTTTAAAGCGAGCGATGGGAATCGAACCCACATAACCAGCTTGGGAAGCTGGTGTTCTGCCACTGAACTACGCTCGCATTTGCCATCTCTAACCTTCCCGCAAATGCGTCCCTGTTCGTCTGCCTCTCGCCTTCCCGCGGGCAGGAATCAACAACCGCTCCATCAGGCAACCTGATGCTGTCCCGATGAGGCAACCTCATTCCCTGAACAGAAAGGGTCTCCCCAAATATCCGGGTATTGTAACATTCCCCTTTCCCTTCGTCAATCTCCGCGTGAAGAACGGGAAAAGAGGGGTTTCCTGGATTTATCGATGAGGCGGATGGAGCAAAACTCTCCGCACATCGTGCAGGTCTCTTTTATCTTCGGCCGTGACTTTTTGTGGTAGGCGGCCGCTTTACGGGGATCAAGGCACAGGCGGATCTGTTCATTCCAGGAGCGCCGCTGGCGTGCCCTTGAGAGCCGGGCGTCTTTCTCCCATGCCGCAGGCAGCCCCTTGGCGAGGTCTGCCGCGTGGGCCGCTATCTTGGAAGCGACGATCCCCTCGCGCGCATCGGCGACGGACGGGTGGCTGACGTGCTCGGCCGGCGTAAGGTAACACAGGAAGTCCGCCCCGTGGGTGGCGGCCAGCGCCCCGCCGATGGCGCCGCTGATGTGATCGTAGCCCAGGCCGATATCGGTGACGAGTGGCCCGAGCACGTAGAACGGTGCCTCGTCGCAGATCTTTTTTTCAAGCCGGATGTTCTCTTCGATTTGATTCAGGGGGACGTGGCCCGGCCCCTCGACGATGACCTGTACCCCGGCCCGGCGGCAGCGGTGCACCAGCTCACCGAGCTCCCTGAGTTCGCTCAGCTGGACGGTGTCGGTGGCATCGAGGATGGAGCCCGGCCGCATGCCGTCGCCGAGGCTCAGCGTCACGTTGAAGGAGGCGGCGATCTTCAGGACCTCGTCGAAGCGCTCGAAGAAGGGATTCTCCTTCTTATTGCGGCACATCCAGTTGACGAGCAGCGCCCCCCCGCGGCTCACCACGCCCATGAGCCGGGGGTTTTTGAGGAAGGCATCGAGGCTTTTCCGGTTGACGCCGCAGTGGATCGTGACAAAGTCCACGCCGTCGGCCGCATGTTCCCGGAGTACCTCGAGGAGGTCTGCCGCCTCCATCTTTCTGAACGAGCCGCGCTTCTTTTGAATGCGTACCGCCGCCTCGTAAATGGGTACCGTGCCGACGGGCATGGGCGCGTGGTCTAAGATGGCCCGTCGGTTTTTTTTTAGGTCGCCGCCCAGGCTCAGGTCCATCACGGCGTCTGCGCCGAGCTCGATGGCCGCGTCGAGCTTCTTGAGCTCGCGGCTCAGGCTCGGCCGTTCGGGTGAGGTGCCGATGTTCACGTTGATTTTGGTCGACAGCCCCCTGCCGATGGCGCAGGGCCGCGTCAGGCGGCGCGCGTTGTTTTGCGTGATGACCGCCCGGCCCGTCGCGACGGCATGCGCGAGGTCCCTGGCGGCGACCCCTTCGTCCCGGGCGCAGCGCGCCAGCGTCTCCTTGAACCGTTTATCGCGTAACAGATTTTCGTACACGGGTTAGCCTCATTTTCAGCCGTCGGACCGCCTGCGCCGGGTCTTTGGCGCGGCAGACGGCGCGGCAGACGGCGATGTCCAGGCTGCCGGTACCGCGCAGGGCGCCGAGCGTTTTATGCGTTATCCCGCCGATGGCAAAGACCGGCTTGCGCGAAAGGCGCACGGCCTTGCGCAGCGCGGCGACGCCCTTTTCTTTCCCGCCGGTTTTTGTCCGGGTCTCAAAGACCGGGCCAAAGCCCAGGTAATCGACGGCCAGGCGCTGAGCCTTTTTTATCTCAGGAACCGTGTGGCACGAGAGGCCGATGATCGCCTTTTTTCCCAGCAGGCGGCGGGCCAGTGAGACCGGCGCGTCGTTCTGGCCGAGGTGGATGCCATCCGCCTTTACCGCCAGCGCCACATCGAGACGGTCGTTGATGATCAGGGGAATCCTGCGGTGCCGCGTGACCGCCAGGAACCTCTTCGCCTGTCGGATCATCTTTCCAGACGCAGAGACCTTGTCCCTGAATTGCACCCAATCCACGCCTCCCCGCAGGGCCTGGCGCAGCACCCTGTCCAGAGTGCCGCGGGCGCAGACCTCTTTATCGAGGATGAGATAGAGCCTTGAGGCGGCCTGCCGTCTTTTGTTCCCAGTCATAGAATCGAAAGCGTACTTTCTGAAGGCGCGTGCTTGCCGGGGCGTCGAAAATTTTTGTCATTTCTTCCAGGACGCGCAGGGCCTCTTTCACGCGTTGGCTATTGGCAAAAAAGATGTCCGTCAGTTTTTTGCGGCCGGGGCCCCGACAAAACTCTCTGCCGGGGTCGCTGTCGACAGCCCGCGCCGCCAGCAACCGGTCGCGTTTCAGGCGCCCCCTTGAAAAGATGCGGCCCACGTCGTGCCGCAGCGCCGCCGCCGTCCGCAGGGCTGAGGGCATTTTAATCGCAAAGCGGGCGATGTCTTCGCAGGTGCGCAACCCTTCCTTGGCACGGTTGAGGTTGGCGTCGATGATGCGCAGCGCCGCGGTCTCAAGGCGGGCGGATTTTCGTGATGCGGCACGGCGTCCCATGGAAAGGCTCTAGAGGTTTTTGATGCGTTTGAGGAGGCCGGACGTGGACCGGCCCTTGACGAGAGGGATAGTCAGGACGCGTCCCCCGCAGGAGGTCACGCAGGACGCACCGACGATCTGCGATGTCTTCCAGTCTCCCCCCTTCACGAGCACGTCCGGGCACACGGCCTCGATGAGCCGCAGGGGCGTGTCGTCGCTGAAAAGGATGACGTAGTCCACGCAGGCAAGGGCCGCCAGGATCGCGGCGCGCTCTTTCTGCGGGGTCACGGGCCGGCCGCGGCCCTTGAGGCGACGCACCGAGGCGTCGGTGTTGAGTCCGACGACCAGGACGTCTCCCATTTTCCTGGCGGCCTCGAGGGCGGTGACGTGTCCGTAGTGCAGGAGGTCAAAGCACCCGTTGGTGAAGACGATGCGCCGACCGCGTGACCGCCTAAGTCTTTTCTTGAGGATGGCGAGGGAGACGATCTTGGCGCGCGTCGTCATGAAAAGGCCCGTTCCACGATAGCGCAGAGGATGTGGATGACGCAGAGGTGGCACTCCTGGATGCGCGCGGTGGCCGTGGCCGGCACGACGACAGACAGGTCCGCCGCGCGGGCGAGGCCGCCTCCGTCCCTCCCGGCCAGGCCGATGGTTCCCAGGCCCATCTTCTTGGCGCGCCGGACCGCCTTGAGGACGTTGGGCGAGCGGCCGCTCGTCGAGATGGCAAGGAGGATGTCCCCGCGCCGGCCCAGGGCCTGGACCTGGCGCTCGAAGACGATGTCGAAGCCATAGTCGTTGGCCAGCGCCGTCAGCGACGAGGTGTCGGTCGTCAGCGCCACGGCGGGCAAGGGCCGGCGTTCGCGCTCAAACCTTCCGGTCAGCTCGGCGGCAAAATGCTGGCTGTCGGCCGCGCTGCCGCCGTTGCCGCAGATGAGGACCTTGCCGCCCCTTTTGACGGTTGCGATGATGCGTACCGCCGCCTCCTCGATCTTCCCCAGCAACGCGTCGTCGTAGAGAAGATAGGCCTTGGCGGTGATGGATTCCCTGAGGATGTCGCGGATGCGGTCTCTTGTTTTAACCGAAGAAGACTTTGGCGATTTCATAGAGCTCCATGTCCAGGGTCTTGAGTTTGGCCACGCCCTGTTCCAGGGGCACGGCCTCGACCTTCGTCCCCCTGAGGCTGACCATTTGTCCGAATTGTTTGTTTTCGATCAGTTCCACGGCCTTGACGCCGAAGCGCGAACCCAGGACCCTGTCGAACGCCGTCGGGGGCCCGCCGCGCTGGAGGTGTCCCAGGACGACCGCGCGCGTCTCGTAGCCCGTGCGTTTCTCGATCTCTTTACTCAGGTAATCCCCGATGCCGCCCAGGATCTTGTGGCCGAATTGGTCAATCGGGATGTCCTTCGTCAGGTTCCTGTTTTTGATCTGGGCGCCTTCTGCCGCGACGACGATGCTGAAGTTGCGGCCGCGCGCGTGGCGCTTTTTGAGGATGTCGCAGATTTCGTTCAGGTCGACCGGCACCTCGGGGATCAGGACGACGTCCGCGCCGCCCGCTATCCCGGCGTAGGCGGCGATCCATCCGGTGTGGCGGCCCATGACCTCGACCACCATGACGCGATGGTGGCTCTCGGCCGTCGTGTGCAGCCGGTCGATGGCCTCCATGGCGATGTTGACCGCGGTGTCGAAACCGAAGGTGTAGTCGGTCGCCGAAAGGTCGTTGTCGATCGTCTTGGGCACGCCAATGACGGGCAGGCCCTCCTTCGAGAGTTTATTGGCGACGCCCAGCGTGTCCTCTCCGCCGATGGCGACCAGGGCGTCGATGCCCGTCTTCTTGAAGGTCGCCTTGACGTTATCGACGCCCTTCTCTTTCTTATACGGATTGGTGCGGCTCGTACCGAGGATCGTGCCGCCCTTATGCAGGATTCCGGAGACGGCGTCCGGGTCCAGGGGTATCGTATCGCCTTCGATGATCCCCTTCCAGCCGTCCTTGAATCCTATGAGTGCGTGGCCGTTGTTGTGGGCCTTGCGGACGATCGCACGGATCACCGGATTGAGACCGGGGCAGTCTCCTCCGCCCGTCAAGATACCTATCTTCATTCACGCCTCCTGTGTCTTGATGCCGGGATGCCGCTTTGTCTCGCGTTAAAACTTCATGCCTTGATAAGGGACGCCGATATCCTCCTGTTGCGGCTCGCTGTGCCGTTCCTCTTTTCTTCTGGGCCTGTCTTCGGTCGTCACGATCTTCGCGACGTGGATGCGCACGACGATTGGCTCGTCGATCCCGAAGACCTCCTGGATCCTGCTGGCAATCAGGTTCTGCAGCTTGGCCGTGAACTCAGGCACGCTCGTCTCGGCGCGCAGCACCACGCGCAAGCGGATGTCGATGCCCTTTTTGGTGGCCTTGACGACCGCCCGCGTATCCTTGATTTCCCGCAGTTGAAAAGAGATCCGTTTGACCAGGTCCTCGACCGCCGAGAGGGTGATCGTGACCTGGCCGTTCGGATTCGTGAAGGCGATGGTCTTCTCGCGCTGGATCCTTCCCGTGATGGTCTGGACCGCCGCGAAGCTCAGGAGGATGAAGAGGATCCCGGCCCCGCCGGTGATCAACCGGCTCTGTGCGTCGGTGTAAAGGAAGACCAGGATGTCATAGATCTGTTCGAAGGTGATGAGGTGAAAAGCAACAGCCAGGGCCACGGCGCCCAGAAACGCGCATATCAAACTGTAAAAAAAGACGCTCAAGACCGTACGCATGAGATTCCTCCTCTTGAATATAATGTCCTCAAATTATTTTTCCACGCCCTTGATCTTGATGACCACTTCCTTGAGCGTGACGTCCGTGCTCTCTTCCACCGCAGCGCGCACGCGTTCCTGGATCTTGCCGGCGATATCAGGAATATTATAACCGTATTTGACGATCAGGGGAATAATGATGTTGATGATGTCGCTGCCTTCCTGGCGCACGTCGATGGCTCCGGTCAGGGTCTTCTTGCCGAGCCACCGGAGGGCATGCGAGCGCACGTCGTCACACACGCGCGCCACCCCTTCCACTTCGCAGGCCGCGATGAAGGCGATGGAGGCCATGACGTTGTTGTGGATTTTTATCTGTCCCAGATCGTTCTTGTTTTCCCTGAGCATGGTTCACCCTCTCTTTCGTCCCGTGAACCACCCCGGCTCACTTCGGTTCACCTTCCCGTGAGCCGGGGTGAACAAAACGTCCCTCTGCCAGTTTCTCTTGACTCGCCCACTCGCACCTTCCCGCGAGCCGGGGTGAGCCGGACACGTATTTGTTATTTATGTTCGGTTTCCGAGTGCGTCTTCAGGAAGTTGTCCAAAAAGTGCGTCGTGACATCTCCTTTTCTGAAGGCGGGGTTGTCCAGAAGCACCCGGTGGAACGGGATCGTCGTCTTGATCGGTCCGATGAGGAACTCGTCCAGCGCCCGCTGCATGGTCTTGATGGCCTCCGTGCGGGTCGGGCGGTGCGTGATGACCTTGGCGATCAGCGAGTCGTAGAACGGACTGATCCGGTAGCCCTGGTAGACGTGGCTGTCCACGCGTACGTCCGGCCCGCCGGGGAAGTTCAGTTCTTCGATCCTGCCGGGGCTGGGCATGAAATTGTTCTGCCAGTCCTCGGCATTGATGCGGCACTCGATGGCCGCGCCGTTGATCTTGACGGAATCCTGGGGGATTTTCATCTTCTCGCCGGCCGCGATGCGGATCTGAAGTTTGATGAGGTCGATGCCCGTCACCATCTCCGTGACGGGGTGCTCGACCTGGATGCGCGTGTTCATCTCCATGAAGTAGAAGTTCTTGTTCTTGTCGAGCAGAAATTCGATAGTGCCGACACCGCGGTAGGCCGCGGCCTTGACGCCCTTGACGACGAGTTCGCCCATCTTCTTGCGTAGTTTGTTGTCTAGCGCCGGGGAGGGTGATTCTTCCAGCAGCTTTTGGTGCCGGCGCTGGATGCTGCAGTCCCTCTCGCACAGGTGGATGACGTTGCCGTGCTGGTCGGCGACGACTTGGAATTCGATGTGGCGCGGCTCCTCGATATACTTCTCGATATAGACGTCGGGGACGCCGAAGGCCTTTTCGGCCTCGGCCTGCGCGGTCAAGAGCGCCCCCACGAGGCGCACGTCGTTGTGGCAGATGCGCATGCCGCGTCCGCCACCGCCGGCCGTGGCCTTGATGATGACCGGATACTTGATGCGTCGCGCCACCCGCAGGGCGTCCTCCTTTGTCTTGACGACCGCGGAGCTGCCCGGCGTGATCGGCAGGCCCGCCTTGCGCATGCTCTCCTTGGCGACCATCTTGTCGCCCAGGAGGCGGATGTTCTGGGGCGTGGGACCGATGAAGGTGATCTGGCAGGATTCGCAGATCTCGGCAAAGTGGGCGTTTTCCGCCAGAAATCCATAGCCCGGGTGGATGGCGTCCACGTCCGTGATCTCGGCCGCACTGATGATGGCCGGGATGTTGAGGTAGCTCAACGTCGAGGAGGCCGGGCCGACGCAGACGGCCTCGTCTGCCAGGCGCACGTGCAGCGACTCGCGGTCGGGCTCCGAATAGACGGCGACCGTCCGGATGCCGAGCTCTTTGCAGGCCCGGATGATCCTTAGGGCGATTTCGCCGCGGTTGGCGATCAGGATTTTGGAGAACATGGCGGGTTGTCAGGCCGGTTCGATCAGGAAGAGCGGCTGGGCGAATTCGACGGGCTCCGCGTTATCCACGAGGATGTCGACCACCTTCCCCTTGATGTCGGCCTTGATCTCGTTCATGAGCTTCATGGCTTCCAGGATGCAGACGACCTGGCCGACCTCGATATTTTGATTGATCTCGACGAGCGGCGGGGATTCGGGCGACGGGGCACGGTAAAAGGTGCCGACCATCGGTGCCTTGATCTCGATGGTCTTCTTGCCGCTGTCCACGGCCGGCATCGCCTCGGCCGGCGCAGACGGCACAGCGGCAGACACCGCAGGAGGCACAGCTCCGGGGACCCTCTTCGGCCGCAGGTCTTCCATGATGATCTCACCGCCCGCACCCTTTTTGAGGCGCAGCTTCAGCCCTTCTTTTTCCACTTCGATCTCAGTGAGGTTGTTCTCGTTCATGAGATTAATGATTTCTTTAATCTCTTTGATGTTCATGACCTGGGCTCCTTGATTTCCTTGGCTGACCTTCCTGAAATCAACCCCGGCTCGCCCCGGCTCACGGGAAGGTGAGTGTCGGGGACCCGGAGGTGTTTGATTACGCCCGTTCGATATAGGTGCCCGTGCGCGTGTCGACCTTGACCCGCGTCCCGACCTCGACGAACAGGGGGACCTGGATGACGGCGCCGCCCTCCAGTGTCGCCGGCTTGGTGCCGCTCTTGGCGGTGTCTCCCTTGATGCCTGGCTCGGTGTGCGTGACGGTATAGACGACGAAGTTCGGCAGATGGACCGTGATGAGCTCTTTGTTGTAGTAGAGGGCGTCCACCACGAGGCCGTCGATGAGGAGCTTTTCTGCGGCGTGCAGTTTGTCGACCTCGATGGCGATATCTTCGTACGTCTGGGTGTCGAGAAAGTGGTAGAAGTTGCCGGATTGATAGGAGTACTGCAGGTTGCGCGCTTCGATGTAAGCGTCATTGACCTTGTCGTCCGACTTGAATGTCCGGTCGATGAGGAGGTCTGTCTTGATATTCTTGAGCTTGGTCCGGGCGAAGGCGG
>CAZCSY010000027.1:0-16905 GCA_964501505.1 uncultured Planctomycetia bacterium
CAAACCCGCAGACTTCAGGGGCGCGGTCGGCCAATTCTCTGTGAACGCGCAGATCGAGCCCAACCGCGTCGCCTTCGGAGACCCGATCACCCTTTCCATGAAGGTGACGGGAGACGGCAACCTCAGGACTGTCTCGACGCCGATGCTCACCGATACGACAGGATTCAAGACCTATGACCCGCAACGCAAGGAGACGGAACGCGAGATCGACTTCGAGCAGATTCTCGTGCCCAAGGATGGGGACCTCACGCATGTCCCGGCCGTACGGCTCGCCTATTTTGACCCTAAGGCGCGTCAATATAAGACAGCCCAGGCCGGCCCCTTTCCCTTAGAGGTCTTGCCGGCTGAATCAGCCGGCGCTGCCAAGGTGGTCGTCTCAAAAGAGGCAGCGGCCCAGCCGCCTGCTCCCGAAGAGCTGGGCTCGGACATTATCTATATAAAGGAAGACCCCGGCCGCTGGCGAAGTCCGGAGGCGCGGTTGTACCGTCATCCCGCCGTAGCCGTCCTTTTTGGGATGCCCCTATTTATCCTCCTGGGGCTCTGGCGGTGGAGCGAACATCGGTACCGGTTGACGACGGATATCGCTTACGCCCGCCGGCTCCGCGCGCACCCGAAGGCCCAGAAGGGCTACCGGGAGGCGGCCGCAGACATGGCCGCGGGCCGACACCAGGAATTTTACGCCGGTGTCTCACGCACCCTCAGGGGATTCCTGGCCGACAAGTGCCACACGTCAGCCCAGACGATCGCCGCCGGCTCCCTGACGTCGCTACCCGGCAGCGTCTGCCTCGATGAGGAAGAGATAAAAAAAATCGAGGCCTTGTTGACAAAATGCGATAACATCCGTTACGCCTCCCTCGCGGCGTCGCAGGAAGAGATGAGAGAAGACCTGGGGACGCTGCGGCAGGTTCTGGACCGGATAGCCAAAATCCATGCTTAAAAAACTTTTCTTTTTGTTCCTCTTTGGTAGCGGCATCGCGACACTCGCCTTTGGTCCGATGCCGGAGGGACGCTGCCAGGACGCGACCTTTGCCAAAGCGAACAACCATTATAAAAACGGGGAATTCAAGGAAGCGATCGCCGACTATGAATCCATCCTCGCAGAAGGCCGAACCTCTGTGGCGCTCTACTTCAATCTGGGGAATGCGTACTTTCGTCTGCATCAACCCGGCCGCGCCTTGCTCAGTTACGAACGCGCCAGACGTCTGCAGCCGCGCGATCCCGAGATCCAGACCAACATACGCCTGGCCCGGTCGCAGCTGGCCTACGCCCGGCCGCCCCGCATGAAGCTCCTCAAAAGGATCGTCGAGGCGCCGTTTCAATGGGTCAGCCTCGACGAATGGACCGGCGGCGTCCTGCTGGTCTACCTGTCCCTGATAACCATGCTCTCTGCCATGGCCCTCGTAAAGGCGGCGCGTGGACGGTTAAGGACCCCTGCCCGGATCCTGGCCCTCATTTTTGTCATTGGATTATCCCTGATGTATGTTAAAATTAAAAGTCAGGGACGCGAAGCCCTCGTGGTCCGGCAGCGGGCCGAGGCGCGCTTTGCACCGTTCGAAAAGGCGACGACGCACTTTGAGCTCTCCGAAGGGATGACCGTCACGGTCGTCGAAAAGAAACAAGGATGGTTCAAGGTAGAACGTCCGGACGGCAAGACCGGCTGGCTCGCGAGCGACGCCGTCGCTCTCATATAATCAGGAGAGATCTCTAGGATACCCCTTCATGTCCGAAACCGCCACGCTCCTCAAAAACATCTACCAACGCCTGTTATCCGGCCGCTCTTCCTGGCAGTGGCAGCGCATCGGTGCGCACCGCCGTTCCGGCGTGGCCGTGCCGCTCTTCTGTATCTTCTCCGAGGCGAGCTGCGGGATAGGCGAACTCCCGGATATCAAGCTCCTCGTCGACTGGTGCCGCAACACCGGGATGTCCATCATTCAGCTGCTACCCCTCAACGACGTGGGCTTCAACTTCCGGCCCTATGATGCCCAAAGCATGTTTGCGCTTGACCCCATGTACCTGAGCCTCTCTCGCCTCAAGGGCGTGGCAGCCAACACGTGGAACGCCGAGATCCGACGACTCAAAGACAGATTCCCGACGGGCAGCGGCCGCGTGAACTACGCTATCAAGGGCGCAAAGCTCGAACTCTTGTGGCGGGTCTTCGAGGCAACCGCGGCCGGCATCCCCGCCGAACTCGCTACCTTCGTCAAGCGCAACGCCTACTGGATCGAGGACTACGCCCTGTTTCGCGTCCTCAAGGAACTACAACAGGAGCGCGACTGGCAGGATTGGCCTCCGGAGTTCAAAGACCGCCGGCCCGCGGCCTGCGACGCCGTCCGTGTGTCGAACAGCCGGGCGCTTCTCTTCCAGAAATGGCTCCAGTGGCAACTCTTTGAACAGCTTCGTGAGACAAAGGCGTATGCCGCTCAAAAAGGCGTCCTTCTCATGGGTGACCTGCCGTTCCTCGTCTCGCGAGACAGCGCGGACGTATGGGCGCACCAGGACCACTTCAATCTGGACCTCGCCTCAGGCGCGCCGCCGGACATGCTCTATTCGCAGGGTCAGCGGTGGGGCATGCCGCCGTATAACTGGTCCGATGTCGCGGCGCACGGATATGATTACGTCATCGAAAAACTCAGGTATGCGGAAAACTTCTATGACCTGTACCGCATCGACCACGTGGTGGGCATGTTCCGCGTTTGGACCATCCCTGTCAGCGAACCCGAGGCGACAGGCGGTGTCAACGGTGCCTTTGATCCCGTGGATGAAAAAGAATGGGAGGCCCACGGCCGCCGGCTCCTGGACGTCCTTCTCGACAATACCGGCATGCTGGCGTGCGCCGAAGACCTGGGGACGATCCCGCCGTGCACCCTGCGCGTGCTGGACGAATACGGCATCCCCGGCATCGACGTGCAGCGCTGGACACGCGACTGGGGCAAGACCTATGACTTCAAGGACCCCGGGCTGTACCGGCCTGTGGCCATGGCAACGCTCGCCACGCACGACATGAGCTCTCTTATGGGCTGGTGGCAGTTCGAGGCCGGAACCGTTGACAGGGGGCTCTTTGAACGCGCCTGTCAGAATCACGGTATCGCCTTTGATGCCATCGCCGCACGGCTCTTTGAGCTGGCTCAGACGCGACACAACAGGCTGCGCTGGAGCCGGCCCAACCTCAGCGAAGAATCCTTCCTTGAGATCATCGGAAAAGAAGAGAAAGAGGCCTGGGGCGTGCTGGACCTCTTTCGGGGCTCCATCCGCGAACGTGACCAGTTCCTGAAGTTTCTCCGCTGCCCGCCCGGCACGGCCCTGGCCAATCCTCACATATTCATGAAGAAGGCCCTGGAGCGCGTCAGCGCAACATCCTCTATCTTCTCCGGCCTCCTGTTGCAGGACTGGCTCGCCCTTGATACCTTCTTTGACTTCGACGTGTGGGAGGCACGCATCAACTTCCCCGGGACCGTGGACGCCCGCAACTGGTCCCTCGTCATCCCGCAGGCGCTCGAGGACATCCAGGATATGCCGGTCAATCTGGTCATCAGGGAGATCTTGAATCAATACCAGCGTCTCACCACGTAAAACAGAAAGGGGATCCCCATGAAAGTTTTTCTGTGTCAGGTCTGCGGCCACGTCGCCTTTGAGGGTGCTCCGGAACACTGCCCGGTCTGCGGCGCTCCCCGCGAGAAATTCTCGGAGAAAAAAGATCTCCTTAAAAAGGCGGGCGACGGCACGGTGGGAGGGGAGATTGAGCAAAAGCACGTGCCGGCCATCACGGTCGTCAAAACCTGCAGCCTCATCCCCGACGGCTGCCTCGACGTCCACGTCAAGGTTGGCGCGGTGGAACACCCGAGCCTCCCCGAACACCACATCACCTTTATCGACTTCTACCTCGACAAGAAATTCATCGCACGCACCCACCTGACGCCCGAACACTGCCATCCGGCGGCGGCGCTGCATCTGAAGGCGTCCTCCGGCACGCTGCAGGCGGTGGAGAACTGTAATATCCACGGCTGGTGGTTCGCCGAAAAGGCCCTCTAATCCGACCTGTCCAGAGGAAACATGTCCGTGCCCGTGCGTTGGCCTTCCAATAAAAAGACGCTGGCGATCGCCTACGCGGTCGTCTTCGCCGCACACCTGGCGATCGGCCTGGCCTTCGGGTACTTCTACCGATATATTACGATCCGGGGATTCGAGGCCGTCAACGAAAAGATCCTGGACGTCACCGGTACACACTTTGCCGATCTGCCGCGGGGCTATCCCTACATCCTGAAACTCTGGGGGGATGACGCGCCCCAGGACGTCTTTGTCAACAACAAAGAAATCATCCACTTCTTTTTCAGGCAAAGAAAAAACATCAAAGAGTTCTATTATTTCATCCCGGCGGCGCTGATCAACGATGCCCGCACGCGCATCCGGATCGAACCTCCCATCCGGTTCTCCCTGCGCCTGCGCAACTCTGTCGCTTCCAGTGAATGGGGCAGCATCACTCTGCCGAGCAGCAAGACACGGCCTTCGACCTCCTGGGTGCCGCTGGCCGCCTTCGCGGGAGGCGCCCTGGGCCTCGTGTTCTTCTGGACGGCGCTGGGCCGAATCTGGCCCAAAGTCAAAGCCACGGATATCGCGGCGACGTACTTCTGGTCGTGTCTTTTTATCCTTTTCAATTTCTGGCTCCTGAAGATGGTCAGCCGGCCCTTCAAGATCCTTTTTATCTTCCATCCTTCTTCCTGGGTGCTATGCGTCCTGCTGACCCTTGGCCTCTTTCAAGTCCTGCGCGTCTTTTCGGGCCATCTGGCCCACTTGAAACGGGAACGCCCCCATAAGGCTTGTGATCCGTCTTTCCTTCCGGGGGTCCTGGGCGTGTACGCGGTGCTGAACCACGTGACTCTTTTGGCAGAGGGCCTCAACAAGACCCGCTCAAAGAACTTCGTCCTCGCAGCCATCATCTCCCTCGCACTGATCAGCCTGACCCTCGCCTTCGGGCTCCTGCTTTTGGCGAATCTTCTTGCCATCATCGTCTACGGTTGCCTTGTGCTGGCCACGATCAGAAGGTTTGACGAGGTCCGCGTCCCATGACGGTCCAACCCCTGATGACCCGTCTATCTCAACGGCTGTCTTTTTACGGCCTGGCGTTTCTGTGTGTCTTTCTGCCGTTCTACAACAGCCTGGCAAGCCTGGGCATCGGCCTCATCGGCCTGGGGGTCCTGGCGGCTTTCTTCGGCGACGGATACAGACGGCTCGTCAACAGGGACTTGGGGCCGGTATATCTCTTTTTCGGCACCTGCCTCATCGCGTCGCTCGTCAACCCGCAGACGCTCTCCCTGAGCCTCGTCGGACTGCGCAAGGGCCTCCTGTATCTCTTCATCGTCACTGGATGCGGCCTGGCCCTCAGAAACCCGCCGGATATGAGACGTTGTCTGGGCCTCGTGTCGGCCGCCGCGTTGATAGCGGCCTTGGACGGCTATTACCAGCTCGTCGCCGGATACGACTTCTTCTCCCTGCGCCCCCTGATGACCTACCCGCAGGGGATGGTCATCCGGATAACAGGACCTTTTCAACAGGCCGCGACGCTGGCCATCTACCTCGAATGCGTCCTGGCGGGGTGCGTCGTCGCTCTCCTCGGATCGTCGCAGCAATCGAAGATCAAAGAGATAACGGCCGCCGCCGTGTTGACGGGTGCCTTGATCCTGACCTTCACCCCGGCGAGCCCGCTCATCCTGGGAATCGTTTTTTTCGCCGCCACGATCATCTTCCGAAGACCAAAACTGAATACGCTCTTTGTGGCCGTACCGCTCCTCTTTGTATCTATCCCCGCAGGGATGCGCGGTCATTTGATGCGCCTGTTTGCGGAAAATATCCTCCACCGCGGTCGCATGCTCCAGATCGGCTGGCAGATCTTCCTGGAGCGGCCGCTCTTCGGCCACGGTCTCAACACCTTTTCCCATAATTACGTCGCGCACGCGCAGCCCGGTGACCCCTTCTATGGGATGGGGGAACCCTACGCCCACAATATGTACATGCATCTTGCCTGCGAGACCGGCCTCCTGGGTCTGGTCGCCTTTTTCGGCCTCGTCGTCTTTATCCTGCGCCGGCTCTTGAGGCAGGAGACAGGAGGCCCGGCCAACGGCAAGCATAACGCGTTGCGCACGGGCCTTGCGATGGCATTGATCGCCTATCTCATCCACGGTCTTCTTGAATCAAGCCTCCAGACTTCCCACGGCGCCCTGATCTTTTGGGTGCTGACAGGGTTGTGTCTGGCCACTTTCGGCTTTACAAGAGGGGATAATTTGGTATAATGGAACACCATAGAAAAATTTCGTAGTCCACGGACATCCCGCCGAAATAAGAAAGCCTGGCATTCTTCCTCTTAGACGTGGGATTCTTTAAGCGGGTGTGCCCGACAGCCAGGCGTGGTTTCCTATGCAGGCGGGATGACCGGACATTGAGAGGCCCTATGAACAAGATGACCATCAAGGACATCGACACGAAAGACAAAAAAGTCATTATGCGCGTGGACTTTAACGTCCCGCATGACAAGAGGTCCGGCACCATCACCGATGACACGCGTATCCGCGCGGCCATCCCCACCATCGAATACATCCTGAAGCAGGGACCCAAAAAGCTCATCCTCATGACCCACCTGGGCCGCCCGGACGGCCAGGTGAAGGAGGAGCTGCGCCTCGATAAGGTTGCCGAGAGGCTCTCCGGACTCATCAAAGTGCCGGTGAAGAAGCTCAACGACTGCGTCGGGGAGGCCGTCAAGAAAGAGATCGACGCCTCTGCCGAAAAGGTCGTGCTCCTTGAAAACCTGCGGTTTCACGCCGAAGAAGAAAAGAATGACCCCTCTTTTGCCAGAGAGCTGGCAGGGCTCGCCGACGTCTACGTGAACGACGCCTTCGGCACGGCCCACCGCGCCCACGCCTCCACCGAGGGTATCGCGCACCTCCTGCCGGCGGTCGCCGGATTCCTTCTCGACAAAGAGATCAAATACCTGGGCACGTCCCTCGAAGCGCCCCAGAAGCCCTTTGCCGTCATCCTCGGAGGGGCCAAGGTATCGGACAAGATCGGCGTCATCGAGAACCTGCTCAAGAAGGCGGACCGTCTCATCATCGGCGGCGGCATGGCCTACACCTTTCTCAAGGCCCGGGGTCTTTCGATAGGCAACTCTAAGCTTGAAAAAGACAAGATCGGCCTGGCCCAAGAGACGCTGGAGAAGGCCCAAAAGGCCGGCGTGCAGGTCTTTCTGCCCCTGGACCACCTGATCGTCGACAACATCGAGGCGCCCACGCGCACGCAGACGACCCCCGACGCCGGCATTCCCGAGGGGATGATCGCGGTGGACATCGGCCCGCAGACGATCCGCTCGTTTATCGACGCCCTGAAAGACGCCCGGACCATCTGCTGGAACGGACCGCTCGGCATCTTTGAAAACGACCGGTATGCCAAAGGGACGAGAGAGATCGCACAGTTCATCGCAACGACCGGCGCCAAGACGATTATCGGCGGCGGCGACACCGCAGGCGCCTTGGCCAAATTCGGCCTCCAGGATAAAATGACGCACATCTCGACAGGCGGCGGCGCCTCCCTGGAATTCATGGAAGGCAAGGCGCTTCCGGGGATAGCCGCATTGAAGGATAAAAAAAGTTAAAGAAAGGTACATCAGGTGCGTAGACTTTTTATCGCCGGCAACTGGAAGATGAACAAGACCATCACCGAGGCCATCACGCTGGCCAACGGCCTCAAGAGAGAGCTCTACGATATCCAGACCGTGGACATCGCCCTGTGCCCGCCGTTCACGGCCCTGGACGCGATCAGTGAGGTCGTCGCCGAATCCAACCTGAAACTGGGCGCCCAGGACGTCTACTGGGAGGCCTCCGGTGCCTTTACCGGAGAGGTCGCCGCACCGATGCTCAAGGACCTGGGCTGCACGTATTGTATCGTCGGTCACTCCGAGCGCCGGCAGTTCTTTCACGAGACGAACGAAACCGTAAACAGGAAGACGGCCGCGGTTTTGGAGACGGGGCTGACGCCCATCGTCTGCGTGGGGGAGACGCTTGCGGAGCGCGAACGGGGCTTGACCTTCGGTGTGGTCAGCGACCACGTCAAAAAGGGCCTGGCAGGATTTTCCCGCGAAGAGGCTGCGAAGATCGTCATCGCCTACGAGCCTGTCTGGGCCATCGGCACGGGCAAGACCGCCACGCCGGAACAGGCCCAGGAGGTCCACGCGACCATCCGCGGGCTCCTGGCCGGACTCTTCTCAAAAGAGACGGCCGCCTCGATGATCATCCTTTACGGCGGCAGCGTCAAGCCGGACAACACCAAGGATCTCGTGGCGCAGCCGGACATCGACGGCGCCCTCGTCGGCGGCGCAAGCCTCGATGTCCGCAGCTTCGCCGATATCGTCACCATCGCGGCATCAAAAGAAACCTAAAACGGATTTCGCCCCACCCCGATGGAAAGGAGCCGTATCACGTCATGTTTTTTCTCGTTATCGCGGTCCACGTCACTATTTGTCTGCTCCTCATCCTGATCGTCCTGGTCCAGCAGGGACGCGGCGGCGGGCTCATCGATTCATTCTCTTCGGCAGAGTCGATCTTCGGTACCAAAACCAACACTTTTCTCGTCAAATCGACCTCGGTCCTCGCAACAGTGTTCTTTCTGACGTGTCTGTCCCTGGCCTTCTTATCGCTGCAAAAAGGTAAATCGCTCATCGAGACGACGTACCGGCCGGAGGCCAAGATGCCCACGGTGCCCGTCGCAGGGACGTCCGCTCCCGAGTCGAGCGCGCCGGCACAGGGCGATGCATCGACGCAACCGGCAACGCAGACACCTGCCGAGACGACGCAGAAGGTCCCAACGCCGACCGATGAGACCCAGGAATCGAATCCCGTCTCCCCCGGAGCAGCAAAGGACGTAACCACCTAAGCGCTCTTGAAGACGACACGTGACAAGACCATCCCGGAAAGCCAAGCCATCCGCATGCTTGGCTTTCTTTTTTTGTTCTTGGCAGCAGCGCCTTGTGTCTCGGCCGAGCCGGCGGTACGAGAAGCATCCGTGCCGGAGAAAGGAGGGACCCTCGTCTTCGCGGCTGCGGCGGACGCCCGCACGCTCGTGCCCATCCTCGCCTCGGACAGCGCGAGCGCCTCGGTCTGCAACCTCCTCTTCAACGGTCTCGTGAAGTACGACCGTAACCTGGAGCTGACAGGCGACCTGGCCGAGCGCTGGACCATAAGCGAGGACGGAAGGGTGATCACCTTTTATCTGAGGCGCGACGTGGTCTGGCACGACGGCCATCCTTTTGACGCGGGCGACGTCATCTTCACCTATAAAAAACTCATCGATCCAAACGTGCGCACGCCGTACGCGGGCGACTTTCTCCTCGTCAGCTCTATCCGCGCGAACGACCCCTATACGATCACGGTCACCTATAATGAGCCTTTTGCGCCGGCGCTCGCCAGTTGGAGCATGGGTATTCTGCCGGAACACATCCTCGCCGGCGCCGACCTCAACACGACGAACTTCTCCGACACGCCTGTCGGCACCGGCCCCTGGCGCCTCGTGGCGTGGAGGCGCAACGAGAACGCCGCCCTAAGGTCCTTTAAAAATTACTTTGATGGCGAGACGTTTATAACACATCTCTTCGAACGCGTGATCCCGGACGAGACGACCGTCTTTCTCGCGCTCCAGACGCAGGACGTAGATGCCGCTTCCCTGACCCCTCTTCAATACACGCGCCAGACCGACGGCGCCCTCTTTCTGAAACGCTATCGGAAGTTCCGGACGCCCGGCTTCGGATACACCTACCTCGGATACAACCTGACAGACCCGCGCTTCCAGGACCCGCGCGTGCGCCGGGCCCTGGATCTGGCCGTGAACAAAAAGGAGATCATCCGCATCGTCCTTTTAGGCATGGGACGCATCGTCACCGGTCCGTTCGTCCCGCAGTCCTGGGCGTATGATCACGCGGTGGGCGATGCCGGTTTCGACCCGGAGGAGGCCCGCCGCCTCCTCGCCGAAGCCGGATGGCGCGACACGGACGGCGACGGTTGGGTGGACAAAGAAGGCAGGGCGTTCGTCTTCACCATCCTGACCAACCAGGGCAATGACCGGCGCCAGAAGACAGCCCAGTTACTCCAGAAGTACTTCAAGGCCGTCGGCGTCCAGGCCAAGATCAAGGTCCTCGAGTGGAGCGCGCTCTTATCCGAATTCATCGACAAGAGGCGTTTTGAGACGGTCCTCCTGGGGTGGGCCCTGAGCCGCGACCCGGACGTGTACGACATCTGGCACTCGTCCAAGACACGGGAGGGAGAGTTCAACTTTATCGCGTACAAAAACGAGGAGATCGACGATCTGCTTGTCAGGGCCCGTCAGACCTTTGACCGAGAGCAGCGCTCGCGCCTCTACCACCGCATCCATGCCCTTATCAAAGCGGACCAACCGGTGCTCTTCTTATATTCCGCGGACAGCCTCGAGGCCGTCGCGCGGCGTGTCGAGGGGATCGACCCTGGCCCGGCCGGCATCGGGTATAATCTCCCGAAGTGGTGGATCCCGGCGGCCCAGCGCCGCTACCGCATCACGATGGAACCATGATGAAACCATGAGATACCGAGGGGGACCGCACGGGGATGTCTCCTGTCAGACAATTAGAAGTTTTTCGCCCAAACGTCGGCAAGGATTTGCGACGCGTGCACAGGCGAAGCGTTATGTCGCCGAGCAACGCGTCGCAAACCGTAGCTGACGGCGAAAAACTTCGTCTGACAGGAGACATCCCCCTGCGGCCAAACGCATCACCATGATGACATTCCTGGCTAAGAAGATCGGGCAGTTGCTGCCGGTGTTCCTGGGGATCACCGCGATCACTTTCTTTGTCATCCACTTGGCGCCGGGCCGGCCGTCCGACGCGCTGACCGATCTCAACCCCAAGGTCTCGCTCGAGGTGCGCGAGCGCCTGGAGAAGCTCTACGGACTCGACAAGCCCTTATGGCAACAGTACCGCGACTGGTTCGTGCGCATGGTCCGCCTGGACTTCGGTTCCTCTTTCACCGACGGCCGGCCGGTCACGACAAAGATCCTCGAGACGCTGCCTGTCACGCTGCTCATCAACGTGGCTTCGTTAACGCTCATCCTGGGGATCGGCATCCCGTTGGGCGCATGGTGCGCGGTCAAAAAGGGGACGTGGATAGACAGATCTGTCTCCGCGATTCTGTTTCTGCTTTTTGCCGCGCCCACCTTCTGGCTGGCCCTGCTCCTGATGGACTGGGTAGGCGTCAAGCTCGGCGTCCTGCCCGTCTTCGGCATCAAGAGCATCGACCACGCGTACCTCTCTGGCCCTGAAAAGGTCCTTGACGTGGCGCGCCACCTGGTCCTGCCGGTGACGGTCTCCGCCGTCGCGAGCCTGGCCGGCATCTCCCGATACGTCCATCAAAATATGGTCCAGACGCTGCAGCGACCTTTTATCCTGGCCTGCCGCAGCCGCGCCCTGCCGGAACACCTCGTCATCTACCGTCACGCGCTGCGCAACGCGCTCTTGCCCGTCATCACGATCGTCGGCCTGAGCCTGCCGGGCCTGGTCAGCGGCAGCGTCATCTTTGAGTCCATCTTTGCGATCCCCGGGACGGGCCGGCTCTTTTTCGCCTCTGTCATGGCCCGCGACTACCCCGTGATCATGGCCCTGCTCGTCCTGGGGGCCGTCTTAACGCTCCTGGGTAACTTTCTCGCGGACGTCGGCTACGCCATGGCGGACGCCCGCATACGGTATCCGAAAAATGCTACGTAACTTTTTAAAAAGAAGGCAGGCCCGGTTTGGGCTTATCCTGATCGGCCTTTTCCTGGCCGCCGGATTCCTCGGCCCGCACCTGTGTCCCTGGCAGCCGGATGCGGTGGACGAAGCTCACCTTCTGACGCCGCCCAGCCGCAGCCACTGGTTGGGCACGGACCAACTGGGCCGCGATGTCCTGAGCCGCCTCATGGCCGGGGCGCGCATCTCGCTCGTCATCGGCTTTGTCGTCGTCCTGATCGCCACCGCCGTAGGGATCTTCATCGGCGCCGCGGCCGGCTACTTCGGCGGCGCGCTCGATGCCGTGTTGATGCGCTTCGTGGACGTCGCCCTGTGTTTCCCCGTCACCTTTCTCATCCTGTCGGTCATCGCGGTGCTGGAGCCCTCCACCAGGAACATCATCCTGATCCTCGGCCTCACGGGGTGGATGGGACAGGCGCGCCTGGTGCGGGCCGAGGTGCTCTCGCTGAAAAACAGGGAATTCGTGCTCCTCGCCCGATCCTACGGCGCCTCCCACGGCCGCATCGTCCTGCGACACCTCGTACCCAACGCGGCCGGCCCGGTGATCGTAGCCGCCGTCTTCGGCGTCGCGGCGGCCATCCTCGCGGAGTCGGGATTAAGCTTCCTCGGACTGGGCGTTCAGCCGCCGACCCCGTCGTGGGGAAACATGCTCGCCGACGCCAGATCGACCCTCGGCGTCGCCTGGTGGCAGAGCCTTTTCCCTGGAGCGGCCATCTTCGTAACTTTGATCGCGTTGAACGCATTGGGAGAATCTGACCGCGCGTCCCTGGTACATGACCCTTCGACTCCCTTCGGTCGCTCAGGACGTCGCCCTCTTGGCAATAAGGGGGCTCCGCGATGAAAGAGATCCTGCGCGTTGAAAACCTCAATGTCCGTCTGCCGCTGGCAGACGGCATGCTCGCCGTTGCCCGCGACGTCACCTTCTCTCTCTTCGAAGGCGAGATCCTGTGTTGCGTCGGAGAGAGCGGATGCGGCAAGACCTCCACGGCCCTGGCCCTGACAGGACTCCTGCCGGAACACAACCACGTCTCTTTTGACCGCCTGGTCTTCAATGGTGAGCCGGCCCGGGACGCGAAGGCGTGCGCGCGCTGGCGCGGTCGAGGCATCGCGAACATCTTTCAGGAGGCGACGGTCCACCTCGATCCGCTCTTTTGCGCCGGCGCCCAGATCCGCGAGACCCTGACCGGAACTCGCGGGCTCGATGCCAGGTCGGCGCTCGATGAATCCAGGCGCCTGCTGGACCGCGTCGGGCTCAAACCCGCGCAGGACTTCGAAAGGTTTTACCCGCACCAGCTGAGCGGGGGCATGAACCAGCGCGTCCTGGTCGCGCTGGCCTTAGCCTGCTCCCCGCGCGTCCTGATCGCCGACGAACCGACGACCGGACTCGACCAGGGTCTTCGCCGTGAGATCGCCGGCCTGATCAAGGAACTTGCGCGTGAAAAGGGATGGGCCGTACTCTGGATCACGCACGACATCAGCCTGGCCGAGGAGATCGCCGACCGCGCGGCGGTCATGTATGCCGGCCGCATCGTCGAAGAAGGAGAAGCAGGGACCGTCTTCAAAAAACCCCTGCACCCGTACACGCAGGCGCTCCTCGCCTGCCGGCCCGGCAAAGAGACGACCGGCCGGCTACCGAGTATCCCCGGCGAGGTACCGAACTTCCGGTCCCTGCCGTCCGGATGCGCGTTTCATCCGCGCTGTGCGCGGCGCCTGAAGATGTGCGACAAAGACACCCCAAGGTCTTTTTGTCAACCAAACGGTCAAAAGGTCCGATGTTACTTACTGCCGAACGCCTGACAAAGGTCTACCGGGTCCCGGGAGCGGTCTTCTGGCAGCCGCCGCGCTGCCTCACGGCCCTGCGAGAGGTCGACCTGCGTATCCGGGAAGGCGAGACGCTTGGCATCGTCGGCGCCTCCGGCTGCGGCAAGACGACGCTGGCGCATCTCTTATGCCGTATCACCGCCCCGACGTCCGGCCGCATCGCCTACGGACCGGCGATAAAGGATCCGGCGCGCGACATCCAGCTCATCTCTCAAAACCCCTACGACGCCTTCGATCCGTCCCTTTCCATCGGCCAGTCTCTCGAGGAGCCGCTCCTCATCCATGGCCTGGGTGGACAACGGCGCGCGCGGATCGGCCGGGCGCTCGCCGACATGCGCCTTGACCCCGATATCCTCGCGCGCCGGCCGCATGCCTGCAGCGGCGGACAGCGGCAGCGCGCGGCCCTGGCCCGCGCCCTCGCCTGCGCCCCGAGACTCCTCGTCTGCGACGAGCCCACCTCGGCGCTCGACCTCTGTGTCCAGGCCGAGATCCTCAACAACCTTGCCGAGCTCAAAGAGAAAAGGGGACTCGCCCTGATTTTTATTTCGCATGACCTGGATGTCATCCGTCACGTTTCTGATAGAATTTGTGTCCTGAGCTCTGGTATAATAGTTGAACAAGGATGGGCCGACGATGTCCTTTCCCATCCCCGGCATCCGGTCACGCGCGCCTTGATCGACGGTGCGCTGAGACCCTGATACAGGAGACCGTACACGACTTATGTTCGACAGACAACGCCTGCTCACCAGCCTGCACTTTATCCTCCATCGCGGCCTCATCATCTTTTTCTTCGCCCTCCTCGTCCTGTACGCCTCCAAAGAGATCGTCGACCTCGACCTGTGGCTCCACCTCAAGGCAGGAGAGACGATCGTGACCGCCGGGTCCATCCCGCTCGTCGACATCTTCTCGTTTACCGTCGCCGGAAAACCCTGGATCAACCACGAGTGGCTCTTCCAGGTGCTGGCCTTCCTGTGTTATCGGGCCGGCGGCCCGGACGGCCTCATCCTCATGCAGAACGTTGTCTTGATCGGGCTCTTCCTGCTCCTCTTTTTTATCGGCAACGACGGCGTCAGAGAAAA
Source organism: uncultured Planctomycetia bacterium (assembly GCA_964501505.1). Classification (GTDB taxonomy): domain Bacteria; phylum Omnitrophota; class Gorgyraeia; order Velamenicoccales; family Velamenicoccaceae; genus CAZCSY01. Next base: position 14,686 of record CAZCSY010000027.1, read on the forward strand.
CTTCCTCTTCATCTTCGTCATCTTATACATCACGCTCCTGGGCACGGCCTACCGCTTCTCCATCCGGCCGGACCTCTGGAGTCTCTTTTTTGTGGTCCTTTATCTTTTTTTGCTCCGGGGCTGGTCCCAGTATAAGGCGCGTGCCCTCTGGATGCTGCCGTTGCTGCAGATCCTCTGGACGAACATGCACGGCTTCTTCTTCCTGGGGCCGCTGCTCGTCCTAATCTTCCTTTTAGGCGAACTCGCAAAGCGCTTGGTGCCCATGCCGGCGGGCTGGAAAACCAGCGTCCGCTGCGACAAGAGACAGGTAAAGGAACTGGCCCTTACGTTCTTGTGTCTTATCTTGGCCTCAGCCGTCAATCCCCAGGGCTTCCTGGGCGCCGCCTATCCCCTCGGCGTGGGCAGGCACCTGGCCGAAGGCGGCAGCATCATCTTCGAGCACATCCAGGAGCTCGCGATGCCGCTGACGCTCAAAAACCTCTTCGACCCGTGGCACATGCTCTACCTCAAGGTCCTCATCATCGTCTCTCTTTTCTCTTTCCGGTTCAATGCGCGCCGCCTCAACGTGACGGAGGGACTCCTCTGGCTCGTCTTTCTGGCGCTGGGATTGTCTGCGATGCGTAACGTCGCTTACTTCTGCATGGTGGCGGCCTATGTCATCTTCCAGAATGTCAACCGGGCCTTTGAAGACGCCAAGACCTGGCCGCAACCCGCCGTCCCAAGAGGGGCACGTGAGGCCCTTGGCGTCGCGGCCGTCGCGGTTCTCGTCTTCTTCCCCTTAAAAGGCGCCGAGCGCCAGATCTCCTGCGCCTCTTTCGATTATGATACCTACGAACTCAAATCCTCTTTTCTGGGGCTGGCGACGCAGCGCTATCCCCAGAAAGCCGTGGATTTTCTTCTGAGAGAAAATTTTCCCGCACGCATGTTCAACGACTTCAATGCCGGCGCCTATCTGGTCGGCCGGGCCTACCCGCTTCGCCGCGTCTATATCGACGGTCGGACAGAGCTCTATGGTGCGGAATTTTTTAAAAACTACGTCGCCATCGGCGAAGGAAAAGGAGATGCCCTCGAACGCCTGATCGCCGACTACCGCATCGAGGGATTCTTTCTCACGGCACCCTCCAATCAACTGCACATCGGTCTCCTGCGTACGCTTCTCGGGAGCGGCGCCTGGCGCGTCGTCTATTTTGACGAGCGGGCGATCATCCTTTTAAGGGACACACCGAAGAACGCGGCCCTGATCGACCGATACGGGATCGATCTCGCGGCGTGGACGCCGGCCGAGCCAGACTATCTAAGATTGGGGATTGCCTTTCGCTTTCCCTGGCCGTACCTGAACCGCGCGCGCCTCCTCAATAGCCTTACATTCTATGCGGCATCGGCCCGTGAAGCGCGGGTGGCCCTGACCATCGCGCCGCAGAATGCCGAGGCCATGCGCTACCTCGCCGATTATGAATATTTCATCACCAAAGACTATCTCGAGGCCTTCAAGTGGGCCCGCAACGGTTTGGTGCTTAACCCGGGGGACCTGGCGCTGCGCGCGCGCCTGGCCCTCATCTATGACGCGATGGGCGAGGAGGAGAGGGCCCTGGACGTCATCGAGGCGATCACGACGAAAAACCCGAAGTTTGCCGAAGGTTTTTACGCGAAGGCGCTGATCCTCCGGGACAACGACATGGCTGCGGCCCTGGCCGCGGCCAAGGGGGCCGTGGCACTCTCCGAAAAACATCCGGCATACGGGGAACTGCTCGGAGACCTCCTCGCGCAGGACGGTCAGACCGTGGCGGCCCGCAAGGCCTGGGAGGAAGCGCTGCGCTACGACGGCGCCAACACCCAGCTCAAGGAGAAGATCTGGACGCTAACAACAAACCATCGCCCATAACCCCGGCAAAACACAAAAACCCCTGGCAATTTCTCACGCTTTTTGTATAATATTGCCCATGCTGTTGACAGCCCTCAAACCTTATATTGTTACCTTCATACCGATATTCCTGGCGATTGACGCGGTCGGGACGGTCCCGCTGTATCTGGGGTTGACCGAAGGCCTTACGCGCAAACAGCGGCACCGTATCCTTAACGAATCGATTATCGTCGCGTCGGTCGTGGCGGTCCTCTTTGTCGTGCTGGGACGCGCCATCCTCGCGGGACTGGGCATCACGATCGATGACTTCCGCATAGCCGGCGGGATCCTTCTTTTCATCATCTCGGTCTATCTCATCC
>CAZCSY010000028.1:0-16866 GCA_964501505.1 uncultured Planctomycetia bacterium
TCGTCGACGATCACGACGCGCTTGCCCCGGACGACCTCGCGCAGGATATTGAACTTCACCTTCACGCCCAGGTCGCGGATCTCCTGGTGCGGCTGGATGAAGGTGCGGCCCACGTAGTGGTTGCGGATGACGCCCAGGTCGATGGGGATCCCCGAGGCGTGACCAAAGCCAAACGCCGCCGAGGTCCCCGAATCGGGTATGGGCACGACGATATCGGCCTCGACCGGATGTTCTTTCGCCAGCTCTTCGCCCAACCGGTGGCGCACGACATGGACCGTCTCACCGAAGATCACCGAGTCGGGCCGGGCAAAATAAATATGCTCAAAGATGCAGTGGGCGGCCTGGGCCTTTGGGGCGGCGAAGCGGATGGACTTCAGCCCGTCTTTTGAGACCACGATGATCTCGCCCGGCTCGACCTCGCGGATGAACTGCGCCTGGATAAGGTCAAGGGCGCACGTCTCCGAGGCCAGGCAGTAGGCGCCGTCCTTGCGGCCCAGGCACAGCGGCCGGAAGCCGTCGGGGTCCCGGACACCGATGAGCCGGTCTTCCGTCAACAGGACCAGCGCGTAGGCGCCCCGGACCTGCTTGAGAGCGCTCTTCAGGCGTACCAACACGTCGCGCGACTTGGACCGCGCCATAAGGTGGACGATGACCTCGCTGTCGCACGTCGTCTGAAAAATGGAACCGATCTTTTCCAGCTCGCGGCGCAGGGCGCGGCTGTTGACGAGATTCCCGTTGTGCGCGATGGCCAGCGAGCTACCGAGGTAGTCGACGAAGAGCGGCTGGGCGTTCTTCACGAGGCTCGAGCCGGTCGTGGAGTAGCGCACGTGGCCGATGCCACGGTCACCCTTCAGGGGACGCAGGTGGCTCTCGTCAAAGACGTCCGCCACCAGCCCCATCTCCTTGTACAGAAAAAGGTCTTCCCCGTCGCTCGTGACGATGCCGCAGGACTCCTCACCCCGATGCTGCAGGGCGTAAAGCCCCAGGTAGATCAGATAACGCGCCTCCGGCACGCCGAAGATACCGAACAGGCCGCACGCGTGGCGGGGATAATCGAGGCAGGACGTAGTCGGTCTCATTGAAAATACCTCACAGCGTTTTGAAAGATGTAAAAACCGTCGCCGTGGCGCTTAAGCCCATCCCGCGTCCAGGACGGATGCTGCAGTCCCGTCAGGTGGCGCTCCGGGTGCGGCATGAGACCGAAGACGCGGCCGGTCTCGTCGCAAATCCCCGCGATGCTGTCCACCGAACCGTTCGGATTGATGGGAAAATCTCCCAGGCAGCCCCGGGCATCGCAATATTGAAAGACGATCTGCCCCCCCTCCTTGAGACGCGTCAGAAGCTCCTCATTTTTCGGGATGAACTTGCCCTCGCCGTGGGCGATGGGCATGGTGACGATCTCCGAAAGACCCCGTGTCCACACACACAACTCCTTGCGGCCCGCCGCGTTCGATGCCAGACGCCTCAGATACACCCAGCGGTCCTGAAAGACCCCGACGTCGTTCTCGGCGAGCGTCACCTCCTGCTGGGCCCGTTCGGTGCCCGGCAGCAGCCCTGCCTTGACGAGGACCTGAAACCCGTTGCAGATACCGATGATCAAACCGCCCTTGTCGATGAACGCGCGCACGGCCGGCATGAGCTTGTTCTTGACCTGGTTGGCCAGGACCCGGCCCGCTGCGATGTCGTCGCCGTACGTGAACCCGCCGGAAAAGGCAAGGACCTGAAAGTCAGAGAGCGACCGGGCACCGCTGATCAACTCGTTGATGTGCACGAAGACAGGAAACCCGCCTGCCTGCTCAAAGGCCGCGGCGGTCTCGGCGTCGCAGTTGATGCCCGCTGCTTTCAGGATGAGGACCCGTGCTTGCGCCATGGAAAATCCACTACCCGTAAAATTTCCTGATCACCTGAACCACGTCTTCGGCCTTATCGACGAGCGAAAAAAGGCTCAGGTCCTCCGGGCTGATGCAGCCGCGCCGCAGGACCGTGGACATCAGCCAGTGCAGGAGCCCCTGCCAGTAACGGCTGCCGACCAGGACCACGGGGAACTGCGCGATGCGCACCGTCTGGATAAGGTTGATCGACTCGAAGAGCTCGTCGAGCGTGCCGTAGCCGCCCGGAAAGATCACGAAGGCCTTGGCATAACGCACGAACATCACCTTGCGCACGAAAAAGTAATGGAACTCAAGCTGCGTGGTGGCGTAGGCATTGGCCCTCTGCTCCGTCGGGATGTAAATATTCAGGCCGATCGAAGCGCCGCCGGCGCGGCGGGCGCCCTTGTTGGCCGCCTCCATGATGCTGGGGCCGCCGCCCGTGATGATGCCGTAGCCGGCGCGAACGAGCAAGAACGCCGTCTTCTCGGCCAGCCTGTAGTACGGGTCCTTGGGACCCAGGCGCGAGGAGCCGAAAATCGAAACCGTGTTTTCGAAGCGCGAGAGGGTCTTGAAGCCGCGCGCGAGCTCATTGCTGATGCGGCGGATGCGCGCCTGGTCCTTATCGCCGTAGACGTCGATTTTGCTCTGCAACAGTTTGGCCAGCGTCCTCTTGACCGCCCGGGGAAGGCTACGCCTCTTTCTCTTTTTCGGCATGCTAAACGCTCCTCAAGGGGGCCTGCCACGTCTCTTTCAGCAGGTCCACGGGCGCCTGAAGACAGATCTCTCCCCTGAGACCGAAGACGGTCACAGGGCGTTTTTCCGAGACACAGCCGATAAGGGCACAGGTCGTCTTCTTCATGGTCCGTTCAAAATCACGGCGCCTGGCCGCATCGACCTCAACGAGGAAGCGCGAGGCCGACTCTGAAAAAAGGACGTTATCGGGACGCCGGTCCCTGCCCGAAAAAGGCACATCGCTCAGGAAGATATTAAGGCCGAGGCCGCCCGCAAAGGCCATCTCCGCCGCCGCCACGCCGATGCCGCCTTCGGAACAGTCGTGGATGGACGCGACGAACCCGCGGGATACGGCTTCGGCGAGCCGTTCCATGGCCTTCCTGGCGCTCACAAAATCCACGACCGGCACGCGGCCGCCCCTGATCTTCAGGACGTCGTAATAGTGGGAACCGCCCAACTCCGCGTACGTCATCCCGACGACATAGAGCAGGTTGTCGGGCCGCTTGGCATCCATCGTCACCGCCTTCGAAACGTCGTCCATCACGCTGAGCGCCGAGATGAGGAGCGTCGACGGGATCGAGACCGACTTCCTGCCGTATGCAAATTCATTATAAAAACTGTCCTTGCCGGAGATGAACGGCACGCCGAAACCTTTGGCCGCGTCATAACAGCCGAAGGCCGCGCGCACCAGGGCCCCCAGCCGGTCCGGCTTGTCGGGATTTCCCCAGCAGAAGTTATCCAGGAGCGCCGCCCGCTTGAGCGGCGCGCCGACGGCCACGAGCTGACGAAGCGCCTCATCGATGCAGCACGCCGCCATCCAGTAAGGATCGAGATCTCCGTACTTGAAGTTGATGCCGTTCGAGACCGCGATGCCCTTCGGCGAATCAAAGCGCGGCCTGATCACGCATGCGTCCGACGGACCGTCGTGCGCCGCGCCCACCAGGGGCTTGACCACGGTCGCTCCCTGCACCTCGTGGTCGTACTGACGGATCACCCACTCCTTGGAGGCGATATCGGGGTGCGCCAGGAGCTTGAGCAGGGCCGGCGTCAGGTCCTTCGCGGCCTCGACGCGTCTTGAGCCGTGCCGGGGCCGTTTCCAGACCGCCTGCTTGGTGAGACGCGGCAGGCCTTCGTGCAAGAAGCGCATGTCGAGGTCGCAGACCTGGTGTCCGTCATAAAAAAGTTCAAGCCGGCGCTGCGGCGTGCCGAAGGTGCCTATCGCCGTCGCCTCGACGTCCTCCCGGGCAAAGGCCTCCAGCAATGCCGGCAGGTCCTTCTTGTCCACGGCCAGCACCATGCGTTCCTGCGCCTCGGAGATCCAGATCTCGGTATACGACAGACCGTGGTACTTGAGCGGCACCTTGTCGAGGTCCACGCGCGCGCCCACGTCCTTGCCCATTTCACCGACCGCGCTCGAGAGCCCGCCCGCCCCGCAGTCCGTGATCGCCCGGTACAACCCCGCATCGCGTACCTTCAGGAGCACGTCGAGCATCTTCTTCTCGGTGATGGCGTTGCCGATCTGCACACTGCCTGAGGAGACGGTCTCCGACGCATGGGTCAACTCCCCCGAGGAGAAGGTCGCGCCGTGGATGCCGTCGCGGCCCGTGCGACCGCCCACGACGACGACGACGTCGTCTTTGGAGACCTTCTTAAAAGACATTTCTTTGGGCAGGATCCCCAGCGTCCCGCAGTAGACGAGCGGGTTGCCGACGAAGCGCTCGTCAAAGAGCACGGCGCCGTTGGCCGTGGGGATGCCCATGCGGTTGCCGTAATCCCGCACGCCGCTGACCACGCCCTTCATCACGCGGCGCGGATGAAGCGCGCCCGGCGGCAGCTTACCTTGAGGAAAATCCAGCGGCCCGAAGCAAAAGACATCCGTGTTCAGGATGGGCCTGGCGCCCAGGCCCGTGCCCATGGGGTCGCGGATGACGCCGCCGATGCCGGTATTGGCCCCGCCGTACGGCTCCAGGGCCGACGGGTGGTTGTGCGTCTCGACCTTGAAACAGATGTTGTATTTTTCGTCAAAGGTGACGATGCCGGAGTTGTCCCGGAAGACCGAGACACAGCTCGGTTTCTTCAACTCGCGCGTCGCCTTCATCACCGTCTCCTTGAGAAGGTTCTTGATGATCCTGTTGCCGATTTTTTTGGTCTTGCGCGGGCTGCCGGTCTTCGGCCCCAGCGCCTCCCTGTAGGCGACGTTGCCGCGGAAGGTCTTGTGCACGCAGTGCTCGGACCACGTCTGGGCGATGGTCTCCAGTTCGCAGTCGGTCGGCTCGCGCTTGAGTCTTCGGAAAGAATCCCGGATCGCGCGCATCTCCTCCAGATTCAGATAGAGCTGGCCCTCCCGACTCAAGGCGAGCAGTTCCTTGTCCGAGGCCCGGCCCAACGGCATGACCTTGAGCGAAAAGGCATAATCCGGCAGGTGAAAAAAATCAACGAGGCGGTGATCCTCCTCCGGCAGGACGTACTGAATGAGCTTGTTGTAGAGGACCTTCTCGGCCGCCGCCAGGAGCGCCTTTTGGGAAAGGCCGCCCTTGAAGAGGTACCGCTTGGCCGTGCGCACGCCTTCGACGGAGGTGATATCCATGTCACCGAGGCCCTTGAGGGTCGACTCCTCGACGGGATCCATCACGCCGGGGCGGTACAGGACCTGCAGGGACCTGTATCCCGCGGGGCCGTTGAGCGGATCCGCGTCCGTGCACAGGTCGTACTCCTGGGTAACGGCGTCGGTCAAGAGCTCCCGGGCGACGCGCTCCGCCTCGGCGCGCCGGGCCGCACCGATCAGGTAGGTGACGTGGTGACAGCGCACGTCCTCGACGCCGCGCAGTCCGGCCTGGGACAAGGCGGCCTTCAAGGCCAGGGCGCTGCCGTTGTACACGCCCTCTTTGTCTCTAACCTCTATGCGCCAATACATGGGGACGGGGCGCTCCTTTAGTCAAGCCCGACGGCCTTGAAGATCTTCGGCACGTGGCGGAGATAGTAGCGGATATCGAAGCAGGATGCCAGGTCCCCTGTGGAGAGGCAGCGTTTCACCGTGGGGTTGGCGGACAGAACATCCTTGAATTCGCGGTTCAGGGTCAGGGACGCAAACGCGTTCTTCTGGACGATGTCGTAGGCCTGCGGACGGGGCAACCCTTTTCTCATCAACTCCAGCAGGACGCGCTGCGAATAGATGAGCCCGTTGGTGCGGCCCAGATTGACCAGCATCCTCTTGGGGTAGACCGTCAACCCCTCCATGACCTCGATGAACTGGTTCAGGAGATAGTCCAGGAGGATCGTGGTGTCGGGCAGGATGACCCGTTCGACCGACGAGTGGCTGATGTCCCGCTCGTGCCACAGGCACACGTTCTCCAGGGCCGCGAAGGCGTTCGTGCGCACGAGGCGCGCGAGCCCCGAGATGCGTTCGCACATCACGGGGTTACGCTTGTGCGGCATGGCCGAGGATCCCTTCTGCCCCTTGCCGAACGGCTCTTCGACCTCGGCCACCTCGGTGCGCTGCAGGTGGCGGATCTCCGTGGCGAACTTCTCGAGCGACGCGGCGGTCACGGCCAGGGCCGCGCATGCGGCGGCGTGACGGTCGCGCGGAACCACCTGGGTCGAGCCGTGGGAGACGTCGAGCCCCAGCTTCGTACAGACAAACTCTTCGACCTCCGGCTCGATATTGGTGTACGTCCCGATCGTGCCGGAGAGCTTGCCGACGGCCACCTCTTTTTTGGCTACCTTCAGGCGCTCGGCGTTGCGGCGCATCTCATCATACCACAGCGCCACCTTGAGCCCAAAGGTCGTCGGCTCCGCGTGGATGCCGTGCGAACGGCCGATGCAGACCGTGTTCTTGTGCTTTCTGGCAATCCTGGCCAGGACCGACGCCGCCTTCTGCATATCAACCAGAAGGATGTCAAAGGCCTCGACGAGCTGCAGGCCCAGAGACGTATCGAGCACATCGTTGGAGGTCAAGCCCATATGGATATATTTCGCCTCCTTGCCCACGCTGTCGGAGAGGTTGTTCACGAAGGCAACCACGTCGTGGCGGACCTTGGCCTCCAACTCCCTGATCACTTCGATATCTATCTTGGCCTTCTGCTTGATGGTCTGCAGGGACTTCTTGGGGATCTTGCCAAGTTTCTGCCAAGCCTCACAGACGCAGAGCTCCACCTCGAGCATCCTCTGGAACTTGCTCTCTTCGCTCCACACCTTCGCCATTTTTGGAAGACTGTAGCGTTCGATCATGGTCCCCCCGCTCGTTAAATGCCAATGGGTTAGGCAACTAATATAACAAAGTTGGGACGCGGCGTCAACAGAAACACGCGGACTACCCCGAAATTAGGGATTTTCTGACGTGAAAGTGCTTGAAGAGTAACGGGTTAAGGACTCATCCGGATACCGATCCGATATCCACGTTCCGGAACAAAAAAACGCTGCCCCCCATCCCTGGGAGACAGCGTCCTTATGCGAAGAAGGGCACCCCTAAATAAGGATCAGCCCCGTCATCAACAGAAAAAAGGAAATAACCAGCAGGATCAAACCGAAGATACGCGAGCGCCGCAACAAGAGCGAGCCGATCTCTCTCTTTTTGTTCAGCGTCTCTTCCAGGCTGTGGGTCGAAAAATTGTAGTCCAGCTTCTTTTCGAGCCACTCCACGGCGCGCGGAGCAAAGATCAGCCCGATGGCTGCCACAGCCCCTATCCCTCCCGCAACAAAATCCACGATACGAAGAATCCCAATGTCATCCATCCCTGCCTCCTTCTGTCAACCCGCCATCATTATTGTAGCGCTGGCGGACGAAATGGCAAGAAGATTTCTGTCTGCCGGGGTTCCCTGTTACTTCAACAGAAAGACGCCCAGGAGCACGCACAGGATGCCGGCGGACTTCATCCCTGTCATCTTTTCGCCCAGGACCAGCACGCCCAGGATAAACGAGATAAGCGGATAGGCGCCTGAGACCGGCACGACGCGCGAGACATCTCCGTCTTTGAGGGCGTGATAGAACAACATCTGTCCCAAAAAATTCGCGCAAAATCCTCCCAAGATGATCAGAAGGATATACCTGGGCGGGGTGCGGCCGATCTCCGAAAGAATCGCCGGCTTCAGGGCGAGGAGCACCAACGAACCCAGCGCCACGGCCAGGCATCGGACAAAGATGCCGGCCGAGGGACTCAACCGCAGGAGCCCCACCTTCTCAAAAAGAGGTACGCATCCCCACACGAACGCCGTCGCCAAGGCAAACAGGAATGGCTTCATGAAACCTCCCTCATGGTGAGACAAAAAGGTCCGACCATTCTGATCCGCCTTTTCAGCGGCCGCGGCGCAGGCGACGCTTGAACTCTTTCCAGGGAAAACTGTTACCGGGACAGGCCGTGACCTTGCCGGGCACGTCCCTGTGCCCGATGACACGGCTAAAGGGAATATGGTAATAACGACACAGGGTACTGACCAGCAGAACGAGCGAATCCATCTGTCGGGCCGTCGGCTCGTGATACGTGAAATCTCCGACAAGACAGATACCGATGCCGCACCGGTTCATGCCGGCGGCGTTGCAGTGGGCGCCGTCCATCTGCTTGACCCAACGGGGCGAGGCCTCGATCTGGCCGTCGACCTTCGTCGTCGTGCCGTTATCGATGACAAAGTGGTAGCCCAGCCCCCGGTTGAAGCCACGGTGGCGGTGGATGACGTCCAGAGACATCGCATCCCCTTCGTCCGTCACGCTGTGGTGGATGACGATATAGCGCCACTTGTTGGATTTGAAGATCGGGATGACAGGCCGCAGCGGCGCCGCATCCGGGATGACGATCTTCTGGCCGATGCGCAACTCCCGCGGGTCCTTGATACTGTTGGCCTTCAGGATCGCGTCGATGGGCACGTCGTACATCTTGCTGATGCGATAGACCGTCTCGGCGGGGCCGATGATGTGAGTGGTATCGTAGCGCATCAGGGCGGCGGAATCCTGGGGGCGGTAGATGACATCCATCGGTCCGCCTTCGTGGACCGGCGGCACGGTCGCGCACCCATGGATCGCCGCCAGGCACGCCCCGCAAAAAAGAAAATAGAATAGGGTGCCTTTGTGTCTCAACGGACCTCTCTTTTTACCCGGCGCGGCCTCTTTGGGACGGCGTTGCGCTTCAAGGGATAACGGCCGCAGGAAAACCTCTCGCCTTCCGGACAATACCTCAGATCCACGCACTTCGCGCCGGCCGCCTCAAAGACCTCGGGCATCTCCTTGCGGGCGAGGCGCAGCATCTCCTCGGCCAGCCGCTTGATCTCCCACTGAGCCCGCGCGCAGCAGCGGTGACGGAAAAAATGCAACAACTCACGGCAGTTCATGGTCACGACGATCTTTGTCTCCGCCGCCTGAGGCAGGACGAAGCGCACGTCCTGAAACGCCTGCTCGCCGACCTTGCCGCGGGACTTGAATTTGGCAAGGAGACTGTTGTAGCGCTCCTGGATGTGCTCCATGGTGTGCTCGAACTCCTCTCTCAGCTCCGGGTCCCGGGCGATGCTCGGCGGGACGACATAATCGAAGGCGGTCTCCTTGACGTAACGCTGGCTCTGCTGTGAAAAAGAGGCCATTCGGTGTCGCACCAGTTGGTGCGTCAGGGCCCGCGAGACCCCCTCGACGGCAAAGGTGAACTTCGCGTGTTCCAGCGGACTCTCGTGGCCCGAAGCGACGACCTTACGGATAAAGCCCGCCTGACGGCGCGCGGCGTCATTCTCCTCGAAGATGGCGCCGGCAAATCGAGCGCTGTAACACTGGCGGCACGCGGCGTAGATCAAGGCCACGGCCCGCGGCGTCCTGTCCAGAATCTTCACGTGCAGACGTGTCTGAGACATAACCGTCCCTTGCAAATCCTCTCGTTGAATGACTATAATAACAGAAGTGCCCACCTCTCATCAAGATACTTTACAACCGGCTCATCAAGATACTTTACAACCGGCCGCCCTGTGCTATAATACCCCGGATAAGTGGATCTGACGACTTCTGGCGCCATGGAATCGACCATGAGGAAGTCTTAAAGGAAAATCGTCCGCCTGGGTTTTCTTGAAACCAGGCATTTTTATTTCTGCCCCCGTTTGCGCCAAAATGACGCAAGGCCCTTCCTCCCTCAGGACCACGCCGCTCTTCAACGCCCATCAGCAGCTATCGGCCAGGATGGGGCCTTTCGCGGGCTGGAACATGCCGATCCAGTACGAGGGAATCCTCGCCGAGACGCAACACACCCGCCGCGCCGTCTCCTGTTTTGACATCTGCCACATGGGCGAGTTTCTTGTCGAGGGGGACGCGAAGGCCTCGGGCCTTGAACGCTGCGTCTCGGCCGACCTCGATACGCTTGCCGTCGGCAGCTGCCGATATGCCTTGATATTGAACGAGGCCGGCGGCGTGATCGACGATCTCATCGTCTACCGGAAGCGGCCGACGGCCTGGATGATCGTCGTGAACGCCGCGAGGGCCGAAAAAGACAAGGAGCACCTTTCGCGCCACCTCTCAGGGGAGGCGCGCTTCCAGGACGTATCGGACGCCTGGGGTAAGATCGACCTGCAGGGCCCCCAGAGCCGCGAGGTCCTGACGCCGTTTATTCCCGAGGCGTCCGAATTGGAGTATTACACCTTTACCGAGACCCGCCTCTTGGACGCGCAGGTTCTCCTCAGCCGCACGGGCTACACCGGCGAGCTCGGCTTCGAGATCTACCTTCCCCTGAAAAAAATCCCCGTATTCTGGAAGGAGCTCTTGAGCGATCCGCGCGTCCGGCCCGCCGGTCTGGGGGCGCGCGACGTCCTGCGCCTGGAGATGGGCTACAATCTCTACGGCCAGGACATCGATGAAGAGACGACGCCGCTCGAGGCAGGCCTGGAGAAATTCATCGACCTGTCCAAAGAGTTCATCGGCCGGCCGGCCTTGATACGACAAAAAAAAGAGGGCATCCCCCGCCGACGCATTTACTTCGCGTCCCGGTCGCGGCGCTCTCCCAGGCACGACCAGAAAATTTTCCTCGACGCTAAAGAGGTCGGCACGGTCACCAGCGGCACCTTTTCTCCGCACTGCGGCACCGGCATCGGCATGGGCTTCGCGACCGCGCCGCTCGCCGCCGGCCAAAGGATCCTGCTGGGCGAGGACGCGCCGCTCTTTGAAGCCGTCGTCACCACCCGGCCGTTCGTGAAACAGACCTCTTTGAGAACCTAAGGAGACGCGTTCCCGAACAGATTGGAAACAGTTTCCGGGCTGCTCGGGAACGTGTAAGGAGAAAACATGGATATTCCGTCTAACTTGAAATACACGAAAGAGCACGAATGGGTGAGGCTCGAGGGCAAGACCGCAACCGTGGGCATCACGGACCACGCCCAGCAGGCGCTGGGCGACATCACCTTTGTCGAGCTGCCCAAGACCGGCGCGGCCGTCACGCAGTTCGGGGTCCTGGCGACGATCGAATCCGTCAAGGCGGCCAGCGACATCTACGCCCCGGTCTCGGGCAACGTCACCGAGGTCAACGCAGCGCTCGAGACCAACCCTGCCCTCGTCAACCAGTCGCCGTATGAAAAGGCGTGGATCGCCAGGATCGTCATGACCAGGCCCGAGGAAACGAAGAACCTCATGGACGCCGGGGCCTATGCGGCCTTTTCGGCGGAGGCGCCGTGAGGGCAATGGGTACAAAGACCCGTCCCTTCGTCCAACCGCTTGAAAATTCCTTCGGAATTTTCTGCGCAGACTCAGGGACAATTTGCGGGACGCAATCGAGGGCAAATTGAGCGACTATATCGCCAACACCCAACGCGACACGCAGGAGATGCTCCGGGCTATCGGCGCCGGGAGCACGGATGAGCTCTTCGATGTCGTCGCGCCGCAGCAACGAACCAAAGAATTCGACGTGCCGCCGGGCAGGTCCGAATTCGACGTCATCCGGCACCTCAGGGACCTCGCAGCAAAGAACGCGACGGACCTGACGCTCTTCATCGGCGCCGGCGTCTACGACCACTTCATCCCGTCGGTCGTGGACCACATAAGCGGCCGCAGTGAATTTTACACCGCCTACACGCCCTACCAGCCCGAGTGTTCGCAGGGGACGCTGCAGGCGATCTTCGAATACCAGAGCGCGATCTGCCGCCTGACCGATATGGAGATCGCCAACGCCTCGCTCTACGACGGCGGGACCGCGCTCTACGAGGCCATGATGATGGCGCGCCGCGTCACCGGCCGCAACCGCGTCCTGATCGACAAGGCCGTCAGCCCGATCTATCGCACGATCATCTACAGCTACACGCGCAACCTCGAGATCGAATTTTACGAGATCCCGGTCCGGCACGGCCAGACCGACCGGGCCGCCTTGAAGACGCAGCTCAACGATAAGACCGCCTGCGTCATCCTGCAGAACCCGAACTTCCTCGGCGCCATCGACGACCACGCGGACATCGTCGCCCAGGCCCACGAACACGGCGTCCTCGCCATCGCCTCGGTCTATCCCGTCGCCCTGGGCCTGCTCAAGACGCCGGGCGCCATGGGATTTGACATCGCGACGGGCGAGGGCCAGAGCCTGGGGATACCCCTGTCTTTCGGGGGGCCGTATCTCGGTTTCATGGCGACGAAAAGAGAGTTCGCCCGCAAGATGCCGGGCCGCATCGTGGGTGAGACCTCGGACCTCGATGGAAAAACGGGTTATGTCCTGACCCTGCAGGCGCGCGAACAGCACATCCGCCGCGAAAAGGCCACGTCCAACATCTGCTCGAACGAGGCGCTGTGCGCCCTGCGCGCCGTCGTCTTTTTCTGTGCTCTCGGCAAAGAGGGTTTCCGGGAACTGGCGCGCCAAAACTTCGAGAAGGCCGAACAGACCAAGGCCCTGCTGTCGCAGATCAAGGGCGTCACGGTCAAGCAGAGCTCGCCGACCTTCAACGAATTCACGGTCGTGCTGCCGCGCAACCCCGTCGAGGTCGTCGGCAAGATGATCGCCAAGGGGTTTGCCGCCGGCTTCCCGCTCGCGCGCTATTACCCGGACATGAAGGACTACATGCTCGTCGCCGTGACGGAAAAACGCACGAAGGAAGAGATCGCCGGCTACGCCCAGGCCCTGGAGGCGACCTTATGGAACTGATCTTCGATATCGGACAGCCGGGACGGCGCTGTACGCGACTGCCGCCGCAGGAGATGCGGGCGAAGCTGCCCGACGCCAGGTATCTGCGCGAAAGACCGGCCGAGCTGCCCGAGGTGACGGAAAACGACCTCGTGCGCCACTTCACGAACCTCTCGCGCCAGAACTTCTCCGTTGATACCAACTTCTATCCGCTGGGCTCCTGCACCATGAAATACAACCCCAAGTTCACCGAAGACATCGCGCGCTGCGACGGCTTTGCGGGGCTGCACCCCCTCCTGCCGCAGCTGCGGCGTGGCGGCCTCCTGACGCAGGGGGCGCTGGAGGTCCTCCATCACATGGAGAGGCTCCTGTGCGCCATCACCGGCATGGACGCCTTCACGCTGCAGCCGGCGGCCGGCGCGCACGGCGAACTCACGGGCGTCATGATCATCGCGGCCTACCACCGCGCGAAGAAACACAGGCGCAGGTATATCCTCGTGCCCGACTCCGCCCACGGCACCAACCCGGCGAGCGCCGCCATCGCGGGCTATGAGATCATCAACATCCCGTCGAACGAAAGGGGCACCATGAGCCTCGAGGCCCTGCGGGAAAAGATGACCGAAGACGTGGCGGCCGTCATGATGACGTGCCCGAACACGCTGGGCATCTTCGAATCGGAGATCGACGCCATCGCACAGATGACCCACGAAAAAGACGCCCTCCTCTACTACGACGGCGCCAACCTGAACGCCATCCTCGGCAGGTGCAGGCCCGGCGACATCGGTTTCGACGTCATCCACCTCAACCTGCACAAGACCTTCTCGACCCCGCACGGCGGCGGCGGGCCGGGGTCCGGCCCCGTCGGCGTGCGCAAAGACCTGGAAAAGTTCCTGCCCATCTCGCGCGTGGCCCAGCGCGAGGACGGCACATACTGCCTGGACTACCAGAAGCCGCACTCCATCGGCTACATCGCGCCCTTCTACGGCAACTTCCTCGTCATCCTCAAGGCCTACGCCTACATCCTGCTCTTGGGCAAAGAAGGACTCCTGCGCACCGGCGAACACGCCGTCCTGAACGCCAATTACCTGCTGGCCCGCCTCAGGGGGCACTTTGCCCCGGCCTGCGGAGAAGGCACCAGCGCGCGCTGCATGCACGAGTGCGTCCTGTCGGCCGCGCCGCTCCTGGAGAGCGGCGTCAACGCGCTCGACGTCGCGAAATATCTCATCGACCAGGGCATCCACCCGCCGACGATATACTTTCCCCTGATCGTCAAAGAGGCCCTGATGATCGAGCCGACGGAGACCGAGTCCAAAGAGACGCTCGACCGCTTCATCGCCTGCATGATCCGGGCCGTTGAAACGGCCAGGACCGATCCCCGGGCCCTCAAAGAAGCGCCCCGCACCACTCCCGTCCGCCGCCTGGACGAAGCCAAAGCGGCGCGCCAAATGCACTGCGCGTATTTATCCCGCCTCGCGGGAAACCCCGGGCAGACGCATCATCAAAAGGGATAAGGCCCGAAGGAAAAAATTCTGTAACTTCCATCCCGCTTCACGGGATGTCACTGAATGCCTGCCTGCGACAGGCACATAAGGGTGTTCCATGATCAAAACGTGGCGCCTCATCAACAGCGGCCCCCAGGACCCGGCGACCAACATGGCGACGGACGAGGCGCTCCTCCTGGACTACCGGCCGGGCGTCTCCGCGCCCACCCTCCGGCTCTATGAATGGCAACCTGCGAGCTTCTCGATAGGGCTTTCTCAGGACCCGGAAAAACTCCTTTTCTCCGACAGCGCCGTGCGCCGGCCCACGGGCGGCGGCCTGCTGTGGCATGACGACGAGGTCACCTACAGCTTCGTCGCGGACACGCAAGACCTGGACCTCCCGAAGCACGTCAAAGAATCCTACGCCTGCGTCACGGCCTTTATTTTAAAAACACTGGAAATCCTGGGCCTGCAGACAAACTTTGCCAAAGACGCAGGAACCCCACGAGGACCGCTGGGGCCGACGCCGCAGGGGCCGGTTGATTTCTGTTTTTCCCGGCATGAGGAATATGATGTCTGCGTCAACGGCAAAAAAATCGGCGGTCACGCCCAGAAGCGCCGGCGCCGCACCTTTCTCCAGCACGGCAGCCTCCCGCTTACGCTTGACAGGTCGCGCCTCCTGGCCGCCTGCCGGGGTCTGACGCCGACCGACTTCGAGGGCGTCACGAGCCTCACGGAGTCCGCCGGCCGCGCCTTTTCAAGAGAAGAAGTACACCAGGCCCTCACCGGGGCCTTTGTCCGCCACTTTGGTGTTTGGTTGCGGCAAGAGGGGCTCTCCCAAAAAGAAACACGACGGATGGAAGGGCTGCGCGCCGACAAATACGCACAGCCCGCATGGAATCAAAAGAGACATGACGACGCCTTCCTCCGCGCCGCCGCGCCGGCCGGCGTGGCTGCGTAAAAAGATCGAGTTTGCTTCCTGTGAGGCGACGCGCCGGATCCTCGAGGCGCACCGCCTCAACACGGTCTGCCGCGAGGCCCGTTGCCCCAACATCGCCGAGTGCTTTGCGCAGAGACATGCAACCTTTCTCATCCTCGGGCGTTACTGCACCCGGCACTGCCGGTTCTGCCACGTTGCTAAGACGCACAAACCCGAAGCACCGGACCCGGGAGAGCCGGACCGCGTCGCCCGCGCCACGGCAGACCTGGGCCTGGCCCATGTCGTCATCACGAGCGTGACGCGTGACGACCTCCCCGACGCAGGCGCCGCGCACTTCGCCGCCGTCGTGCGCTGCCTCAGGACCGCATGCCCCGGCACGCGCGTCGAACTCCTCATCCCGGACGGCAACGGCGAGGAAGCACCGCTCAGGACTATCTGTGACGCCGGGCCCGACATCCTCGGCCATAACCTGGAGACCGTCGCGCGCCTCTACGCGCTGCGGCCGGAGGCGGACTATGAGCGTTCCGTGTCCGTCCTTCGCCGGTGTAAAAAAATATCCCCGAAGATCCGCACCAAATCCGCGCTGATGCTGGGACTGGGAGAAAAAAGAGATGAAGTCCTGCGTGTCTTCGATGATCTACGAGAGGCGGGGTGCGACTACCTGGCCCTCGGCCAGTACCTGCAGCCGAGCCGCGCGCACGCACCCGTGCGCGCGTACATCACGCCGGAAGAGTTCGAAGCCTACAGACAGGAGGCCTTGGGGCGGGGATTTTTCCACGTGGAGAGCGGGCCGTACGTGCGCAGCTCCTACCGGGCGCACGCATATGAAAACCCCACACCTTCCTAAAAGGACCCTGAAGGGAAGTGCGGGGTCGTGTCGTAGGATCAGAAATTGTATTCGGTCAGTTCCTTGGCGCGGTCCAAGCCGCGTTGTCCGGCGGCCTTGACCTCCTGCCGGGTCCACTCCAAGACGCCCGTCGCCTGGGCCGCGGTCCCGTCCGCGCTCACCGCAGGCGCGATCGATACGCCGGTCTGACTCGCGATATCGCCGCTCCCCCTGATGGAAGAACCCAGGTACGTCGTCATAGCCTTTATAAAGAGGTAGGCGATGATCAGGCTGACGATAAGCAACCCCACCAGCGAAAGAGAGACACCGCGCTCGCTCTGCAACTTTCGATAGCCCCCGTCCTCTTCAAGGCACCAGGAACGCCGACAGGGCCAACAGAACCAGGACCAACCCCATCAGGCGCGTGTTGCGGATCTCTTTGGACATGGAGATCGGTTCCATGCGCCAGTTGATCCAGGAATAAAACTTCTGCTGGAACGCGATCACCCGCCCGGGAGACCGCAGGCACGCCGCGCCCGCCAGGAGACTGACGGCGCACAGGGCGCGGACCACCCACAGGAACACGGTCCTATCCATCTTCACTCGATCTTCTTGCCCTGATGCAACTTCCTCAACAATCCCCGGACCTCATCCATGCGCGCGTATTCGTTGGGGTCGGCCCAGGCGCTCTTGAGATATCCCTCAAAGGAACGGATCGCCTCTTGTGTCCTGCCGTTCTTGCCGTAATAACGGCCAAGCCAGTAATACGCCGGCGCAAAGTCCTGGTTGGCCACGATCGCCTTCGTAAAGTAGGTCTCGGCGTCCCCCGGGTTCAGAAGACCCATGTAATACCAGGACCAGTACAACCGCGGATTGACCTGGACCGCGGCGTTGAAATACAGGAAGGCACGGTCAAAGTTCTCCTGCCGGAAGTAACTGAAGCCCAACGTCTGATAGAGGGAGG
>CAZCSY010000029.1:0-16062 GCA_964501505.1 uncultured Planctomycetia bacterium
CCGCGGCCGAGGCCATGGCCTGGGGGCTGCCGGGGGTAGCCTTTGACCTGGAGAGTCTCAAGACGTACTACCCCAAAGGCATGCTCAAGGTCCCCCTGAACGACCGGGAAGGGTTTGCCCGAGAGATCCAAAGGCTCCTTTTCGATGATGCCCTCTACGCACAGATGAGCCGGGATGCTATGTCTCTCGTCGGGCAGGAATGGTGCTGGGACAAGAGGGCGGTTGAGGCGCTCGCCTTTATGGAGGCCCCATGAACGGATATGCCCTGGATACGCGTTTTCGAAGAAGGCCGCACCGGATCTACGCCGAGATCCTCCGGGAATACGCCCCGCCCCCCGGGCAACCGAGGATCCTGGACGTGGGGTGTTCCTTTGGCGTGATCGGCGCCTTGAGGGGTGACCCGACCCATGTCGTGGGCATCGAACGGGACCCGCGCCTCAGGGAATCAGCCGCGCATAACTGCCAGCGGCTCTATGATATCGACCTTAACAGATTCAGGAAAGAGATGATCGCGGAACGAGACTTCGATCTCATCTTCTGCGGGGACATCCTGGAACACCTCCTGGACCCTGACGCCGTCTTGAAGGAGTTGACGGACCTGTTGGCGGCTGGCGGCCGGATGGTCATTTCGCTGCCGAACGTCGCCCAACTGCCGGTCCGGCTTAAGCTCCTCTTCGGCCGGTTCGACTATACGGAGGTCGGGATCATGGGCCGCTCGCACCTGCACTTCTATACCATCAAGACGGCCTTGACGATTATCCGCGCAGCCGGGCTGAGCGTTGAGAGGTTCTATCCAGCCGGCACGGTGGTGAGCTTCCTTAATGTTCTACCCGCGTTGCTGGCCTCTCAACTGATCTTTGTCTGTCGGAAGGACCGATGAACTGCCGAAGCTGCCAAAGCCCGGACACGGACTTCGCCTTTGAGGCGCCCGACACCCACGGCCGTCACGTCATCGACGCGTCCTCGCGGTTCCCGGTGTATCGCTGCCGGTGGTGCGGGGCTTATTTTTTATCGGACATCGAGGCGGACGACGCCTATTACCGGCGGCACTACCCCTGTTCGTATCACTTGGATCCGGCGGCCGCTTCGCTGGCAGGTCTTCTCGTGAACCGCTTGATACGGGCGTCGTTTCGAAAAAAGGAACGTGTCCTGCGAAGGTTCTCCCCGAGGGCGCTCGAGCCGCTTCGCCTTCTGGACGTGGGCTGCGGCGACGGCTCTTTTCTGGAAAGCCTCGATCCCGCCGCGTTCCAACGCCAGGGTCTGGAACGCCACCCCGAGGCCTGCCGGGTCTGTCGCGAAAAGGGACTGGATGTGCTGTCCTCGGACCTGGAATCGGCGCGCCTGGCAGAGGGTTTTTATGACGTCGTGACGCTGTGGCACGTGCTGGAACACCTGCCGCGGCCTGCCGCGGCTGTGGCTAAAATCCGTCACATTTTAAAGGAGGAGGGGCTGCTGGCGTTGAGCGTTCCGAATACACAAGGGCTCGGCTTCAGGTGGGGAGGGACCCGCTGGTTCCATCTGGATGCCCCGCGCCACATGACGTGGTTTGGACCCAGGAGCCTCGGCGTCCTTCTGGAGAACCAGGGGTTCACCATTGTCAAGAGCATGCATCTGTGTTACGAATATCCGCTGGATCTCTTTTGGAGCCTGCGTTCTTCGCCCGGCAAGTTTTTGGTCTACCCCTTATATCCGATCTTCAAATTCCTGAGCCGGGATGTGCTGATCGTCCTGGCCCGTAAACACAAGCCGCGTTAACGCCGATGGATGTCATCCTGATAAATCCCTATTACAGCCAGCCAAAGAGCTACTTTTCTTTCTTTCGGGCCACGGCGCCGCTGGGCCTGATGTATATCGCCGCCTACCTGCGGAAGTCCGGTATCGACGCGCGCATCCATGAGCTGGGGATCTTCGAACCGGCCCAGGCCCTTGGGAAAGACGGCCGCATCCGCTTCGGCCTGGACGACGCGGCCATCCGGGACATCATTGAAAAAGAAAAGCCCAGGGTCATAGGCCTCACCTGCATGTATTCCATCTACTTTCGTGACGTGCTTGAAATTGCGCAACTGGTCAAAAAGACCGCCCCCGATGCCAAGATCGTCCTGGGCGGCAACCACGCCTCGTCTTACTGGCAACACATCCTGCAGGACCCTTGTGTCGATTATGTAGTCATCGGAGAAGGGGAGGCGACCTTCCTGGAATTGGTCCGGCGGATCCTGGAGAACCGGGAGGCGCACGACGTGGCGGGCGTGGCCTTTCGCAGAGCCGGTGTGCCGGTGCGGACCGACGTCCGGCCGCTCCTGAAGGACCTGGACGAGATCCCTTTCCCCGCGTATGACCTTCTCGATTACGGCCGCTATCTCGACCACGGCAATCCCTTTGCCATGCGCGCGTGCGCGGCCGGCGTAGTCACGAGCCGGGGATGTCCCGGAGATTGCGTCTATTGCACGGTGAAGGCGGTCTGGGGACGGACCTGGCGCGGCCGCGGGGCGAAGAACGTCGTCGATGAAATCGCCTTCCTCAAGGAGCGTTACGGCATAGGAGAATTTTCGGTGCTTGACGACAGCGCCGGCGTGGACCGCCGACGATGGGAGGAGTTCTGCCGCGAACTGACGGTGAGGCGGTTGAATCTCAAGTGGAGCACGCCCAACGGCATCGCCCACTGGACCCTGACCAAAGAGACGCTCGACAAGATGAAGGCGGCCGGTTGCTACCGGGTCACCTTCGGGATCGAATCCGGCGACCCCCGGACGCGCCGGTTCCTCGGCAAACCCTACCCTCTGGAACAGGCCCGAGAGATCATCCGACACGCCAACCGCATCGGCCTGTGGACGATCTCCACCAATATTCTGGGCTTTCCTTATGAAGACAAGAACTCCCTGGAGGCGACCCTGCGCTTCGCCAAAGAGAGCGGCACGGATTTCGCCAGTTTCTATCTCCTGCAGCCGCAGCCCACCTCCAGCGTCTACCAGACCTTCAAGAAGGAGGGACTGTTGAACTTCGACGCCTTCTTCGAGTCGCGCACCTTTGACGAAAAGGAATTCGAGCGCATCAATTACGTCCTGAACGAGACGGGGTGCGACACCGTGCATTTTAAAAAAGAGGAGTTGAACCGGTTCCAGAAACAGGCCTACCGCTCATTCCTCATGTTCCGTGTCTTCTCGTATCTCGCGCACCCGTGGCGCCTCTTCTGGAAGATCCATGACCTCGAAGAGGTCTGTTACGTGGCGCGCCTGGTCCGTCGGGCCCTGCTCATTTTTTTGAGGACCTTTAACCCCGTGTACAAAAAAAGCAGCGATTATCTTTACGAGGCGACCACGGCCCGCGTGCCGGCGGCCTCCTGAGGCAGCCATGGCTTCTGATCGGACGGCATCTTCCGCAAAAGACATAACGCTTCAAGGACAGGATCTACGCGTCCTGCTGATCATGTTTGCGCCCTACCGGACGGTGCAGTCACAGATCTCCGCGCTCAGCGCCTTCCTGAAGCAACGGGGGTGTGCGGTGCGCTATCTCGAAGTACCCATCTTCGCCGGCGATGACTTCGTCAAGCACGCCCCCGCCATCTCCGAGGTCCTGACGTCCTCTCGCCCCCACATGGTCGGTTTCAGCGCTTATGACATGAACCATGATTTCATCATCGCGTGTGCGGATTTCGTCAAGAGACACGACAGGGACATCCTTACGGTGGTCGGCGGCCACGCGGCGTCGCTGGCCCCGGAGGACTATCTGCGGTCGCCCGCCATCGACATGGTGGTGGTGGGAGAAGGGGAGCCTGTCCTAGAGGACCTGCTCGCGAGGATACGCGCCCGCCGGCCGCTCGTCGGCATCAGCGGCCTGTGCGTGCGCGACGGCGAGGGCCGCGTCGTCTGCGTCCCGCCGCGGCCGTTGGCATACGACCTGGACCGCCTGCCCTTTCTCGACAGGTCCATCGTGGCAGACCAGCAAAAAGGGATCGACTATCTGCCTATCTTCGCCGGCAAGGGGTGTCCGTACGGCTGCACCTACTGCTCCAACGCGGCCATGAGGAAGCTGTATCCCAACCCCGGCCTTTATGTCCGGTACCGTTCCCCCGAAAATATCCTGAAAGAGATCGCGGCGTGCCGCCGGGAGATGTCTTTCCGGTACATCTATTTTTATGATGATATCTTCGCCCTTGATCTGGAATGGCTCAAGACGTTCACGCGTCTTTATAAAGAGTCTTTCTCCGATCTGCCGTACATCTGCCTCCTCAATCCCCGCCTGGCCTGCAGCGAAGAGCGCATCCGGCTTCTCGCCGACAGCGGCTGCACGCAGATATTCCTGGGGGTGGAGAGCGGTTCCCAGCCGTACCGGCAAAAGATGTTGGGCCGTCCCATGACGAACGCGATGCTCTTCCAGGCTGCCCGCACCATCCGCAAATACGGCATCCGGCTCAATATCTACCTCATGGTGGGATTGCCGGACGAATCGTTAAGGGACATGGGACGCACCGTCTGGCTCAACTACCGTATGCGGCCCGACGGCGCCCAGACGAGCATCTTCTTTCCCATCAAAAATACGGCGCTCTACAGGTATTGCATGGAACGGGGGCTCATCGACGAAGAGCGCCGTAAGCAACTGCTCATTTATTCCTATGACACGTGCCTGCGCGTGGGCTTCCCGAAGCGACTCCTGATCATCGTTTTCAAGTGGCTCAACTCGGGGTCACCCGTCCTCACGCACGGCCGCGTGGACCTGGTGATGCATTTTTTGAGGATCCAGTTCCGAAAACACGTCCTCAGACAGTTCAGCTATCAATAAGGCATAAGGTTATGAAAGACCGCCTGAAGACCTTGTTACGGCACGCAAGCTTGTTCTATGTCGCGTGCTTCGCCCTCCTCCTGGGCGCAGGGCTGTCTTCGTCTTACTCGGGAGGTCGCCTGCTGCTGGGGGGAGAGGGCAACTTTGTGCTGGATTATCCGACCTACTTCAGGAGCTTCTACTTCGCCTGGAATCCGACGCAGATGGGGACCGGCCTGCCCAACCTGGCCCCCATGGCCTTCGGCGTCAACATCCCTTTTCTGGCCGCGCTCCAGCTCCTGACGGGAGACGTCCGCGCCGCCAGCTTCGTCCTCGTCTTTCTCATCTACTTCGTCCCCTTCCTGGCGATGATGGGCCTGTGCCGGCAACTCGCGCTCAAGCCCTTTGCGGCATTTCTCCTCGCCTCCTTTTACGTCCTCAACCCTTTCAGCATTTATTTTCTCAATAGTCTCAACCCCTGGAATGTCTCTGTCCTCGGGCTCCTCCCGTTGACCTTCTGGGTGATCTTGCGTTTCTTTGAAAGGCCCGGCGTCCTGTTTCTCGTTTACGGATGCTGTGCCGCCGTCTTTTCTTTTGCCTTCACGAATCCCCCGTTATTCTTGATCTTTCACGCAGCGACCCTCCTGTCGCTGGCGGCGACGATCCTCCTGTGCCGCCGATCGTGGTCCTGGAGTCTCTTCGGACGCCGCGCCGGCGTGCTCTTGGCGGGATTCGTCTCTTTTTCGCTCTGGTGGCTGCTTCCGCTGTGTTTCACCATTTTTTCCGCCGCATCCCTCTACACCGGAGATTTTGCACAGGGCTGGCTGACCACCACCGTGCGGGGCGCCTACCCCATCTGGCCCCGGCTCTTGCTCTTGCCCGTCCTGATCCCCCGCGACCCCACCTATGATTTCTTTTCGTTATGGTACCACTCGTTAGCGGCGCACCTGCTCCTCATGATCCCGATGCTGATCGTCCTGGAGAGCGTCTTTTTCGAAAAAAAGAAGACAGATAATACGCGCGTCAAGCTCTTCGTGTTTACGGCGTTCCTTTCGGTGATGTTCCTGGTAAAGGGAAACGCCTTCCCTCTGGGATTTATGTACAAGGCCCTCTTCAACACCATCCCCCTTTTCAACCTCTTCAAGACCCCCGTCGAAAAATTCGGAATCCTGTACGTGTATCTGTTGACGCTCCTGTTGGTCTTTGCGATGCGCTCCCCGCGTTCCCCGCGCGCCGGCGCTTGGATCACCATGGGCCTCTTCCTTTATGTCCTTTATGTCGGCGTGCCCGTCGCGGCAGGACAGATGATCCCGCCGTACAAAATAGCCAACGGCCGTATCGAGCGAACCTACAAGGAACCGGCTTCCTACACGCGCTGCCGGCGGGAGATCAACGCCGATGCCGGCACCTGGCGTCTGTTGGGGCTGCCCGGCGTGGGCAACTATCAGGTCTGTCTTACCGGAGCGGACGGCTATCGGTACGTGGGCATGGATCCCCTTCAGATGAATCTGAATAAACCGGTCGTGGCGGCGTACAACGATCCGTGGCTGCGCAGGCTCTTTTTTGAAAATTTCGGCTGCCCACACTATGCGCATCTCCTGGGGCTCTTCAACATCCGCCGACTGCTCGTAAATCCGGACCAGAGCCGCTGGTTCGGATATACAGGGGGGTTGCATACGCCCGATGAGTTTGAGCGGACCTTCGGTCCCCTCATGCCCTCCCGGCGGATCGGCCGATTGGTCCTCTACGACAACACGGCCGCCGTCCTGCCCCATATATACGCCGTCGGCGTGAAAAGAGAGGAGACGCGCCCGTGACCCGTGCCGATATATTCGCCTTCAAGATGGAATCGTCGGACACCGAGGGGTTCCTCGAGGACGTCCTGGCCTACAGCGACAAGAGCGTCGTCCTTGTCTATGACTTTGACCGGATCACGGTCCGGCATCTGCCGCCGGGCACCGGCGGCGCCGGGCGTTCTTTTCCTTTTTTCAAGGCAGTTCACCCGCGTCTCAACTATTATCTGTCGCCGCTGTTCTTCGTCTTGAACATGATGCTCTTCTTTTGGATCCTGACGGGTTACTTCGTGCGGCTGCGGCCCCGGGCCTGCTGGATGGAGCATACCTTCGCCGCCATCATCGCCGGATTCCTGCGGCGGTGCGGTCTGTGCCAAAAGGCCGTCTATGTGCCGGGCGACTGGGTGGTCAACGCGTCGTATCGAGGTCTCCTGATCCGGTTCGCCAACAACTGGTTTTTCCCGAGGGCTGATTTGCTCGCCTGCCGGCTGTGTGATCGCGTCCTGGATCATTCGCACAAGATCACGCAGGCCCGCGAGGCCTTCTGGAAGCGCCGGGTGCCGCGCCGCGTGGACCTCTATGAATACCGGCCCCGCGTGAAAGTCAAAGAGGCGAGTTGCCTCTTGGAGGCGCAGGCGCGGCAGATGGTCTTTATCGGCCAGATGCGGCCCGACAGCGGCCTGGATATCATCCTCGACGCCCTCGGCCGCCTCCGGGAACGCCGCGACATCCGCCTCCTCGTGATCGGACCCAAGACGCACGACTACGCCAGGTGCCGGGAGGCCGTCCGCACGCTGGGCCTGGAGGAGGTCGTGACCTTTGCCGGCTTCCTGGACAGCCACCTTTTCCCGGAGGTATTGGCGGATTGCTTCTGCGGTATCAATCTCCTGACATCAAAAGACTCTTACTCCTCGTATACCGTCCCGGGCAAGATGATGCATTACATACAGCATCTTCTGCCGGTGATCGTCTCTGCGGGCATCGGATCCTTCGCCGAGATCGTGGCCAGCCGGGGCATCGGCCGGGTGATCGAACCCGAGACACAGGCCTTTGTCCGGGCCGCCGATGAAATCTTTGAAGATCAACAGGCTTACCGGCGCCGCATCCTGGATTACATCGCCTCTATCCGGGGCACACAGATCAGGGAGGTCGTCGCGTCTTCATGAATAAACCTTGTATTCACTTCATTCTTGCGCCGTTGCCCTTTCTGGGGGATCCCAAACGTAATGCGCCTTTGGGCGTCATGTATCTGGCAGCGGTCTGTGAGCGGGCGGGCTACCCCACCGTCATCACGGACCTGCGCGATGCCGCCGAAAAAGGGGTCGCTGATCATATTGCAGCCGGGGCCGATATCTACGCCTTCAGCGCCACCACGCCCGAATATCCCGTCTGCCGGCGCCTCGCCCGGGAGCTCAAGATCAAGAATCCGCAGGCGCTGTTCGTCATCGGTGGATTCCACGCCACGGTCTCGCCCGATACCATCGACCCCATCTTCGACGTTCTCGTCCGAGGAGAGGGAGAAGAGACCCTCGTCCGCGCCCTGGAAGATCATGAGGCGGGCCTCCGACGCCGGGTCTACGCGGCGAGACGACCCGTCGACGTTACGCAGATCCCCTGGCCGGCCCGGCACCTTCTGCCGCCCGCATCTTTTATCTCTTATTCGCTCGTCGAAAAGGGCCAACCGGCCACGACGGTCCTGGCCACCCGCGGGTGCGCCTTCGACTGCGCCTTCTGCGCCAGCAAGTCCATGTGGAAGAGGAAGGTACGCACGCGGCCCGTCGAAGACGTGATCAAAGAAATAGGGTATCTTCGTGAGCATTACGGCGTGCGCCAGCTCCGCTTTCAGGATGACGCGCTGGAGCTCGACCGCAGGTGGCTCAAAGACTTCTGCGGCCGCCTGAGACCTTTCAGGATGACCTGGCGGGCCAACGCGCGGGTGGACACCGTCACCGCAGACCTGATGGACGCAATGCGAGAGGCGGGGTGCGACGAGTTGTGCTTCGGCATCGAATCCCCCGAACAGCGCGTGCTCGACAAAAGCAACAAAAAGATGAAGATCACCAAGGCCTACGCCACGCTGGCCGCGGCGCGACAAAGAGGACTCAAGACACGCGTCTTTCTCATCATCGGACTCCCCGGACAGGACGCGGACGTGGCCGCCAACATGATCGCGTTCATCAGGGCCACGCGGCCCGACGCCGTGGACCTGTCCACCTTTGTGCCGTTTCCCGGCTGCGACATCCACGCGCATCCCGAACGCTATGGCGTGCGCGTGCGCACGGACATCGGGCTCGACGACTTCGTCATGACCCGGGGGCTGTACGGCGAAGAACGACACAAGGACTTCGCGGTCGCGCATGACCGCCTCTCGGATGAACAACTCAAGGCGCTCAGGGGCGACGTTCTCGATTTTATACAAAAATATCATCTCGTCCAAAATAAATAACAAGGAGCATGCGGTGAAAAAGGCACTCATCACGGGCATCACGGGGCAGGACGGCTCCTACCTTACGGAGTTCCTCCTGTCAAAAGGGTATGAAGTCCACGGCATCATCCGGCGGGCGAGCACCTTCAACACGGAGAGGGTAGACCATATCTTCGTCGACCCCCACGAACGCCGGGCGCGCTTCTTCATGTACTACGGCGACCTTTCGGACTCCGAGCAGATCGCCCACATCATCTACAACATCCGGCCGGACGAGGTCTATCACCTCGGCGCCCAGAGCCACGTGCGCGTCAGCTTCGACATCCCGGAGTACACAGGAAACATCGTGGCGCTGGGCACGGCCAGGATCCTGGAGGCCATCCGGCGCAGCAGGCGCAAGATCCGCTTCTACCAGGCGTCGTCGTCGGAGATGTTCGGGGCCACCCGGCCCCCGCAGAACGAGAGGGCGCCCTTCGCGCCCCGCAGCCCCTACGCGTGCGCCAAGGTGTACTCCTACTGGATGACCACGAATTACCGCGAGGGTTACAAGATCTTTTCGAGCAACGGCATCCTCTTCAACCACGAGAGCCCGCGCCGGGGGGAAACCTTCGTTACCCGTAAGGTGACACGCGGTATCGCCCGCCTCCTGGCTGGAAAAGAGAAACGCCTCTACATGGGAAACCTCGATGCCAGGCGCGACTGGGGCTTTGCGCCCGAGTATGTCGAAGCGATGTGGATGATCCTGCAGCAGAAGAAGGCCCAGGACTTCGTGATCGGCACCGGCTTCACTCACTCGGTCCGGGAGTTCATCCAGGAGGCCTTCGGATACGCGGGGCTCGACTGGAAGAAATACGTGCGCATCGACCCGCGCTACTTCCGGCCGACGGAGGTCCACAGCCTCGTCGCGGACGCGCACAAGGCACGCCGGGTCCTCGGGTGGAAACCGAAGGTCGGCTTCAAGGACCTGGCGCATATCATGGTGGATGCGGACATGCGCAAGATCGGGCTTGAACCTCCGGGCGCCGGCGACACGGCCCTTAAGAGGATATTCGGGGAGAAAAAATGGTGGAAAAACGACTAAAAGACGTCATCCGTGTCGGTGACCTGAGGATCGGTCGCGCCGAGAAGGCGGCCGTGCACAAGGTCCTGACCTCCGGACGCATCTCAGAAGGGCCGTTCACGCGGGCCTTCGAGGAACGGTGGGCCCGTTTTGTAGGCACGCGTTACTGCGTGGCGACCAGCTCCGGAAGCGGGGCGCTTATCACGGCCCTGACCGCCCTAAAGTACAAGCATGGTCTCAGGGACGGCGCCAAGGCCCTCGTCACGCCCCTGACCTATGCGGCGACGCTCAGCGCCCTTATCGTCACGGGCTTCGACCCTGTCTTCGTGGACGTGGAACCGGATACCTTCAGCCTGGACGCCGACAAGGCCCAAGCCCTCTTGCGTAAGAGCCGGGACCGCTCGGCCTACAAAGTGATCCTTCCCGTCGACCTGATCGGATACATGCCCCGGATGGATGCGTTGCGCCGCCTGGCAAAAAAGTACGGTCTCCTGATCCTGGAAGACGCGGCCGAGGCGCACGGGAGCGTCTACCGGGGCCGCCGGGCCGGGGCGTGGGGCGATGCCGGGATCTTCTCTTTTTACATCGCCCACAATATCCAGGCCGGCGAGATGGGGGCGGTCACTACGAATGACAGAGACCTGTACGTCTTGTGCAAGAAGATCAAGGCGCAAGGCCGGGCGTGCGTCTGCCCTACCTGCACGCGTCCTGAAGGCCGCTGCCCCCTGAGCCGGCCGGGGGTAGACGCGGACCCCCGCTTCACCCACGACGTCATCGGGTACAACTTCAAGACCATGGAGTTTCCGGCCGCCCTGGCACTGACCCAGATGGAACGCGCCGAAGCGATCATCCGCAAGCGCCAGGACAATATACATATCCTCAACGAGGGGTTGGCGCGCTTCGCGCACCTCTTGCAGTTGCCCGTCTATTCGCGCCAGGTCAGCTATCTCGCTTATCCCGTCATCATCCGTGACCCCCAAAAAATCCGGCGGCGCGACCTGTGCCGCGGCCTTGAGGAGCGCGGGATTGAAAACCGGTACCTCTTCGGATGCCTGCCCCTCCAACAACCTGCCTTCGCGGCTTATAAAAAAAGAGCTTTGGGTAAAGTCCCCATAGCCGAATACCTGGGAGCCCAGGGCTTCTATCTGGGGTGCCATCAGTATCTTACGCGAAAAGATCTCAAGAGGATCATCGCCGCCTTTACCGATATCCTGGGAGGAATCCGGGCATGAAACGGTCTTTCTGGAAGAACAAAAGGATCCTGGTCACCGGCAGCGAGGGCTTTCTCGGCCACCACCTCATTCCGCTCCTGAAAAAGACCGGGGGCCACATCCTGGCCCCGGCCTATCCCGCTTACGACCTCCGGGAGCCGCGTGCCGTCCAAAGGCTATTCAAGGAGACGCGGCCTGATATCGTCATCCACATGGCCGTCCACGGCGGCGGCATCGGGTACATGAAGACCCATCCGGCGAGCATCTTTTACGACAACATCATGATGAACACGTTGATGGTGGAAGCCAGCTGCCGTTTCCATGTCCATAAGTTCGTGGGCATCGGCACGATCTGTTCCTACCCGAAGTTCACGCCCGTCCCGTTCAAAGAGAGCGATCTTTGGTCCGGCTATCCAGAAGAGACGAACGCCCCGTATGGCCTGGCCAAAAAGATGATGCTTATCCAGACCCAGACCTATCGCCGGCAATACGGGCTCAACGGCATTCACCTTTTGCCGACCAACATGTACGGCCCCCACGACCACTTCAACCTGGACTCTTCGCACGTCATACCGGCCCTTATCATCAAATTCCACGAGGCGGCCGTCCGTGGCTCGCCGGAAGTCGTGGTCTGGGGCTCCGGACGCGTCTCGCGGGAATTCCTGTACGTGGGTGATGGGGCCCGGGCCATCGTGACGGCCACGCAACGTTACGAAGGCCCCGAGCCCGTGAATATCGGTTCGGGGTGCGAGACCACCATCCGGGAGCTGGCTTATCTGATCGGCCGCCTGACGGGGTTCAAGGGCCGCATCGTCTGGGACACGTCAAAACCGGACGGCCAGCCCAGGCGCCGCCTGGACACGAGCCGGGCCCGAAAGGCCTTCGGTTTTCAGGCGAAGACAGACCTGGAGACAGGTCTCAAAAAGACGATCCACTGGTTTAAAAAATACGGACCTCATGAAAAATAAGCCGCTCTTTTCTCGATGCAACAGACGGGGTCGCTTTCCCCGCCGGATCCTCCTTTTGGGATGCCTGCTGGCCGTCGTCCTTGGAGGACGCGTTCATGCCGGCATCATCTGGGTCGAGGGAAAAGAGGAGTGCCTGGCCGGCCTCTGTTATACAGATCAACTGGATGACAAACCTCTCATCCTCTTTTCGGAGACCATGCCGGTGTCCCCTGACCTCCTGCAGAGTCTCTCGGCGATCGTCCTGTGCCGTTCTTCCTGGAAGGACCTCGTCCTTGACTTTCTGCCGGCGCTTGTACGTCTCCGGGGCCGGCAGACCCTGAACATCCCCGAAGACAACACGTATGAAATCTACGTGAAACGCTCTTTTCCCGAACGCGAGGAGGCGTTCTTACCCTTCGTCTCCATAGACGGCAAAGAGATAAAGACACAGGCCGTAGACCCCCAAAGGCAAAGCCGCCTCTATCATCGCGTCGCGGGCGTCTTTCTGGAAAAAGGGGATCACGCGTTCACGTGCGCGGCGGATGTGGCGGCGTCTTTCTATCTGGTCAGTACCGACGCGCTCGCCAGGGCCGAAGAGGAGTCACTCGAGAACCTGCGCGGCCGTGACGTCCGTTTTTCTTTTATTACCGATCAGCCGCAAGGCACTCTTGTCTTTCCCGAGATCCCATCCGCCGGCTCCCGGTCCCCCCTTCGTGTGCAAGTTGTCCTTTCAGGGCCCCCTGCCACCGGCGACGATGAGGAAGGCAAGGGGGGTGAGGACCGGATATCCGACGCAGGCCGCGGCAGGCTCAAGATCGGAAACGGCCTCTTCGCCTTGGAGGACATGCCTGAGGTGCGTTCTGTCGATCTGTGTCTCTTGACTCAAACCTTTACGCCGGAGGATAACGAGATACCTTTTCATCTGTCCGGGCATACACTTATGCTCAGGTGGATCACCGTAGAGCCGGCCGCAACCCGGCCCGGCCCGCAAGGGCCGCAGACACCGACGCTCTTCGTGCGCCGCTACAGCCCGTCGAAATATTTCGTCCGTGTCCGGGGGGCCAAGGATCCCTTCTGGCTGATCCTGGGAGAACGCTACCATAGCCTCTGGCGGCTTTATGCCGTCCCGAAATTAAAGGAGGAATTCTTTTCAACGGTCAGCGAGACATTCCGCCCGTTCAACGTCCAGGAGAGTGAACCGACAGCCCTCTTTGACGGACGGGATCTCGGGTACCTCTTCAAAAAAAGCGTGCGCGGCCGGCACGTCAAGGTGAACGGCTTCGCCAACGGCTGGCTCATCGATCCGGTAAAAGAAGGCCTGGGAGAAGATTTTGATCTGGCCGTCTTCTTCTGGCCGCAGTCCTTCTTCTATCTGGGCATGCTGCTTACGGGCCTGGCCCTTTTGTGCACCCTCTCATTCCTTTTTTTCCGACGGAGAAAAAGACCATGACCCTGCCCGGACAGATAAAGACCTTGACGGCGGTCACCCTGTTCTTCTTCCTCCTGGCGCTCCTGGCCACGTTCCCGCTGATCCTCGGCATGAACACCCACATCTATGGTCCGTTCTATGGAACGGATATGCGCGGGGCCGTATGGCACCTCTGGTGGTATAAGCAGGCGATCCGCCAGGGCCTCGACGTCTCGTTTTGCCCGTATGTCGCCGCCCCTTTTGGCGCAGACCTGTCCCGGGAACCCGTCTCCTGGGCCGTCCTCTGGTTCCTCTTTGCCCTGCTTGCCAAGCTCTCGCCGCTCGCCTGCCTGAATCTCCTGACGCTCCTGACGCTGACCATGACCGGTCTCGTCTCGTTTCTCCTCGTCAAGCGGCTGACCGGCCACACAGCGGCCGCACTCATCGCCGCAACCGCCTTTACCTTTTCGCCGTATCACCTCAACAAGCTCGCCGAGTTCAGCTTTTTCTTTTTGGGCAACTGGTTCGTGCTGTTCGTTCTCTCCCTGATGTTCTACCATCAAAACAAAAACCGATGGACCCTCTTGCTGGCGGGATTATCTCTGGCGGTGACGGCGGCCTTCTCGCCTTATTACGGATTCCTCGGCGTCGTGGGGCTTGCCGTCTACGGTGTCTTTGACGCGCTTTACGCCTGGCGCCTAAGGATGCGCCAGGATCCCAGGGACGCCGGAGTCCGCCGCCTCTTTAAAAACGCTGTCCGGACGGTTGCTCCCCTGAGCGTCGTTGCGGCGGTTGCCCTGTTGTTCAATGCCCCTGTCGCTGTTAACGTCATCAAGGCGCTCTTCGCTGCGGGGCAGGGACCGGGGCCGGCGGCGGACATCCCGTACGTGCGCTCGCTCAAATATCTCTTCGCGCAATCGGCACGGCCTCTCAGTTATCTCCTGCCGGCCGCCAGCCATCCCGTCTTTGGCCGGTTCACGCAGAAGATGTTCGGCTCCTTTCTCTACGGTCGGGGCCCGATAGAACAGACGCTCTACGTGGGCTGGATCCCGCTCTTCCTCGCCTGGTCGGCTTACCGGGAGTGGAAAAAAAGAAGGAGGCAGGGCCTCGACCGCACCAACGGCCTCCTGGTGAGGGAAGACTACACCATTGGTCTCTTCTTGGCGCTGACCGTGACCGCTTTCCTTGTGTCCCTGCCTCCCTATATCGACCTTTTGATCTTTAAAATATACCTGCCTTCCTATTTCCTGCATAAGGTCCTGCCCATGTTCCGGGCCTATGCGCGGTTTGGCATGGTCGTGATGCTCGGCGTGAGCGTCCTTGCTGGTTTTGGCATAAAATTTCTGATGGCACGCCTGCGGACGAAGAGGGCAAGGGTGGCGCTTGCGGTGTTTCTTTTTATCGGGCTTCTTTTTGAATTTACAAATATCCCGCCCTGGCGCGCCACGGATATCTCCCGGACACCCGATGTCTACCGGTGGCTGGCCCGTCAACCGGGGGACGTGATCGTCGCCGAATATCCCATGACCCTTGCTAGCAGCGGTGAGGCGCAGTTCGAATACGACTACCAGTTCTATCAGACGCGCCACGGCAAGCGTCTCGTCAACGGCGCCTACCCCGGGACACAGGCCTTTGAGATAAAAAAGGCGATCCGGCGTGTCGACGACCCCCGGACACCGCGCCTCCTGAAGACCCTGGGCACGGATTATATCATCGTGCACACCGACGAATACAGGCGCGGATACCGGGACGACGTGGCTGTCGCCGGGACGGTCCCTCAAGTGGAGCGCATGGAAGGCTACCGTTTCGTCCGCAGATTCGGCGCAACCGAGATATACGAAGTCATCACCCCGCAGGCACCGGCCGGCGCACCGCCTGCCGGTGCCACGGCGGTCCCAGCAGGAGGAGAAGCATGATTCGTTTCGGCTATACGGACGTCCGGCCCTCGGACATCCGCAATGTCAACAGGGTGCTGCGTTCCGGCTGGTTGGTGAACGGCCCCGAAGTCAAACGTGTCGAGGGTCTCTTCCGGTGCCTGACAGGGGCCCCCCATGCCGTGGCCCTGTCATCCTGCACTGCCGCGTTGCACGCCGCCTGTGCCTATCTCAAGAGACGCTACGGCTTTTCTAAAATCAAGGTCCCTGACATCACGCACGTGGCCAGCGCCCACGCGGCCCGGCTGGCGGGCCTGAGCGTCAAGCTCGTCGATGTCGATTCCGTCGACGGCATCATGCTCCCGCGATTCGTCACGGGAAGGGAGATCGTCGTTCACATGGCCGGACAACCGTGCGAGGACGTCAAGCCCTTGACCATCGAAGACTGCGCCCATGCCCTGGGCGCGCATTTTGCCGACGGGACCCACGTCGGCCTGCGCGGCCTGTGCGGATGCTTCTCTTTTTATCCGACAAAGCACATCACCTGCGCCGAAGGAGGCATGCTGATCACCCACCACGCGGCCCTGGC
>CAZCSY010000030.1:0-15772 GCA_964501505.1 uncultured Planctomycetia bacterium
TGGCCGCCGAGGTGCTGCAGAAACAACCGATGTCGCTGCAGATGCGCTACCTGCAGACGCTCATGGACATGTCGACGGAAAAGTCGTCCGTGGTGGTCTTCCCGTTGCCGCTGGAATTATTGCGGTGGATGGATAAGCAGGGTAAATAGCGGAGGAGGGGAACTAACGGACGGTCGTCCGACGCCGTCCTGTTTGATGGTGATTCTTGCCGAAGTGGCGGAAAGGCATACGCGGCGGTCTCAAAAACCGTTGGGTTCACGCCCGTGTGGGTTCGACTCCCACCTTCGGCACTTTGATTTCTTGTAGGAGTCGAAGCCGACCCGAGCGCCACTGGTCCGAGCGAGGGCGGCCGGCGACGGAGGAGCCGAGCGGATGCGAGGCGGAGGAGGAGGACTCCCACCTTCGGCACTTAAATTTTAGTCTGCCTCCGGCCCGTCTAAGGCAAGGGCGAGCGCCAGGTTGCGGCTCGCCTCGGCGTAAGAAGGATCAATCTCCAGGGTCTTCCGGAATAAAGCGATCGCCTCCTCCCTGCGGCCCGCCATCGCGGCCAACGAACCGAGGTTGTTATACGCCGCGGCGCACCGGGGATCGGCCTCAATGGCCTTCTCAAACGACCGCCCCGCCTCCTGTCTCCTTCCCGCTTCGTAATGCACGATGCCGAGCCGAACATAGGACTCCGCGAGATTACCCTCCGCCCCTACACCATGGGGATCGATCTCTATGGCCTTCCTGAACAAGGCGATGGCCTCTTCGTGTCGACCTCTTCCGGCGTAAAATGCGCCCAGATTGTTAAGGGCGATCGATGCCCGCGGATAACGGACAAGGACGTCGCTCCAGAGCGTCCCGCTGTCCTTCCAGACCCCGCATCTTGTCCAGGTCAACGCCCCCAGCTCAGCGACGACGCCCGCCAAGAATAACGCCAGGACGACCTTCCCTGCCTTGCCGCCGCGTCCAAATCTTTTTCCGTAGAACCGCTGAAACCCCTCGCTGAGGCCGTAGAATATCCCCAGACAGGGAATATACATATAACGGTCGGCGACGATGATCCGGCCCAGCGGCACGAGTTGAAGGACGGGCAGAAGCGTCAGCAGGAAAAAGAGACCGCTGAAGACGACGACCCGCGACGGCCGTCTCGATACAAAGACCGCAGCCCCGAGCGCCGCGACACACAGGGCCACGGCCGGCAGGAGCACGGAAGGATCGCCCGGCATGACAAAATAAGGGTAGAGGGCGCTTAACCCAACGGGCCATGCGGTCTTGAAGAGGTAAAAGGCGACGGCAAAAGGAGCGATCAGGATCTTGTCCGCGAAGCTGAAAAGCTCCGGCTGCCGCACGGCCCCGGCCGCGTATTGAGCAAAAAATCCGATGGCCCCAAAGACGACCGACAGGACAAAAAACGGCACCTTGTCCGCGAAAAACAGCCTCTTATCTTTCCTGTCAAGATATGCGTCAAAGAGAAAAAGCACCAGCGGCAGAATGATCGCCGTCGCCTTCGACAATACAGACAAGAGGAAAAGGGTCAGGGCGCCATAATAGAAGCGGCGCGCACGGCCGCCTCGCAGATAATAGCAATAACAGATCATCGCACCCAGGAAGAAAAAGGCGTAGAGCACGTCTTTTCTCGCGCTCACCCACGCCACCGACTCCACGTGCAACGGATGGACGCCGAACAAGAGGGCCGTCAGGCAAGCGACCGGCGCCCTGCCGCCGATCAAAAAAACCAGCCAGAAGACAAGGAGGCAGTTCAAGAGATGAAAGACCAGTTGGGTCGCGTGATATCCGAAGGGGTCCAGGCCGGAAAAACGATAGTCCAGCGCGTAGGAGAGGACGGTCAAGGGCTGGTAATTGCCGACGGAAAAAGACGAGAAGATCTCCCCGATACGGGCGGGCGCCAAAGACCGGATCGCGGGATTCTCTGATACGTACAGAGGATCGTCCCAATTTACGAAGCCGTTTTTCAACGACGGCAGGAAGGCCGCCGACGTAACGGCCACGATGAGCCATGCCGCGGCCAGGGTCTTGAAACCCTTCAAAGGATTCATCATGCCGCCATTATAACATGAAAAAAACCGGTATGGATTTTCTTGCCTTTCCATTTATGCTAAAATAAAGACCATGCACCGGCAGGACCGCGTCCGATATCCCATGAAGATCAAACTGATCAGCGCCCCCTACTATTATTACAACGCCTTCATGCCTCCCCTGGGCCTGGCCCTCGTCAGCGCCGCCCTGAAGAAAGAGGGCCTGGCCCACGACACCGATGATCTCTACGTGCGCCTGTATCGCGCCGTCATGAACGGCTCCATCAACGTGCAACCTTTCGTCGATGCCCGGCGGGTCCGCGACTTTATCGCCAAAAGGAAGAGCGCTGAGATCCAAAGCGAGACCCAAAAGATCATGGCGCTCTCTGATTTTTCAGGCTACGACGTCGTCTGCTTCTCCGGCCACTATCCGCCGCTCCACCGCGTCGCCAACTCCTCCGTCATCGCCTGCCTCCTGTCTTTGATCAAAGAGAAGTACGGGCCGACGATCATCTGCAACTTTGATCTGAACGAATACAAAAATGCGGGATTGATCGACCACGCCACATTGAACATTGACGCACTGATCTCCTTCTTGAAGACGCGCAGAATGCCGCCGGGCCCGCCGAAAGAAAAAGGGTCCGTCTACTCAAAAAACGAAAAGCACATGCTGGCAAGGCCCCGATTCCCGACGCTGCCGGCCCGTCTTTATAGCTTCAGCATCCAGACGCTCAATGCCGAATGCACACATCCCACGGTGTCGATCCGGCCGTTGCGGCAGTTCCGGCACCTGACCGCATCGGTACCACGGCTGCTGCCGTATCTCTTCATCGACGGCTGCCAGGGGAGGTGCGCCTTTTGCGAGCGCTCGGGGAAGCCGGGATTCCGGGTCAAGGATTACGGCGAGGTCGTCAGAGACCTGAAGTTCCTATCCTCGAAATACGACACGAGGGATTTCATGTTTCTAAACTGTGATATCAATCCGACGCGCAAGGTCGCCGTGGATTTTGCAGACGCCGTCATCAAGGCGGGCCTGAAGATCAGATTCACGGATTGTGCCATTTTTCAAAATCTGGATGACGCGGTGCTGGCAAAACTCAAAAAGGCGGGCGCGATCCGGCTGGTCTTCGGGCTCGAATCCGCCAGCCTGAGGGTCCAAAAATATCTCGGGAAGGTTATTAACCTCAAACACGCTGCCGACGTCCTCAAGGCGTGCTACCGTCTGGGCATCTGGGCCGAGGTGGACCTCCTGGTCGGATTGCCCCATGAGCGGTCCACCGATATCATCCAGACGCTCTCCTTTCTCTCAGAAAACTACAAATACATTCGGAGCATCAACATGAACAGGTTCGTCCTGAAGAAAGGAAGCCTGATGTATCTTTATCCCGGGCGATACGGTATCAAGGCCATCCGGCGGGATTCCCAATATCACATCGGCTACGATGAGGTGGGGGGCCTGAAATGGGCACAAAAAAAGAAAAAGATGGAATACCGTTATCTCCGGTTCTTACAGAGCCTCCATCCCAATAAGGTAGAATATCTGAGACCCTGCCAGTTTGTCTTTATCCTCGCCAAGCACTACAGGACGGCGAAATCCATGAATCAGTTTCTGGATAACGTCTTCTTCGGGGGGCGGCACCACATGGAGGATTATATAAAAGAACTGAAGAGGGATCCTGACGCGTAGGGCCCCGGCCGGGAGGACACCCCCTCGCCCCTTGAAGAGGCCGTTGCGTGCGTCACTCATCCGGCTGAAGGACCAGCCGGGAGACGGGCAGGCGCAGCAACGCCTTCAACGCGCAGGGATATTTCAGGTAATAAGCATTCCCCCGGACATATATCCTGTCTTCCACGTACGGATGCCGCAGGGGTATAAATTTTTCTTCGCAGGCGTCACACGGCGTCTTTTTTTCATTCCGGTACTTTTCATGAAAAGGACAAAACCGCGTCATGGCGATGGGGAAAAAAGGATAATGGACACAGACCTCCGGCTGATCGGGACCCGCCGGCAGACGCAGGTCCGGACGATACGCCAGCTCTACCCTGTTGATGCCGTGGGCCGCGAGGAAGTGCAGCGCGCTCTTTTTGCTCAGGATCGTAACATCCGGATGCGCCAGTTGCCGGACCAGAAACCTTCCGGCCGTCAGCGTAAAGGCGTCGTATCTTCTCTTGATGAGGCGCAAGAGCCCCAGATCATTGACGACGATCTCGCTTCCCCGCTGGTGGCGCGCGAGATACCGCAAGACCCCTTCCCGCTGTCTTAACGTGGCGTCCGTCTCCAGCGGCGTGACATAGACGAGGCGCTTGCCCCCTGCTGCGGCCCATTCCAGCATCCCCGCCAGCCTCTTAAGGGACAGCGCGAACCGGGAACAGCATTCGTCCCCCACGTAGATCAGATCGAAGCGGCGTCCCCTCTGATCACGACGGGAAGGCCGGCGCAGCCATATGGCCTTTTCTAATTTTCTCGGCATAAGCGATCGCCTCGGTGCCTTTCTTTATATATTTCTTCCGGCAGGAGCCTGAGCGCAGGATCTGAAGGAGAGACCGGGCCAACCACAGCTCCGCCAGGAGTCCGTTCCCTTTATAGCGCTTCACCTTCAAATACTCAACGCCGCCATGAAAGAGGGCACGCAGGTCATCCAAAAAACCCTCTTGCAGATAGGCGTCGATTTCGCGATGCGAGGCCATGCCGGCCGGCACCTTCCGGAAGTTGACCTTGCAGGGGTACCCGATGAACCTCCTGTCCTGCCCGCGGACACACAGGCGCGACCGGCGGGGATGCCGATACGTCTGGGCGCCGTGAAAGAGGCACAGTCCGTCGACGTTCTTGCAATACTCCCTCTTGTCGAAAAAGGCCTCCATCCTGATGGAGACGCGCTTTCGTATCGCGCCTATCTCGCGGGGGCTCAGGTGCTGCGGCAGGACAACCCTGCGAACCCCGAGGTCGCGGTAAAAACGCAACGCCTCGCTGTTGAAGGCGG
The DNA here is from genome assembly GCA_964501505.1 of uncultured Planctomycetia bacterium. GTDB lineage: Bacteria > Omnitrophota > Gorgyraeia > Velamenicoccales > Velamenicoccaceae > CAZCSY01. The sequence goes on from CAZCSY010000030.1 coordinate 5,003, forward strand.
CCGCCAGACTGCTCAAGATCAGTTCGCGATTAAATCCGAGACGGCGCAACAAAACAATAAGACGGGGATCCCTGATGAGCGCCCCATCGACGCCTCTAAGACCCAGGGCTCGCAAAATGGCGGCGATCCTCTGACAGGCGCCGTCGTCATACAGCTCGTTGGCGAGAAAATAAATCTTTCGCCCGCCGGCATGGGTCCTTTTGATCGCAGCCGCGAACGCGTCCAAATCCGGAAAGCTGTACTCCGGCGTCATGGGCCGATGGTTCGTAACCTCCAGGACGCCGCCGTAGACCTCGTCGGCCCCACCGACGAGGACGGCCTTCAATTCGGATAAGTTGGTAACCCCTGCCGTGATCTTCACGCGTCTCTCATCGGGAAGCGCTGCTTGCACAGGCCAGGCTTCTCCTGTACGCCGCGACGGCCTCTTTCCACCGTCCGGCCTTCTTAAACTCTTCACCCAGAAACTGATACCTCTGTGTCCATTCCCGGCCCTTCCGGCGTCCTTCTTCGAGGAGGAGCGCGGCCTCCTCGTGTCTGCCCATCCTATCGTAACATCCGGCGATGACAAAATACATCGAGATCTCCTCCGGGTGGCTCGCCAGAAAACGGCGATAGGCGGCGACCGCCTCATCGGTGCGGCCGGCCTGGACTAGGCTCCTGCCCAGATTGGAATAGACGGCGGTCAAACCGGGATCTCTCGTCAGCGCCTCCCGATAGAAGCCGATCGCCTCCTCGATCCTTCCCCGCTCCTCAAGCGCGCAGCCTAATTCATTGTAAAAGACCGCGTAGTCGGGGTAATAGCGGATCGACCTTTTCAGAAAGGTGACGGCATCGCTCCAGGAGGCGTTCAGACTGATGGTGGAAACGGCATAAAACGCGATGATGAGGACCATGCCGGATGAGGCCAGGATCCGCCGCGTCCTGCCTTCTTGCCGGTAAAGGCTTAATAAGGCGCGGGACAAAAGCAAAAAGAAACCCACCGAAGGCAGATACAACCAGTGCTCTTTTATGAAAGAATCGTTCACCTTGTAGATATTCGTCACGGGCAAAAGAAAAAGGAGAAACCAGCCCGCGGCAAAAAGAAGGAGCGTGTCTCTTTTTCTGTTTCTGATGGCAACCCACAACAAAAAAACGAAAAACGCCGCCCCGAGCCACGCCCTCTTGTCGGCGAAGGAGAAGAGGAGATCGCCGTAGTACACGTGCAGCCCGAGGGGAAAAAAGAGTATCCTGAGGTACGTCGTCAGGCCCACGAAAAAACCGGGGACGCGCGCCGGCATCGCCGCGAACCGGCCCGCGTCCACCAGCGAAAAACCCAGGACAGCGCCCCTCCCTAAGAGATAAAAGAAGGCCACGCCCACCATCGACAGAAAAAAAAGAGGCCTCACCTTCTTCCGGAAGACGTAATGATAAAACAGCAGGATAAGGGGAAAGACCAGGGCGCTCTCCTTGGTCAGGAGGGCGCCGGCAAAAAAGAACAGGGCCCCCGCGTCGGTGAGGCCGCGGGCGCACGTGCAGCTCTTGACATAGCAGATAAGGGATAAAAGAAGCAGCAGCGCAGACAGGGGGTCAGCCGTGCCCGAGGCATTCGCCACCACCTCCGCGTGTACCGGATGGGCGATGTAGAGCAAAACGGCGAGTCCCGCCAGAGGACGGTCCGCAAAAAAATACGCTATCAGCCAAAAGAGACACAGGGCCACCCCGATATGGAGCAGCACGTTGATCACGTGATAGCCGAAAGGTTCGAACCCCCACAAGGCATACGCCGCCGCATAAACGACCATCTGCAGGGGACGATAAAAGGAGGAGGGGGCTGTCCTGCCCGCATACCCCTCCCCCACGCGTTGCGAAAAGAGATCCCCGACCCGGCAGATGTCCCTTATGTGCGCGTTGCTCTTGATATAGGCATCATCGTCCCAGATAAAATCGCCGTTTAACGCATTCGCGTAAACGATGAGTCCCAGCAGGATGATCCCGATCGCCTGTCGTCCCATGTCCGTTGAAGCTGGCAGACGGACATCCGTCCGCAAGCTTCAACGGACACGGGGCGGACGTCCGTGAAAAACTGTGTCCGGCCCTATCCCGCCTTCTTATCGCCGAGCGTGAATGCCACGAAGTCGGAGATGAACTTTCTGTCGACCTCGTCGATCTTCGTGAATTCGATACCCACCTGATATCTCCTGTAATCCCCCATGAGAATGCAATAGCACACCTGACCGACGGCTGTTATCTTAAGGTCCCGGCGGCCGGCGAGGACAAAATTAAAGATCACCTCCAGGTCGACACCGGCAGACAGCTGTGAGCCGGATACGAACGCGAGACCCCCCTCGCCGATATTGATGAGGTACGTCGTGTTTTCCTTTTCCGCTATCGGCGCGCTCCCCTCGGGCACGTGGATCACCTTATAGAACAACTCGACGCTCAGGGAGGCCCGCTTGAACCGGCGGCGCTCTTTGTGCGACAGTCTTGGTTTCACGGGGCCCTCCTGTGTCTCTTCTGGAAAGCCCCCAAGACGGCCGCCATGAGGGTCGGGAAAGGCAGGATCAGGGGTAGATAAAAGTGACCCAAGTGCCTAAAGACAAAGAGGCTCACGGCGGTGAAAAAGACGAACCAGACGATCTTTCGCGCCGGATGGAGCCCGAATCCGTCGCAGAAACAGAATCCCACAAAGGCCACATAGATGGAAAGCGCCACAAACTCCAGAACAAAAGCACTCATCATCCCACCTCCTGACTATGAAGTCTGTAGACGGGCGGCCCGTCCGAAAAGGAAGCCTCCTGCCGGGCTAAAGCCCGGGGTTCCCCTCTTGGAGCAATACGTGAGCGGTCCAACCCATCCGCAGCCTGCCCTTGAGCCTCGCTCAGGATGAATCTGACTCGATTTATTAAAATGGACCGGTGTCGCGGGCCTTCTCTCTGGTGCGGCGCTGCATCTCAGTCAGGTACGCGTCCGCCTCCTCGAGACTCTCGAAAAGGGCAAGGGAGGGCAAGGCCTTGACAATCTCAAAGACGGTCTTGATCTGTGGCTGCATGTTGATCATCAAAAAGCTGTTGCCGAAGCTCTCAATGGCCTTCTTCGCCTTGAGGACGGCGGAGACACCCATGCTGCTGATGTACTCAAGGTGCTTCAGGTCAAAGATGAGCGCCCGGGTCGTCTCCATCAAAAAAGGGGTTACCTTGTCCTCCATCTCCCCGTAGGTCGAAGAATCGAGCGAACCCGTCAGCGCCACCACGAAGACGCCCTCTTCCCTCTCATAGACCTTGATCGCTAACGCCATGTCTCCTCCTTTACCTTCTCTCGCCTTCCCTTATCGTCCCGCCGATTCCCGGGCGGGACGCCGCTCACGGCGTTGGCTCCGCGCGAGGCTTGAGAGAAAAACCGGATCTCTTCGTCCCCGCGCGCCGGGCCGAAACCCGGTTTCTTCGGCCTCAACGCACTTTCTTCGGTCTCAACCCGGTTTCTTCGGCCCGCGCTCACCTTAAAGGATCGGTCCGCGACTGCTATTTGAAATCCACGACAACGGCCGTGATGTCGTCAAACTGGTTTCCCTTCCCCTGAAAACGGCCGACGCGGGCCGCCAACTCTTTTAACACGGCACCCGGCGGCCTTTCGGAGAACTCCGCCAAGACCGCCCGCAGGCGTTGGAGACCGTATTGCTCGCCGGCGCCGTTGCGGGCCTCCGTGATACCGTCGGTATAAAGAAAGACGCGGTCTCCCGGCTCGAGCGTCTGGACGGCCTGTTCATACGCGTTCTCCTTCGTGATCCCCAGCGGCGGGCCGGCCACGGTGACGCGTTCTTCGACCCCGCGGCCCGCGCGCACGAGGAGCATGGGCGGGTGCCCCGCACACGCCACCCGGACCGAACGCGATGACGCGTCGATGACCAGATAGATCCCCGTCACAAAACGCCCGTCGAGGATATCGGCCAGCTCCCTGTTCAGCGCCTTGAAGACGTCGTGGGGCGCCTCAAAGATCCGCGCAAAGACACGAAAGACAGACACCGTCTGGGCCATGATCAAGGCGGCCGGCACCCCTTTGCCGGAGACGTCGCCGACAAAAACCCCCAGCCGGTCTTCGCCCAGGCGCACGATATCGTAAAGGTCGCCGGCCACGTACTTCGCCGGCTGCATCAGCGCCTCCACATCGAGCCCGGCGCAGGAGACGATCCCGAGCGGCAAAAAATGGGCCTGGATCTTGTGGGCGATCTCGAGCTCCTTTTCCATCAATTGCCGACGCCGGGACTCCGCCAAAAACCGCTCAAAGAGACACACCCCATAGGTGACGGGGATAACCACCAGCGGCAGGAAGACATCCAGATACAACCGGGCGCGGTCAAAAAAGATCTGACCCGCCCAGAAGACCGCCCCTGCCAGCAACAGGTTCAGACCAAGCGCCGTCAACGGCAGGAAGGCGCGACAGATCAACAGACTCAACAACAAAACCGTCAGGGCGAGCGCCCCATTCACCCAGGGCGCTGCGGCGCTCAGGAACCGGCCCGTCAGGACGCTGTTGGCGACGCTCGCCTGCAGCCCGACCATAGGATAGACGTTCTCGAGCGGATTCGCCCGCAGGTCCGAGGTGCCCGTTGCGGTCAGGCCTACGAAGCAGATCTTGTCCTTGAACAAAGAAAGGTCCAGCTTCGGCGCCCCACCCTCTGCCGCTACCAAAAAAGACCTCAAGAGATCAAAATAAGAGACGCGCCGGAACGTCCTATCCCAGGGGCCCGGATAATTAATGAGCACGGCCCCATCCCTGCCCAGCGGCACGCGCACGAGGCCGCCGGAGGGAACCCGGTCACCGAAAACGATCGAGTCGCCCAACGGCAAAATGTTCAGAAACGCTATCCCCAGAGCGTCGGCCGCGACCTTAAACCCGAGGTTCGGCACGCTGGTGTCGGCGGTCAGGATAAAAAGAGGCACGCGCCGGATCTTGCCGTCGGCGTCGACCACCACGTTGATATGCCCAAAACCCTTGGTGGCCCTCTCCAGGACCCGAACGATACCCCCCAGGACCATCCGGCTCTCCGGAAAGACGCCCCGCCGCGGCGCCTCTTCATCGAGATAGAACGCCTTGGGAAGATAGACGTTGCCGCTGTCTCTCATCGCCTGCGCCAGGACCGTGTCGTACGGGGAGGGTTCGCTCAAGAGCAGGTCGAAGACGACGGCGCGGGCCCCCAGCGCCCGCAAGACGTCGATCAGGCTCGCATGAAAGTCCCGCGGGAGGGGCCAGTGACCGAGATTGGTAAGTGTATCGTCGGAGATCTCGATGATGACGATATCAGAGGAGACGGGTTCGGGAGGCCGCAGTCGGAACCGCAGGTCGTAAAAGAAATTTTCCTGGCAGGCAAACCACGAAAAGAAGGAGGCGCAGGCGACCAAGAGGACGGCTGCGACCGTCAGGACCGTTCGCGCTCCAGGGCCGCGGGGACTCTTCATGTCTAAAAGTGATACTGCCAGCTCAGTGTCGCGACGCTGTCCGAGTACTCGGCCAGCGCGTCATTCGAGACGTTCTCGCAATACGTATAATAGAGCGCCAACGATCTGTGCGCGTCGAAGCGGTGGCGCAGGCCGCAGGTGGCCGTATAGAGGTTGTTGATCTGACGGGGGTCGCCGGACGTAATCGTGCGCGTATCGTATTCCTTGCGCGTGAACGAAAGATTCGAGAAGAGGGCGTCCCTCTGCGATATCTTGTACGCCAGGCTCAGGGAGTGCCGGAACGACTTGTAATCGTAGTAGTCCATATACCGCGCGTTGGAATCATTGACGGTCAGCTTCGTCCCCAGGCGCCAGAAGAAGCGGGATCCGGCCCGTCCGCCGATCTGATACGCGGCGCCATACTGCGCATCGCACCTTTCCTTTTCCTGTCGCGACCCCGACGTGTCCCCCAGGGCCTTGGCGTGGATATAATTCTTAAGCGAAAAATCGCAGGCGAGCTGATGGTAGAGCCTTTTGGCAACATCATGTCGCAACTCAAGAAAACCCTTCGGGCTCCAGAAGTCGCCGTCCCGATTGAGGGGGTAGTTCAGGAGGAAGGTGCTGATGCCGCCGCTCAGGCGAAAACGGCCGATCTTCTTCTCGAGGCGCCCCCCGACCTGATTCAGGATATACCGGTTGTCCGTTATCTCCTGATAGTTGGAGGCAAAAAGGTCATACTCCCCCTTCAGGATCAGGCCGGAAGAGACTTCCCTGGGGTAATCGACGGCAAACAACACGCCCTCGACGAAATCACCCTTGCGGTGCGCGCTGAGCTTGGCGTTCGTCTCGTAAGCATGAAAGACGCCCAGGCGCGCCCGCGCCTTCTTGGGGCGAGGACGCTGCTTCGACTCTATCTCGTCCATCAACTTCTTGACGTGGAGATTCCTCGCCTCTATCTCCTCTTGTTCATTCGCCCAGGCGGCGCGGGGAAAAAACCACACCGTCCCGGAAAGGACCAGGCACGCGAGGACCGCCTGCTTCCCCCACAAGAAGCCTCTCATAAAAGGACCGCACGCTTATGCGTCTGGAAAAACAACAAGCACTCCTTTACGGCTGATATTACGTCGTGGTTCCCATAGAGCCATCAGGAGAGCCATTCGTCGAATCCGCCATCTCCGAGTCATGTCTCTCATCGATAAGCTGCTGATTCAGATCCGGATTCAGCATTGAATTCTCCATGAAGGGATCCTCCATCATCGAATCCGTCATGCCGGAATCATCCGGCATGGAGTCTGTCATCCCGCCGGCGTCATCAGACTCCATACCGGTCTCGAGCGTCGTATCCATTTGCGTCTCCGGCATGGGCTCCTCCAACGTCGGCTCTTGTGCCGCACCAGGGTCCGACACATCCTCTTCTCCCGAAGGAAGCGGCGGCATCGTCGAGCCATAGGACATGTCCTGCTCGGGACCAGCCGCTGTGTCGGTACCCAATGTCTGCTGCGCCTGCCCGCGAGCCCTGCGCATCTCATTCAACAACTTCTCTTCTTCGCTCATCGACGACACGGGGGGCGCTCCGGTCGTATCCGGCAACGGCTCCCCTGCGACGAGGGCCGTCCCCGCGGCCGCTCCTGCCGGCGACACAGGCGGTTTCGCCTCCTGTGTCTTCTCTTCTTTTTCGGGCGACGCGGGGACGCCGAGCTCTTCGCGCAACGCCCGCAGTTCCTGTTTCTCCTCGCGCCACTCGCTGATCTGCTCAACGGACACGACAAAAATCTCACCCAGCAGGCCGTCGGCGGCAACGCTCACGCCCTGGCCCGTCGGCACGTCGATCTCTTCCGTCGGCTTGCCCTGCGCGTCGATGCCGCTCACCAAGACATCGTCTTCAAAGACCGAGACCTCCGTGCGGCCGGTCCGAAAATCAGTCAGCCAGGCCGTGCCGCGCGCCCCCGAGGTCGAAGTCAGGGTGCGCACCTGAAAGGGCCCGGCCGTCGTCACACCCTTGATGATGGAAAAAACACGACCCTCCTTCAGAAAGATCCGCCCGGGCTCTAAATCTTCGACCGTAACGGTAGTGTTCTCTTTTACCGTGAAGGTATTCTGCAGCGTCTCATCGAGGGCCACGATGCAACGGGCGGCCGGACCGCACTGGATCTCGGCCTCCTTTTGCACCTCCTGACCCTTGACGGCCGCCTCCCAGGACGCCGTTGCGCGCGCCCTGGCCTTCACATCCCCCGACACGCCGACGATCGTCGGCGCGGCCGCGCACGTTGCCGTCAACAGGATCGCCGCCCACAAAAAAACAAACCAACCAATCCCCCTCCTCATGGTCGCCTCCTAGGTTCCCTTGCCTTGCGCCCGGCCCAAGATCTTTATCATCCTGATGCCACTGCCTCCGTCGAAGAATTCGACCTCACTCATCAGCTGCTTGATCAGAAAAACGCCGCGGCCGTTCGGTTTCTCCTTGTTGTCCTGATGCGTCGGATCGGGGATCTTGGAAAAATCAAACCCCCCTCCTTCATCCTTAACCTTCATGACAAGCCTTTCCCCCTCGAGCTCCACGGAAACGTCCACAAAGAGGTCCGGATTCAAGCGGTTGCCGTGACGCATGGCGTTGGTAAGGGCTTCTTCGAGGACAAGCTTGAGATGGAAGATATCGCTTGGGGGCAGGGACAACTTGCCGAACTGGTCGAGCGCCTCTTTGATGAACGCGTTGACGTGTTCGAGTCGGTTCGGCAGACGCCGTTCGAGCAGCATGCGTTTAGGTTCCTTCCTCATGCGGGGTCCTGGGGTCGATCTTCCCTTTTTGAACGCCGTCGAGAAAAGAATCCAGATACTCATCGGCCTCCTCGAGGCTGGCCACCATCGCATCCGACAGCACCTTCATGACGTCAAAGACCTTCTGGACCTGCAGTTGTGGATGCACCCAAAGGAACTTACCTTGCTGCCCGGCCAACTTCTGCTTCACGCGGAAAAGGACACTCAGGCCCATGCTGCTGATGTACGTCATGTCCTTGAGCTCAAAGATGACGGCCTTGGCCTTCGGGAGGATCCCGTTCACCTTGTTCTCCAACTCCAAATAGGTGTCGGTATTGACCTCTCCCGTCGGCGCCACGACGTAGACACCCGGTTCCCGTTCTTCTATTTTGACCTGCAGAGACATAAAACCCCTCTTGCAGAATGTGCGATCTACCCAGAAAGACCGCCGCAAACTATCGTATCTTTCTCCTTATCAACATTTTATATCAAAGACGGTGCAACTCAAGAAAAAAATAGAGAAATTGTCGGGGAGGAAGGTCAGTTGCGCCTAAACAAGGACAAGAGAGTTGTTCTGGAAGGTGACGGTGTCGCCTGCCCTCAGCTTGCGTCGGACGCGCGATTCGGGCCGGCCGTTGACCTGGACGGCGCCCTGCCGGATCAACGCCTTGGCGGCAGCGCCGTGCGGCGCCCACCCGATATGCTTGAGCAGGTTATCGAGCTCGATGAAGGAACCCCGGAGGACAAACTCCATAAGAAGGGCTATTGCGTCAGGATTGCGAGGGCGCGCAGATACTTCTGAGTCGTCTTGGCGATGATATCCGCGGGGATGTCGGGTGCCGGCGGCGTCTTGTCCCAAGAGAGCCCCTCAAGGTAGTCGCGCATGAACTGCTTGTCAAAGCTGGGCTGGGACCTGCCGGGCAGATACCCCTCCTGAGGCCAGAAGCGCGAAGAGTCCGGCGTCAGGACCTCGTCGATAAGGATCAGCCGGTCGCTGAAGCGACCGAATTCAAACTTCGTGTCCGCGATGATAACCCCCTTGCCGGCCGCATAATCGGCCGCCTTCGCATAGAGGGCGATGCTCTTCTTCTTGATCGTCTCGAAGGCCTCGTCCCCGACGAGCGCGCGCGTGGCCTTCTCGTCGATGTTGATGTCATGGCCGGCGTCGGCCTTCGTGGACGGCGTGAAGAGGGGCGCGGGGAGCTTCCCGGATTCCTTCAGGCCGGCCGGCAGACGGATCCCGCACACCGACTGCTTGGCCGTGTACTCTTTCCAGCCGGAGCCCGACAGATAACCGCGCACGATGCACTCGACCGCCAAGGGCTGGGCCTTCTTGACGAGCATCGAGCGGTCCCGCAGGATATCCTTATAGCGCGCCAGCTCCGGCGGATACTTATCGACATCGGCGGTCAGGAAGTGGCTCTCGGTGACGTCGCGCAGAAAATCGAACCAGAAGAGCGAGATGGCCGTCAGGACCCGCCCCTTTTCCGGGATGCCGCAGCCGAGCACCACGTCAAAGCACGAAATCCGGTCCGTCGCGACCACAAGCAGCTCATCGCCCAGGTCATAGACGTCCCGCACCTTGCCCCGCCGCATCAGCGGCACGCCCGGCAGCTCCGTCTTCGTCACCACGCGACTCTTCACCATCGTTATTCCTGCAGACGCTTGTTCTGCTCTTCCCATTCGCGCCAGATCTCTCTCGGGAGGCGGTCGCCAAACTTCTTCAGGAACTCTTTCTGACCTTCCATCTCCTGGAGCCATTCGAAGCGGTCCATATCCAACAGCTTAGCGACGTCCTGGCCGGCGAGATCGAGGCCGGTCATGTCCAGGCCGTCGGGCGTCGGCACGAAGCCGATGGGCGTGCGCCGGGCCTGGACCTTATCGTTGCACCGGTCAAGGATCCACTCCAGGACCCGTAGGTTCTCGCCGTAGCCCGGCCACAGGAATCTGCCGTCTTCATCCACCCGGAACCAGTTCACGTGGAAGATCTTGGGCGGCCTTTCCATCTTCTTGCCCATCTCCAGCCAGTGGTCGAAATAATCGCCCATGTGGTAACCGCAGAAGGGGAGCATGGCCATGGGGTCGCGCCGCACCTCGCCGATCTTGCCGAACTGCGCGGCCGTGCGCTCCGAAGTCATGGTCGCGCCGACGTACACGCCGTGCTCCCAACTGAAGCTCTCATAGACGAGAGGGGCCACGTGCGCACGCCGGCCGCCGAAGACGATCGCCGAGATCGGCACGCCGTGGTGGTGCTCCAGGCGGAATGAGATAGACGGACACTGAGACGCCGGCACCGTGAAACGGCTGTTCGGATGGGCGCCCTTGATGCTATTTCCCTTCTCGTCCTTCTGCCCCGGCTTCCAGGACCGACCCTTCCAGTCGATGCCCTCTTTGGGCGCCGCCTCATCGCCGTCTTCCCACCAGACGGTAAAATCCTTCTTCAAGAGCACGTTCGTGAAGATGGTATTCTTGCGCACCGTCGCCATGGCATTGGGGTTGGTCTTTGAATTTGTGCCCGGCGCCACGCCGAAGAATCCGGCCTCCGGATTGATCGCCCACAGCGCGCCGTCGGAGTCCACCCGCATCCAGGCGATGTCGTCGCCGA